>CAZTIR010000050.1:0-10128 GCA_964613695.1 uncultured Desulfurococcales archaeon | reverse complement strand
TGAGGGGTCAGAGGACAAAGACCACCGGTCGTATCGGCATGACAGTGGGCGTCTCGAAGAAGAGGAAGTAGAGGGGGTGGTGGGTAGTGGGAGACCCGAAGAAGCCGCGTAAGAAGTGGGAGTCCCCCGGCCACCCATGGATCAAGGAGAGGCTCCTACGCGAGATAGAGCTCATAGGCCGTTACGGCCTAAGGAACAAGAAGGAGATATGGCAGGCTGAGACGCTCGCCAGGTACTTCCGCCACCGTGCGCGCAGGCTTCTCGCGCTCCCCGAGGAGGTTAGGAAGCAGGCAGAGCAACAGCTCCTCTCAAAGCTCTACAAGATGGGCGTACTCCCGGAGAACGCTACACTCGACGACGTCCTCGGGTTGACGGCCGAGCATTTCCTAGAGAGGCGCCTACAGACACTCGTCTACAAGAAGGGCTTGGCCAAGACTATATGGCAGGCTAGGCAGCTCATCGTGCACGGTCACATAGCTATCGGTGGTAGGCGTATACGCTCCCCAGGCTACCTGGTGCCCCGCGACGAGGAGGACCTCATAGACTATGCCCCTACTAGCCCCTTTGCGAGGAGGCGCGAGGAGGAGGCTGCCGGGCAGGCGAGTGAGGCTCAAGAGGGTGGAGGTGCTGCTAGCTAGCTGCGTGAGGGGTGAGGGTGCATGGCGTTCGCATCCAGGGAGATAAAGTGGGGGGTTGCACACATATACAGCAGCTATAACAACACGATAGTGCACATAACGGATTTGACGGGCGCCGAGACTGTATCAAGGGCTAGCGGCGGCATGGTGGTTAAGGCTGATCGTGAGAAGCCCAGCCCCTACGCCGCCATGCTAGCCGCTAGCAGGGCGGGCCAGGAGGCGATGGAGAAGGGTATAATGGCGCTCCACATCAAGGTGCGCGCCCCCGGAGGCCACGGCCCAAAGACCCCAGGCCCGGGTGCGCAGGCGGCTATCAGGGCATTGGCGAGGATGGGCTTCATAATCGGTAGGATCGAGGACGTGACCCCAATACCCCACGATACCACGAGAAGGCCTGGAGGTAGGCGCGGTCGCCGCGTCTAACCCTCCCGGCTTCTCCCCCGTGTTTTTGTACATGCTAGCCTCTCGCATGTGTTGTGCACAACTACTCATATTATGGTGGGCTGGGCGGCCCAACCCACTACGGGTTATAGGTGTTGATGAGGCGGGAAGAGTACGGGGTAGCTGGGCCGAAGCCCCGCGAGATACGGGTAGGGTTGCTCGACTCGACCCTGAGGGAGGGTGAGCAGACCCCGGGCGTCAGCTTTACTGTGGAGCAAAAGGTGGAGATTGCGAAGCTGCTTAGCGACGCTGGCGTCCAAATGATAGAGGCTGGTCATCCTGCCGTAGCGCCGGATGTCTACGAGGCTGTGAAGAAGATTGTGGAGTTGAAGCGTGAGGGTGTTATACGCTCGGAGATAGTGGCAC
Source organism: uncultured Desulfurococcales archaeon (assembly GCA_964613695.1). Lineage (GTDB taxonomy): Archaea > Thermoproteota > Thermoprotei_A > Sulfolobales > Pyrodictiaceae > Pyrolobus. Next base: position 8,683 of record CAZTIR010000050.1, on the reverse strand, counting down.
ACTCTCGCGCAGTAAAGCATGATATCGATGTCGCCGCGGAGATAGGGCCGGATAGGATAGCCATCTTCTACGGTGTCAGCGATATACACCTAAAGTACAAGCACCGTAAGACGCGTGAGGAGGCTCTCTCGATAATAGGGGAGATGGTGGAGTACGCGAAACAGTATGGAGTTAGGGTCAGGTTCACAGCGGAGGATGCTACTCGAGCCGATTACGACTTCCTAGTCGAGGTCGTGAAGACTGCCAGGGATGCGGGCGCCGACCGAGTATCAATAGCCGACACGGTCGGTATAGCTACGCCGGCCTTCATGAGGGCTCTGTTCGAGAGCCTTAGGAGGGATGTAGCGAACATAGAGTTCGACGTCCACGCTCACAATGATCTAGGCTTGGCCACCGCTAACTCTCTCGCAGCCGTGGAGGGCGGCGCCACTATAATACACGTGACAGTCAACGGTCTCGGCGAGCGTGCCGGGATAACGCCTCTACACGAGGCGGCCGTGGCGTTAAAAGTCCACTATGGCGTGGAGGTTGTGAACCTCAAGATGCTCCCGAGGATATCGCGTGTTGTTGAGAGATACTCGGGCATACCAGTGCCCCCCAACACGCCGGTGGTGGGCGACAACGCGTTCACGCACAAGGCGGGTGTGCACGTTGCAGGCATACTAGCCAACCCTGCGACCTACGAGCCCTACCCGCCGGAGATGGTGGGCCGCACCCGCGACTATGTGATAGACAAGTATACTGGAAAGAAGGCGGTGAAAGCGAGGCTCGAGAAGCTGGGAGTGCAGGTCAGCGACGAGGAGCTGGAGAAGATAGTGAAGAGGATTAAGGAGAGGCCCGACATCCGCTACCTCCGCGACGAGGACCTGCTGGAGATAGCCAGCGAGGTCACCGGGAAGCCGTTGGCACTAGCGACGCCGAAGGGTGTGGAGGCAATAGTCCTCGTGAAGACCAATAGCAACGTGTACACGACCTCGATAGCCAGGAGGCTCAGCGTAATACCGGGGGTCGCGGAGGTCATGGAGGTGACGGGAGACAATGACATCGTGTTGAGGGTGAGGGCGTTGAACGCGGAGCAGTTGAACCAGGTGATAGAGCAGATACGCTCCATACCAGGCGTGCACTCGACATACACTATGCTAGTCTTAAAGAGGACTCGTGAGGGTGAAACCCAGTAGACCTGGCCTCGGGCGTTGGCAAGGGTAGCTAGGTAGATGTTTCACGGTGTTTTGTTGCAATATTTTCCTTAAAAACGCGTAGTATCCTATAATTCTGCGTGGTCTACGTTGCTTAGAGTTTGGGGTGTACAGTGAAAATCATAGTAGAGAAGGAGGACCTAGTTGCGCTCATAATAGCGGTAATCGCCCTCGCTCTAGCGCTCATCATCAAGATCCCCTGGGGGTGATTAGCGTGAGGAGCGTTACTGGCGTGCTCATAGCGGGTATAGTGTTGACGATCGTTACCTGGCTTATTGAGAGGTTTACTAGGATAGGGCGGTTTGGCCTCGAGTTCCCGCTCATAGCCTTCCTCCTAGGCCTCTTGGTAGGCGAGGTTCTTCACGTCGAGAGGTCTGTGTTTAGGACGCTAAACCCCTGGGTGTTTGTGGATGCGAGCCTGATACTCCTGGGCATCGTGACGGGTTTTGACAAGCTAGGTGCTTTGAGGGGAAGGGCTGGCATGATAGCAGTCGTTAATGTCGCGGCTGCTATAGCAGCTGGGATGTACCTAGCGTACAGGCTGGGCATCGATGAGAGGTTTGCAGCCACTTTCGTCTCCGGGGGGAGTGTGTGCGGCATCTCAGCGTCGATAGCTACGGGTAGAGCCGCTAACGCAGAGTTCGTCCACCTGGTCATAGCGATGCTCCTGATAGCCGTGGTGGGTGCACCGTTTGCAGTCGCTGTAGCCTATGTAGCTCCGAGCCTGGGTAGGCTGGGCGGCGCTCTCGTAGGAGGGGTTGTCGACGGCACCCCGGTTGTTAAGAGTATTGCAGAAAGCCTCCCGAAGCCTATTGGTGAGGTTGCGGTCTCCGTGAAGTATGCTCAGAACGCTCTCATACCCATAGTGGCGATCGTGCTTGCTTACACGGCATCCCGCCTAGGAGGCTTTGAGGCGCGCCTACCGCTGGCAATAATCCTAATGCTAGTAGCTTCTATCGCAGCTACTTTCGTGAAGCTTCCTCCAGGTGTTGTCGAGAGTATACACGCTGCTCGAAACTGGCTACTAGCCCTTGCCATGGTGCTGGCGGGAATGGCTACACCGATATCGGCTCTACGCAAGCCGGGTGTGCGTAATGCGATACTAGTCTTCATAGTGATTGAGATCGTCAACGTGATTATAGTCTCGGCGCTCGCCGCCACTCTATTATAGATTGTTGAAGGGGTGTGAATGGTGGTTGAGATAGTTGCTGCTAGGCAGGCGCCTGGTTGCAAAGAGGCGTTGAAACGCGTGGGGCTCGAGAAGATCCTTGAAGCTGTGTTCGCTCCGCTAAGGCTAGCCAGTTTAGCGAGACGCGGGGATAAGCTCGTGGTGACACTCCTCTACCAGCCCGACGAGTTTACGAAGAAGAGGTTCAAGCTGAGGTTCGTGGAAAGGTTGGAAGATGATAGGCTTGTTGCACGCGGGAAGGGCGACGCCAACGTAGAGATTGTCGGTGAGTGTAGGGGAGGAGAGCTGGTGCTTGCCGTGTCGGTGCACGGGAGAGTAGAGAAGCTGATAGACGAGGATAGAGCCGCCAAGAACCTGGAACATGTGATCGAAGAGCTACTCCCCGCTCCTATGCCGCCCATGGCGCCGCCTGTCCAAACGCCTTCTCTGAAGCCGTTAGCGTCGAGCACAGCTGGCACAGAGTCGTGTGTGGTGAGACTGTTGTCAGGGGGGCTGGTGTATGACGAGAGTTTATCCCAAGCCATCAAGACCCATTATCATTCCGAGGCTAACACCGCGGGTAGAGTGGTGGAGGAGGGTAGAGAAATGCAAGAATTGATAGACACCCGTAGGTACCTAGACGGTTTCGACATACGTTACACTATCGGAGCCGATATCGTGGAGGTCGTGAGGATGAACGGCAAGTATGGCGTGTGCATATACACGGCGAGAGGGGTGGAGTGTGGTGGAGGCGCGCTCGAGAAGGCTGTCAGAGAGTTGTGCTCGGCAGGGGAGCCGATCGACTACATGGTAATAGAGTTGCCTCGAGGCTAGGTGCCTAGGAGCGGTACACGCTACTAGCGCGCGATGCTAAGGCCTCCTCCCTTCAGCACGAGTATCCTGAAGCGGCATGCGTCATCGCCTCTGGGCATGTGGGACTCGCGCTTAACCACTATATCCGCGTCTGAGGGCCCGAACTTGCTCCCATCCTCGGTTTCGAGCATAACCTTCCGCCCGGTTAGCGCTTCGAGAGCGCCTACCTTCATAGCGCCGCATACTATGCAGGCGCGTGGATTGTCCCGGGTGTACTTGTAGTGGGGGCACCTCCTAACCTCTACGAGGTGCTCTTCGGGCTTCTCGCTGGCCTCGAAGGGCATGTCGGCGAGCGCGAAGAGCCTATAGCAGAGTAGTAGCGCCTTGTATGGATCCTTTACAAGCCCCCGTGGGATTATCTCCTCTACAGCCTCCCTGATAGTGGCACGGACTAGGCGGAAGGCGAGCAGTGTAGCAGTCCTCTCCCCTACAACGCGGCTCAACTCCTCTATCAAATGTTTGAAGCCGAAACGCTCGAGGATCTCGGCATACATCTTGATAATATCGTCCTTCGACACTCCAAGCTCTTCCAGGAGTTTGGATTCTGAGGCCAAGATTAACACCCGTTCTTACACGCCGTGTCTTATAATGGTTGAAACCCTTATCTATGTTATGTACTTTCGCGCGTGTGAAACAACCTTCTTACCCACTAAAGGAGTCGCCACCCTTACGCTGCTCTACGAGTGTTGCGTAGAGCTTCTCGGCTGCATCAGGCTCTCTCATGAACCACGTTCCGATTAGAACTGCCTTAGCCCCCGCCATCTTCACCCTAAGAGCCTCCTCGACGCTCTTGACGCTACTCTCTGCCACTAGCATCATCCCCGGCTCCTCCCTCGAGGCCTTCTCTACCTCCTCCAGCAGCCTCTTCTGGCTCACCTCGAGTGTGTGGAGGTTACGCGCGTTTATCCCTATGGCCGCTTCCGGCATGCTACGATACGCTTCTATAGCGTCTCGAGCGCTGCTAGTCTCTATGAGGGCGTCTAGCCCGAGGCTCCTCGCAGTATCGTAGAGCCTTGTGAGCCTAGACCAGCCTAGCTGGTCGAGTATGAGTAGTACCGCCGAGGCTCCCCACTCTCTAGCCTCCTCTATCATCCTCTCGCAGCCTGTAAAGTCCTTGGCCAGGACTGGCTTGTGGGCGGAGAAGATTGGGATGAGCTCGTAGGAGCCGCAGAACCAGTAGGGCTCCGTTAGCACCGAGAACGCGTCAACGTATGGGGCTAGCTGCTCCGCGTAGACCCACGGCTCGTGGAGGCCTACGAAGCGGCCGGGAGCACACCTCTTAAACTCTCCTATGATCGCTAGCCTCCTCTCCTTCCAACCCTCCCAGAGAGCCTCGACAAACCCCCTCCCGCTCCTAGAGCCTCCCCCCGCGCACCTGCCCTCCACGCGCCTAGAGACCTCCTCGAGGAAATCCATAGGCGCCACCGTGCAGTACCCGGGAGGGTGGGTGTTTAGCAGGGCTTCTGAGGGTATGAGACATAGCGCTGCAGCTCCTCGCTAGACTAGGGGGTGTTGTGGCTACCCTAGCAGACCTGCTTAGAGGCGGACGCGACGCGGTGTCAGAGCTCAATGCGAGGGGCGTCGTGGTGGGTAGGGAGGGTGACGCGGTGGAGGTCTGTGACCCGGAGTGTAGGACCCTCCTCGGCTTCCAGGCTGGCAGGGCTGGCGTGCTCGTCTACTTCTATGACGTCGAGTCTAGCTCCTCGGAGGTCCTGCTCGTCGAGGATATACTCGTGTTCGAGTCGATAGGGGTTGGGGAGGTTATAGACGAGGATGGGAGGGTGAAGCCGCCTAGCATCTGGATACACGTGGGGGATCCAGGCCTAAGGTATACGAGAGGGAGGATATGCACCATGGGGAGGCGTGTGCAGTGCAAGAGCATCTAGGACTCCTCGCCGGGCTCCACCCTCTCGAGAACCCTGAGAGCGCCCGTCACCACGTGCATTATAGCCTCCCTGAGGTCCCTGGCGGTGCGCACACACCTCCTCGGCAGATCGTAGACGACGGTCACGAAGCCCTCGGTGTCGATGGTGTACTTGTAGGTTGTGCTCGAGAAGTTCTCCTCGAGGTACCAGCTTAGAGCCTGCGGCAGAGGCTCGACATCAAGCGGGGCCGCGACCCTGATAGAGTCGCTCACCTCGTCGTAGGTTATCGCTATGCCTACCCTCCGCCCCTCCTCCTCAACCTCGACTAGTATGGCATCCCCCCTCCTCTCGTAGAGGAGGCCTAGAGCCCTCACAAGAACCTCTATCTCGTCGAGCACCGGCGTGACCATAGTAGTTGCGCCGTGGTGGCTGTGAAGGCGGTAGAGTCTAAAAGAGAAGCGTGTATGTATCCCACCATTAGCCCACGCACCGGGAATAGACGAGGAGCGGCAACACTTATACACTTATGTTACTGTGGGCTGAACCGGTGCAGCTTGTGCTAGAGGCACTAGCCATACTAGCGACGCTAGCGTACTTCGACATGAGCCTAGTCCTCCTACACCTGGCTGGAGTACTCAGCCTATCGAAGCCGGTTGCCGTGGTGCTCGCAGGCCTATTCTTCGTCGCGGGGCCCGGCTCGTGGGCGGCGGTTGCCGCCGCTAAACCCAGGCCGCTCACCCTCGTGAGGCTCCTAGCGCCGCTCGGGCTCGTTGCTGTGGTGTATGCCTCCCTCCTCTCGAGCCTCGTAGACTCGCCCAGAGTGCACCCTATGACCAGGACCCTGGTGCTGCCTGCGGCTCTCGCGATAGCGGCTATAGGGCTCCTCGAGATAGCAGCGCGCGAGGAGCTTAGGGATGTGCTCGCGCGTTTTTACGAGCGTGGCACCGGGGGCCTGCCGCCCTACACTACGCTGGTCCTCATGAGCCTCTCGCTGCTATACGCGAGCCTCGCGGAAGGGAGGGCGATGCTAGCACCCCTCGTCATCTACGCTACGGGCCTCGCCCTATACGCTAGATGCGCGCGCGTAACCAAGGCGTCGACGCACATCGCGACGGGGGTAGGGGTTGCGCTTGCGACGCTAACGCTAGCCCTGCTTGCGAGACTGCCCCTCCTCGCGGCGCTTGTAGCCTCCCTGGTTGCTAGCGTGCCCCACGTAGCGCCTCTACTTCGGCGGGGGCGCCTTCAGGAGGAGAGTGGCTTCTGCATACTCTACCCGGTTGTGGCTCTAGCGTTGGCAATCTCCGCCTCCTCTCTGCTCGAAGGGTATGCCCCCACGATACCCGACCTACTCTCGAACATGGTGTTGTACGGGGTTACGGGTCTAATCGGCTGGGGGAGTATCGTGCTAGTAGCGCTGCTAGTGCGCTCTAGCGTGATAGTATCGAGGCTGGTGGAGTCCGAGGAGGTTAGGATAGCCAGCGGCCTAGCGCTAACACTGATAGCAGCCGAGGCTCTAGGCGCGCACAACTCCATGCTCGTTGCTGCTGTGCTGCTCGCAGGCTTCACCATCGCGACGCTGAACAACTTCGTGGCAACCCCTCGAGGACGGGGCGGCGGGTAGGGGCGCGCCTAGCCGGGGTATACGCGCTGGGCGGGCGAGTCCCCAACGCGCAGGTAGACCTCTATGTAGTCCTGTATGCCGCTCGTCTCTATCTTCCGGAGCATAACCTCCTCGACTTGGAAGAGCCCCGCATAGTCCATGGTATAGACTGTTATCGCTATGGGCCTCTCCCTTCCCTCGCCTATCTCCACCCTCTTAACACTAAGAGCCGAGACCGCGTGCATGTCCAGCTTCCCGAGCCTGTAGGGTATCCGCGCCCTGCCCTCGGCAACATCGAGCCCATCCCCGACCTTCACAGCGCCAGCCTCCACGCTGAGACATTGAACATCGTACGCGGTGGCATAGATGGCGTGGAGCACCTCCTGTCTAAGCCTGTAAGTCCTCTCCCCAAGCCCACCGTACAGCTTCTCGAGAATCCGGTCGAGTATGGGGGCTGCGAGTAACGCGCCTATTAGCTCGTGGTTCACGCGGTGAACGCTATTGCCTATATCGTGGAAGAGGGCGCCGAGCAGAACTATGAGCCTGGCCTCGGAGAGGGTCTCGACCACACCATCTGCAATACTGCTTGGCTCGACGCCCGCATCAACAAGCCTATCGAAGACCTCCAACGCGGCGCCCGCGACTATAGTGGCGTGCACCGGGCCATGATCGTTATAGTGTAGCCTCTTGACCGCCATAACGTTGCTCATGCGTAAGAGCGCCCTAACCTCGGCGTCACCCATCGCAATCCTCCAGGCCTTGGAGAGTAGGGGGTCGTCGCGGAGCTTCTCCCGCAGCAGCTCCGGCGAGACCACAACAGTGGGCAAAACACTCCTCCCAAAAGCTCCGGCAGCCTCCCGGTTAATACGCGGGGCTCTAGCATATCCTCGGCACTATCTCACCACTCGGAGGCTCCAGTATCCTAAGGCCGCCCGTAACGCTCTTGAGGAGCACTATCCCCTTGTGCCTCTCCGCCCTCCTCACCTCCCCTACTATAGACGCGTGCTTGTAGCCTAGCTCGTGCATCCTCTCCACAACCTCCTCCGCCTTCTCCGGGGGCACGGCTAGCACCGCCACGCCCTCCGAGGCGAGGGTGAGCGGGTCTACCCCGAGCATCTCCGTGTACGCCCTCACAGCCTCCCTGATCGGAATCTTATCCTCCTCAACAACAATGACCGTGCCGGTGGATCTGGCCCACTCGTTGAGGGTCATCGCCAGCCCTCCCCTAGTCGGGTCCCTAGCGGCGTGGATGTACTCGCCGTACTCCTCTATGAGGGGTAGCATCAGGTCGGTTAGGGGCTTCGAATCACTCCTCAAGTCTTTAGGCTCGAGGCCCTGCTGCAACGCGAGGATTAGAGCACCGTGCTCTGCTATAGGCCCCGAGACGATTATCTTATCGCCCGGCTTGAGGTTAGTATCGACTATCAGGCGCTTAGCGAACCCTATGCCAACCATGCCAATGACTATCTTATCCAACTGGCCCTTGGGGAGCACCTTGAAATCGCCGCCTATCAAGGCTACGTTGTTCTCCCGGAGCACGTTTATCAGGCTGCTCGTCACCTCCTTAAGCTTTACCAGCTCGAAGCCCTCCTCAACCACTATGGCGTCCATTGCTGCTATAGGCCTAGCCCCCATCATCAACAAGTCGTTTATAGTGCCGCTTGCGGCCAGGCTCCCTATATTACCGCCTGGGAAGAAGGGCGGGTTCACCGTGTAGGAGTCGACGCTAAACACCATGTACCCGCCTGGAACCGGTATAGCAGCCCCATCGTCAAGCGCGTCGAGACCCACACCGCCGGGAGTCTTTCTAAGCTCCTCGGGCACGAGCTTCACTATCAGCTCCTCAACGATACCACTAGTCTCTATGCCTCCGCTGCCATGAGCCAGGGTTATCCTAGTACCCAGTATCGGGCGATACGCTATCCTGCTCACACCCTACACCCCCAATACACGCCTAAGCTCCTCGACGCCCTCACACCTC
>CAZTIR010000049.1:0-10736 GCA_964613695.1 uncultured Desulfurococcales archaeon | reverse complement strand
AGGCACAGCTTCAGCATCGCCATCGCCAGGAGCCCGTACACTTGCGCCCAGTGCCACCTAGACCCAGACGTGCCAGCCTTCAACGTCTGGAAGGAGTCTAAGCACGGCAACATCTTCCTGGCAGAGTGGAAGACCTACAACATGACTGCAGTGCCGTGGGTGCCCGGCCGCGACTTCAGGGCGCCAAGCTGCGCTGTCTGCCACTTCTCGCTACTAGCGACGCCCGACGGCAGGATAATCGTGAACAGGACTCACGACCCAGGCGACAGGATATGGATTAGGCTGTTCGGCGTCTACGCCCACCCACAGCCGAAGCCCGAGTACGAGGCGACCTTCAAGATCAGGAACAAGGCTGGCCTACCGCTACCCTACTGCCTGCTGACCGGCGAGCCCGCCAAGGGCTACGTGATTGACAAGAAGGAGATGAAGAGGAGGATGGAGCAGATGGTGAGGATATGTGCTAGCTGCCACAGCGTCGCTTATGCCGAGCAGCGTCTCAAGTGGTTCGAGGAGGTTGTGAACGAGACCAACAAGGCGGAACTGGTTGCCACCAGGCTACTAGCCGAGGCCTGGAAGATAGGCCTGGCCAAGGGTCTAAAGATAACTATGGAGAACGGCAAGCCGAAGATAATCGTTGAGGGCAACCCGTTCGACGAGTACATCGAGAGGCTGTGGGTCGAGACCTGGCTGTTCTACGCCAACAGCATCCGCTACGGCGCGGCTATGAACGGCCCAGACTGGGACACGTTCAAGCGCGGCTGGTACAAGCTAACCAAGACGATACACGAGATGGAGGAGCTAATCAAGTGGTACAACATGACCAAGCAGGCCTACCAGGCAGCAGTAGGCAAGTAAACCGCCTCACGCTCGTCAGTCTAAACCCCGCCCTCCCGTTTTTCCTCCCAAATTATGCGTTCCGCCTCGCACCCCTTCGCCACTCGCGTCTTGATAGTCTCTACGCCCTAGCCTCTATCCTTAAACCCCTTGTCTCGCGTTTCTGCCCCTTATCTGGGGTGATGGTTACGTGTTTGGTTTCTATGCTTGGTTCTTTGGCTACTGGCTTGAGATGATAATAGCTGGTCTAGTGACGGGGCTGGTTGTCGGTCTGTTAGCTAATACTAGTGTGGCTTCGAGGCTGCTTCGCAACCCTAGGAGCCTTGGCGAGCTCAGGCTGGGTATGGTGCTTACCGCCCTCGCTGTAGTGCTTGTCGGGTTGGGTTTGGTCGGCTTGGTTGCAGAGTATCTGGGCGGCGGCATCGCGCCTGGTTTCGCGGCGGCGCTCGTCGCCGGGTTTATGCTGCTGCAGTGGCTCTTCTCGCCGCTCATAATAAACGTGTTGTACAGGGTGCATGAGGCTGGCCCGGAGCTCGACTGGCTGCGCGTGGAGGTCGAGAGGATTGCACGAGAGTCTGGTGTCAGGCCGCCTAGGCTGATGGTCGCTGAGATGGATGCTCCTAACGCGTTCGCCTATGGCAGTCCCCTGTTCGGCAACTATGTTGCTGTGACGCGTGGTCTTCTCCGCTTATTGCCCCGCGACGAGGTAGTGGCTGTTATCGGGCACGAGGTTGGCCACCTGAAGCATAGGGATGTTGTGGCTATACTTGCGCTCGCGACGATACCCGCTATCGTCTACTTCCTTGGCCGCGCGCTCCTCTACTATGGGCTGTGGGGTGGTGGGGAGCGGGAGAGGGAGAGCCCGGCGGCACTACTGGCTATAGGGGCTGCCCTAGTGGCCGTGGGTATACTGTTGCACCTGGTTGTCCAGCACTTCTCGAGGCTGCGCGAGTACTATGCGGATGCTCACTCTGCCCTCGTGACTGGGAGGCCTAGGCTCCTTCAGAGGGCGTTGGCCAGGCTCTATGTCGCCTATCGTGCTGTGCCCGCGTTCCGGGAGGAGGTGTCGCAGAAGAGCTTCGTGGGCTACCTCTTCATAGTGTCTGGCCTCCTCGACGCCTTCTACGAGCCGTGGGGTGGTGACGTGGATGCTCTCGTGGAGGAGCTTAAGAGGGTGGAGCCGAGCCCGCTCGAGGAGCTGTTCTCGACACACCCGCCTATACCGAAGAGGCTTCGCTTCCTAGACGCTCTCGCAGCTAGGCTCCACGGCTTCTAAGCTCCCTCACCACCCTCACAAAAGCCTCGACCCTCTTTTTGTCAACGGGGTTCGTGGTCACGCCCCCCACTTTGAAGTACGTCCCCACTATGAAGCCGTCGGCTAGCCTCCAGTAGAGGCGTATGTTCTCCGGCGTAACCCCACTCCCAACCAGTATCTTGGCCCCGGGGGCTGTCGAGCGGAGAGCCGCTATGTAGCCCGGCTCGGGGGCCTCGCCAGTCCTCGCGCCAGAGGCTATCACAGCGTCGGGTTTGCAACGGTGCAGGGTCTCCCTGAGAGCCCAGCGCGGATCGTAGCCGGAGGCGAGGGGCAGGCTGTGCTTCACATCGACGTCGGCCAGTATCTTGCCCCTCCAGGCTAGACTCCTAGCCTTCAGCATCGTCTCTCTGGCGACCGGCTCTAGGAGCCCCTCTGGCGCCACCCTTGGCTCGCAGAAGGCGTTAACCCGTATGAAGGTGGCTCCCGTTACCGCCGCTATCGCGACGGCCTCTGGCCCAGAGTTGCGGAGGAGGCTAACGCCAACGGGTAGCGAGACGCTCCTAACAACCTCCCTCACGACTATGGCCATCGCCGCTATGGTCTCTGGCTCGCGGACTCGGATAGCATAGGGCGCGTCCCCGTAATTCTCGACTATGATTGCGTCTACGCCACCCTCCTCTAGGCTCCTGGCGTCCTTCAGGGCCCTCTCCACGATATCCTCTAGGCTCCCGCCCCTCCAGCCCGGCGAGCCGGGGAGGGGCGGGAGGTGTACAACTCCTATCAAGGGCTTAGAATCTAAGCTAAGTTCGCGAGAGTAGCTCAAAACCCCTATACACCCCGGGGTGAGTGTGATACGCTGCTACCGGTAAACTAGGCGGCGGGAGCGAAGAGGTTTGTGCGGTATAGCGGGCTTCTGGGGGAGGGGCGCCCCGCGGGTAGTGTATGAGCTGCTGCTCGAGCTCCAGCACAGGGGGCATGAGGGCGCGGGCATTGCGTACAAGACCGGCTCGAGTATAGTCTTGGAGGGTGGCTCGGGGCTAGTATACGAGGCTATAGACTCTCACCGTCTACCCTCGGCGCCAGTCCTGGCCGTGGGGCATGTGAGGTACTCTACGAGCGGACCCTACGGTAGCGTCATACAGCCACTCATCGTGAGCGCTGATGGCGTGGACATCGCGGTAGCCTTCAACGGGAACATCGTGAACTACGTTGATGCTGCCCGGGAGGTTCTCGGGGTGGAGGCGGGGTGGGATGCAGAGGTCCTGGCCAGGCTCATAGCCCACTATTATACGGAGGAGGGGAGCCTAGCCGACGCGATGAGGAGGACGGCGGAGGTGATACGCGGGAGCTATGCGATAGTAGCGATCTCCTCCAGGGGCGAGCTGCTAGCGGCTAGAGACCCGCACGGGATAAGGCCTGCAGCCTACGCGATAACCGATGGTGTCGTGGCCGTCGCCTCGGAGACCGCTGCGTTAGAGGCTTTGGGGTACGAGTGGAGGGAGTTGAGGAGGGGCGAGATACTCTACTGCCAGGAGGGCCACTGTAGCCTCGAGCCTTTGGGCCAGGAGGCTGAGCCACGCCCCTGTGTCTTCGAGTACGTCTACTTCTCTAGGCCGGATAGTGTCTTCGAGGGCGTGGAGGTGTACAGGGCGAGGGTTGAGATGGGCCGCCGGCTGGCGAGGCTCGACGACACCCCCGTGGACGTGGTGGCGCCGGTGCCGGATAGCGGGAGGGCAGCGGCCACAGGCTATGCCCTGGAGAGGGGCTTGCCCCTCGTCGAGGTCCTCTACCCGAGCAGGTTCAGGGGCCGCGCGTTCATAATGCCTCCGGGCGCGCGCGGTGACAGGATTCGCGTGAAGTACGGGCTTTTGCGGAGCGCTATTAGGGGTAGGCGGATAGCCCTCGTCGACGATAGTATAGTGAGGGGCTCTACTGCTGCAAGGCTCTCCAGGCTCCTCAGGGAGGCTGGAGCGCGCGAGGTGCACATGAGGAGCGCTTCTCCCCCGGTCGTCTGCCCCTGCCCACTCGGCATAGACTTCCCGAGCCCCTCCGAGCTCGTCGCCCGGGGGAGGAGTGTCGAGGAGATACGCGAGCTTCTAGGCGTGGACACCCTCCTCTACAATACCCTCGAGAACCTGGTCGCGGCTGTAGGGAGACCGGTTTGCACAGCGTGCTTCTCCTGCAGGTACCCTCGCCTCGTAGAGAAGTACGTGGGGTTGTTCAAACGCTAGACGAGAGGGTCTCCATACGCTCTCCTAGCATCCTCGAGGCTAACGTCTATGAGGCGTTTTGAACCCCACTCGACGATGAGTCTCTCGCCCCCAACTCTGCCTATGAGGGCAGCCTCTAGACCCTCGCTCTTTGCAAGCTCTGCTATCCTCTCCGCTAGGCTCTTGGGGGCTGCTAGGAGGAGCCTAGCCTGCGTCTCCGAGAAGAGCACCTCATGCGGAGCGTTGCAAGCCCTCTGGGGCACTCTCCTAGCGTCCAGCACCACACCCTCACCCATCGCTATGCCCATCTCGGCCGCTGCTACGAGAAGCCCTCCGACACCCACATCGTGCACCGCTATGCTCCTGACGCTCTCTCCTAGCGCCGAGCGTAGCCTAGAAGCGAACCTCGCTAGGAGCTTCTCTGTGGAGGGCCTGGGCTCGGGCGGGGCGCCCGCGACGCTGCCGGTGGTTACGTGTTGGTACTCGCTTCCCCCCAGCTCCGGCAGGGTCTCGGAGCCCACGTATAACATGAGGTAATCCTCGCTCCTCCTCTCGGCGGGCGCGAGCCCAGTGGCGAGGTCGACATCCCCAACCCTGCCGACGACGACTATGCTTGTCACCGGGGATACCATGCCCCTCCCCGGCTCCTCGTTATAGAGGCTCACGTTGCCGCCGACCACGGGGATGCCGTGCTCCCTAGCACTCCAAGCCAGCCCCCTCACCATCTGCTCGAAGAACCAGTAGTGCTCCGGCTTCTCCGGGTTACCGGCGTTGACATTATCCACAGCCGCCACTGGCTCGCCGCCCGCGGCGACCACGTTACGGTATGCCTCCTCGAGGGAGAGGGCTGCACCCCTATACGGGTCGAGCCTCGTGTACCTCGGGTTGCCTCCGGGCGCTACAGCCACACCCCTACGGTCGCCGAGCTCGTACAGCCAGAGCACCGCGGCGTCGCCGTGTCCCGGTGGCATCACGGTCCTACCCTGCACGCCCCAGTCGTACCTCTCGTACACCCACCTCTTCGAGGAGACGTTGGGCGAGGAGAGTATCTCGAGGAACATGCTGTTATAGTCTCGGGGCTCCTCCAGCCTCACCAGCCTAGTATCAGGGTAGCCGCTCGGCTGGCGCGAGACCCTGGGAGGCTCGGGTGGCCCGCGGAAAGCCTCGAGGGGCAGGTCTGCTACGAGTACGCCACGGTGGTAGAAGCGTACGCGCTTCTCACGCGTAAAGACGCCTATGACACTATACTCTAGGCCATGCCTCTCGAGTATCTTTAGGAGGGCGTCTAGCGCCCCCCTCCGCGGCACTAGGAGCATCCTCTCCTGGCTCTCGGATGCGAGTATCTCCTCCGGCGTCATGTCGGGCTCTCGAAGGTGCAGTTTATCCAGGTGGATCTCCGCCCCCACGCCACTGTCGTAGGCCGTCTCCCCGATGGCAACCGATATGCCCCCACCGCCGAGGTCCTTAACGTGCCTCAGTACGCCTGCTTCAACCGCCTCGCGGATAGCGTCGATTAGAAGCTTCTCTATGAACGGGTTCCCTATCTGTACAGCAGCTATATCCTCCTCTAGCGGCTTGGAGGCGAAGCTGCTCCCGAGCAGACCGTCGCGGCCCGTGGGGCTACCAGCTATTACTATAGGGTCTCCGGGCTCCACGCGACCCTCCAGCAGCTCGCCTGGTCTCAGGAAGCCCACGCACGCGACGTTAACGAGAGGGTAGGTGTTGTACCATGGCAGTCTCCACGTCTCGCCCGCCACCGTAGGCACGCCGATGCTATTCCCATAGTCGCTTATGCCCGCCACGATGCCCTTCGCGAGCCAGTCGCTCTTCTCCACGCCAGGCTGGCCGAGGTAGAGTATGTCGAGGAGCGCTATCGGCTTAGCACCGACGCTCAACACGTCCCTGACTATGCCCCCTATGCCGGTGGCGGCCCCGTTGTACGGGTCTACGGCTGAGGGGTGGTTGTGGCTCTCAACCCTAAACGCTATGAGGGCGTCATCCCAGAGCCTCACCACGGCAGCGTCGCGCCCAGGCCCCACCACCACGTCGGGGCCTGTTGTGGGGAGGAGGCGGAGCCACCTTCTCGAGCTCTTATAGCTGCAGTGCTCGCTCCACACAGCCTCGAGTACCACCAGCTCGGCTCGGTTTGGCTCACGGCCTAGCAGCCTACGCGCGTACTCCAACTCTTCCCTAGAGAGCGGCACCCTCTACCACCCTGCGCGCAGGGCAACACCAATCCACTTGAACATCTTGTAGCCTCCGGGCTGCCTACCCCTAGACTGCCACGGGTAAACAGCCCTCTCCGGGTGGGGCATCAGCCCCACGACCAGCCCGTCGCGCGCGGATACTCCGGCGATGCTCCACCTGGAGCCATTGGGGTTATCCACGTAGTAGATCCTGGGGCCTCTAGGCTCCTCCCCGCCCCACCACCTACCCTGATGGTGCGCAACCGGCATCCAGACGGTCTCGCCGTCCTCGTAGCCGCCGAGCCACGGGCCCCTAGGCTCGGCTATCCTCAACCTAACCCAGCGTGCCACGAAGCACCCGCACTCGTTTGGGAGGAGCGCGCCTGGGAGGAGGCCAGCCTCGACTAGGATCTGGAACCCGTTGCATATGCCCAGTATCGGCACACCCCCCTCCATAGCCTCTCGCAGCTTATCCGCGAAGCCCCACGTGGCCATGACGCCTGCTCTAACATAGTCGGCGTAGCTGAAGCCCCCGGGTAGTATGATGGCATCCCAGTCGCGTGGGTTAAGCTCCCCCGGCTCCACTAGACAAGCCTCGACGCGGGACACGTTGCGGAGGGCTAGTAGCGTCTCTCTCTCACAGTTGGTGCCCGGGAAGAAGACAACAGCCACGCGCGGCAATAGCGGCTCCCGTTGCCAGGGGGCCTAGCCCCGGCTATAACACGAGGCTCTACCTCCTCTCCCCGCCGAGCAGGTGGAGGAGGGTTAGCAGGTAGTCGACGACGTCGCGGAGGGAGAGGACGCCCACCGGCTTCCCCTCCTCATCGACTACCGGCAGGTGTCTGATGTTAGCCTCCCTCATCCTCTCGATAGCCTCTATGAGCGGCTCGTCGGGTTTCGCTGTTATCGGGTTATCAGTCATTATATCCCAGACGGGGAGCCCCCTCCCCACCTTACCCTTCACAACAGCGTACAGTATGTCACGCTCCGTCACGATGCCCACAAGCTTACCCTCCTCGTCGACCACGAGGACGCTGCCGACGCGGTTCTCGTACATCCTCCTAGCAGCCTCCTCGATGCTCGCATCCCTGTTGATAGTGATAGGGGGCGTTGTCATCAAATCCGATACGCGGAGAGCGACACGCCTCCTCCTAAACACCATTCCTACCACCGGCTCCACGTGCTCTACCCCGAGGCTAGGGTATTAGCGGGTTTGGTGGGTGCATGGTGGCGGTAGCTTCTCAAACAATGGGCTCGGCGACCAGAGTCTACATCAGCGGCTCTCCTCAGCCCCCGTCTAGCTCCTCACCGCCCCTGCGAGTAGAAGGCGTTCAGGACACGTGCTTGAACCTTTGCCTGCTCTCTCGGAACCCTCGCAGTGACATACTTGCAGCCTATCCTCGAGGGCAGCTTTACACACGTCAACGCCTCGTTCTCGAGCCTCTCCACAGCATCCCAGAGGACCTCCAGCTTCACAGCGTCGAGCTTCTTCGAGAGCCTCCAGTAGCCGCCCTTACTCCTCAATATAGCCGCGGTTAGGAGGACAACCGGGTCGCCCTCGACAACGCGGAGGAGCCCCTCACCCCTAAGCATCCACGCGTACGCCGCCGCGGCTCTAAAGTCGCCAGCCCTCTCCGCGAAGCTCCTAAACGGGAAGGGGCCGCCAGCCTCTATAGCGGTGTAGAGGAGTGCATACTCCAGCCTATCGAGCTGCCCCTCGCTCGTCACGTGCCACCTCTGGCTACTCGTCATGTACCTCAACGGCCTCCTAGGCAGCGCGTAGACGACGTACTCCACAAGCTCCTTGTCCGCGAGGCCCCTTAGCTTCCCCACCACCTCGTCGCGAGCCCTGGCGAGCTCAACCAGCGAGACCCTAACCGCCACCCCAAACCCCCATGCGCACCGCGCACCACGGCCTATTAAAGGGGAGGCCTCTCGAGAATAGCCTCCAGTAACGCCTCTAGAGTGTACTCGCGCGGCGTGACCAGGGGCTCAACCCCATGCTCCCTCAAGGCCCTCGCGGTAGTCGGGCCTATGGCTGCGGCGCGGAGCGCCCCGCCCCTCCACTTGGAGAAGAAGGCTCTTACTATACTAGGGCTGGTGAACACCACGTAATCGTAGAGGCTTGCCACGCGCACCGCAGCCTCGACCATCCTATCGAGGACCATCATCGTGTAGACGGGTATATCGTGGACCACGACGCCACGCTCCCGGAGCAGCCTCACAGGCTCCTCTAGAGCCTTCTCAGACCGGGCCATCAGCACGCTCCTAGCACCCCTAGAGACAAGCTCATCCGCGAGAACGGCGCCACGGTACTCGCGCGGCACCAGATCCGGTTTGAATCCCAGAACCCTCTCAACCTCCACCGCCGTCCTAGGCCCGACGGCCGCAACCCTCAAGCCCCTCTCCCTCGCGGCTCGTATAGCCTCGGCTAGCCGCCTCGTGGCCCTCACGCCGCGGAAGCTGGTGTAGACTAGCCACTCTACACTATCCAGCAGCTCCTCCACCCTCTCGAGGTTCTCGGGGAGGGGCTTCCAGTCGAGGAGGGGTATGTGAGACAATACCAGCCTCTCGTCAGGCCTAGGGGGCGGGGGCTCGTCAGCAGGCCTGAGGAGCAGCACGTGTATCTTCTCCACGCCAGCCACCATACTGGCACTGGGCGCGCCGGTTGATGAAAGCTAGTGTAGTGGCGGGTGGAAACCCTATGAGTTCCCATGAGCCTCTTGGACCAGGGTGGTTACGTGCCTACGCTAATGAGACTAGCGAGGAGCGGCTCCACGCCGCCAGAGATAGTCGAGGTTGCTAAGGCGGAGGGAGTGGACCCGAATGTGCTGAGGCAGCGTGTCGCCGAGGGCCGCGTCATAATAGTCCGTAACGTTGCCCGCGAGGGTGTTAGGCCCCTGGGTATAGGGGAGGGTCTCCGCACGAAGGTCAACGTGAACGTCGGCACCAGCACCCATGTAGTCGACGTCGAGATGGAGCTGGAGAAGGTGAGGGTGGCGAAGAAGTACGGGGCCGACTCGATAATGGATCTTAGCATCGGGGGCGACCTCGACGCTATAAGGAGGGCTATCCTACGCGAGTCAACCCCGCTCCCCCTCGGCACTGTGCCAACCTACCAGGCTTGGATGGAGACTGTTGCCCGGGGCAAGGGGCTGCCAGACGAGGACTACTTCCTCAAGGTGGTCGAGAGGCATCTCCGCGACGGAGTAGACTTCATGACGATACACGCTGCTATAACCCGGGAGCTCGCCGAGAAGGCTGTGAAGAGTAACAGGATACAGCCTATTGTGAGCAGGGGTGGCGCCCTGCTAGCGGCCTGGATGCTCGAGACTGGTAACGAGAACCCCTACTGGAAGAACTTCGACTACCTGCTAGAGCTGTTCGCGGAGTACGATGCTACGATAAGCCTGGGCGACAGCCTAAGACCCGGCGCCATCCACGACGCCCACGACGAGCTCCAGATGCTCGAGCTCGTGAACAACGCTAGGCTCGTCGAGAGGGCCCGCGAGCACGGAGTCATGGTGATGGTCGAGGGGCCTGGACACGTGCCCCTTAACCAGGTGGTAGAGGACGTGAGGATAATGAAGGCTCTGACAAAGGGGGCACCCTACTACGTGCTAGGCCCTCTCGTCACCGACGTGGCGCCGGGCTATGACCACATAGGCACGGCTATCGGCGCAGCCCTCGCGGCCGCGGCGGGCGCAGACTTCATATGCTACGTTACCCCCGCCGAGCACCTCTCGCTGCCCACGCCAGAGCAGGTTAGGGAGGGGCTCATAGCCGCTAGGATAGCGGCTCACGCGGGCGACATCGTTAAGCTTGGTGAGAGGGCGGCGGCGTGGGATAGGCTAGTCGCGGAGGCTAGGGCGAGGCTAGACTGGAAGACGATGATAGAGAACAGCATGGATCCCGATAGGGCTTGGAAGATATACACCCAGTTCGGCGCCCAGCTGCCATCCTGCACGATGTGCGGCAGTCTATGCGCGTGCCTGGTGCTGGAGAAGTGGGCTAGGAGGCTCCGCGGCCGCCGCGAGGAGAGCAGGGAGGTGGAGGCTAGCGCACACTAGCCTGTTTTTACGCTCCATGCTGCCAGAGACCCGGGTGCGGGTATGGGCGAGCTCATAGTAGTCGATTACCGCGACGAGAGGCTCCCTAGGCTCCTCCAGAGGCCCTACAATATAGCAGAGTATGTGGAGAAGGTTGCCCCGATAGTGCGCGACGTGGCCTCCAGGGGCCTAGAGGCTCTCA
>CAZTIR010000048.1:0-10883 GCA_964613695.1 uncultured Desulfurococcales archaeon | reverse complement strand
TCAAGGAGTATGTTGACGCGAGGTTTGATAGGCTAGAGTCCGAGTTGAGAGAGCTGCGAAACAGGCTATGGTTGGTGGTCGCCACAGTCATACTAGGATGGATTGCAGTCGTCATGGAACAATTACTACTGTACATTATGCGGGTGGGATAATAGCTGCTAGGAGATTCTCGCATTCTTCTCGATAAAACTAGCATGAACACGTAGTGTATAGGCTCTTCATAATCTCGTGTTTAGCCTCTCGGCAACAACACGCCTGGCAACACGGTACGCGGCCTCAGCAAGACCCAGGCTCCGCGGTTGTAGAACCTCCCACAGTTTCAACCCTTGGCGACACCCCGGCTCTATGGTACGAGTGTATAGCTTCTGGCAGCCCTCGGCGGTGTATGAGTGCTGTGCGGCCGACGCTCTATCCCGGGTGATAGCCTTCGCGTAACGCCCGGTGCACTAGGTTTACAGTCTTACTGCATGACTGTTGTTGGAGAGCATGTGTAACAAGCTTAAAACTGGATTTTAGCGTTAAAATCCATCTATGCGCTTCGCAACCCTGCTTACGCTGGGCCAGTTTCGATTAGATCACCCGAGGTATACGTGGAAGATGTCGTCGGTGTCTTCCTGCTCGTATGTGAGCCATACTCTACTATACTCTCCGGGTTTGATGCCCGCTCTTCTAAGCTCCTTGTATATCCTTGAGGCGAGGTAGTCGGGCCAGTAGCTTGCGAAGATGGGCGAGTAGAGCTTGGTGAGTGGCACCTCGCAGGCGAGGCATGGCGGCGGGATTAGGGATATGCTCAGCTGGCACCTGCACAGCGTCACGGTCACCTCGTAGCGGTAGTCCTGGGCCACTCTCGGATCCGGTTTTGCACCCAGGAGCCTTGCTAGCCTATACGCCGTCTCCCTCACTATGCTCGCTGGTAGCCTATCCTCCGGGTAGGTGTCTGGTAGTGGCAGGTGGATGCCCGTACCGGTTACAATCCTAACTCCTCCGCCCGGCTCCGCCTCGACGCGAATATAGTAGGTTCTAACGTCCTTGCCCAGCATGTCCGGTAGGAGGTGTTCCGCATAGTCGCCTAGCTCGGCTGGCGGCAGTCTCTGGTCGAGTACTATCAGAGTGTTGTGGTAGGGTAGTATGGCGAAAGCATGGCCCGGCACTAGGATAGTGCCGTTGCCGAAAACCTCGCCTATGTACACCCTCTTGACGCCAGCCGCTAGGAGCGCGGCTGTTGTGAAGACCGCGTAGTCTATACACTTCCCCATCCTCTTCTCGAGCACCTCTAGAGGCGTCTCGACGCCCTCGATGCTACCGTTATACTTTATATGCTTCTCCTCCCACTCGAGAAGCTTCCACGCTATGCTTGGGACGCTGCCCGATAGTACATCCCCGAGCGCCTCTCGTATAGCCTCCAGGCTCGAGGCGTTAATGCCGCATACAAGCGCGTATAGCGTATAATAGCCGCTCTCGTTGAGAGCCTCGCAGACGCTAGGCGGCTTCTTCTCGAGTAGTTCAAAGTCGGTTATCAGGTAACTGTTGTTAGCCTTGATCAGGGTGAACTCTGCTATCTCCCTGTCACCCGTACCCCATATCGCTACGAGCGTATCGTTGCTGACGTTGTCCAAGGGGATGATCATCTCTACTCCACTCCTATCCATGTCCACGAGCAGCGGTGGCAGCGTGCTGGAGGAGAGTGATACCGCCGCGGGATCGGGAGGCGAGACCAGGTACGGGAATATTATCGCCGAGCTCTCGTTACGATGGTAGAAGGCTACCTCCTCTAAACCACCCTTAACCCTCACCACGAGCCTATCTCTCTCAACACTTACGGCCACTGGGCCCTCGGCTACACTAGCAACGCCCCTCGAGCGTCCCTCCCCGCTCCTGGCTGCCGGCACTGATGTGGTCGTTGTGCTTGTTGCGCCGCCGCCCACGCTCCCGGTTGCCGTGGTTGTCTTAGTCACTGTCGTCGTCCTCTCCAGGTATCTGGTCACCGTTACTGTTGTGGTCTCGCGTCTTGTCACTGTACGTGTATGCTCCAACACCGATGTTACGGTATTCACGACGGTGGTCGTCTTGGTGATAGTCTCGCGCACTACTATGGTACGTGTCCCGCTCCTCACGGTCTTGGTCACAATGCTCGTGATGGTCACGGTTGTTGGCCGGGGCGTGTTGGTCGAGAGGAGTACGTACATGTAGGCGAGCGCCACAACCAGTATGACCAAGAGTATTGCAATACCTGTACCAGCCCCGGTCTTAGCTCGTACCATGCCCGGGTGCACCAGGCTAGCCGGGTATTAACTACTCTTGCTTCAACCTTATGCACTTGACATACGCTAGCGGAGTGTTGCGCATCGACTGGTGTTTTACTCGGGTGGGGAGCCTGGAGCGTAGCGTGGTGTGGGTTATGGGAGGGTATCGCGTGGAGAAGGGTAATGCTACGCGAGCCCTCTCCTTCCTAGCCGACGCCCCCGTCTACATCAACCTGCTTGTGGCTAACGGGGCTTGCGAGGATATAGGGTACGTGGCCGCGGGCGTCGGGTCCGGGTTCTCGCCTGAGGCTAGGGTTGCGAGAGCAGCCCACACCCTAACACCAGACCCGAGGGTGCTGCCCCTCGACGCGGGCTGCGATGGGGTGGGTGTGCCGGTGCTCACGCTGCCCCATGGAGGGGTGTACGAGGCTGCTAGGCTTGCTGGACGCGTGCTGGGCGGGTGGAGGAGGGGGTATGAGACGGTAGTCGTCATCTCGGCTGCTGAGCCTAGCGGCGTGGATCCTGGACTAGTGGAGGGTCTCGTCGAGGGCGTGTTGGAGGCTAGGGCTGAGCCGGTGATAGAGGCTAGCCCAGCGGCTCTAGAGGCCCTCGAGAGGCTCGGCTCTAGGAGGAGCCTCTATGGCGTCACTCTGGTGGCTCTAGAGTGGGATGCGAGCATCTACGCCGAGAGGCTCCAGGGTAGGCTAGCGGGCCTTGCCCTGGTCTCGGTGGAGGCGAAGCCCCTGGCCGAGAGGCTTGGGGTGGAGAGGCTCAGGCATAGGCTTGGCGTCGCGACAGCATTGTTGACAGCTTTCGTCCGGGGGAGGGTCGGCGTTAGTGATGTCGCCGAGAGGCTTGGGGTGGTGTAGGAGGGAGGGTCTATAGGGTCTTGTGGAGCTTGCCTGCTCCGTCTACGATACCGTGTCGTGTCGAGAGGCGTGTTAACAGGTTCGTGGTTGAGGCTTGGGTTGGTGGCGGGCTCGAGGAAGTCCACAACACTAACACGGGTAGGCTCGAGGAGCTCCTAGTGCCCGGGGCGTTGGCGGAGTGCGTCGAGATACGCGGGGCTAGGCTGAGGTACCGTATAGTATCTGTGGAGTGCTGCGGGGGCTACGCGCTCATAGACACTAGGATGCAGGAGAGGGTCCTGGAGGCTCTCATAGAGGCTGGCGTCTTGCCGTCCGCTAGGGGGTGTAGGGTTGCCCGTAGGGCGCCCAGGGTGGGCGAGACGAGGCTCGACTATCTCCTAGATTGCGGGTCCTACGCGAGGCTCGTGGAGGTTAAGAGCGCTGTGTTGAGGGGTATTGGCGGGGAGGCTCTCTACCCCGACGCGCCCACAGAGAGGGGTAGGAGGCATCTACGCCTCCTCGCCAGCCTCGCGGAGAGGGGGCATAGGCCCCTCCTCGTGTTCATAGCCGGGTTCCCGGGGGCGCGCATGGAGAGACCCTACGAGAGGGGAGACCCCCTACTACCCCAAGCCCTCCTAGAGGCTCTCGAGGCGGGTGTCGAGGCTACGGGAGTGGGCTTATACCACGACC
Source organism: uncultured Desulfurococcales archaeon (assembly GCA_964613695.1). Classification (GTDB taxonomy): domain Archaea; phylum Thermoproteota; class Thermoprotei_A; order Sulfolobales; family Pyrodictiaceae; genus Pyrolobus. Next base: position 7,102 of record CAZTIR010000048.1, on the reverse strand, counting down.
CCTCTACACGCGAGATAATCGTATACGATGCGAGCCTCCCAGTGGTGCCGGTCTAGGAGCACCCCGGGCTACTAACCGCTTTAGGGGCATGAAGGGCTCCTATAGCATGGTGCTTGCCCAGTGTCTATAGTGGTTAGGCTGGTGGAACGCCGCGGCGGCTCAGAGTCGGTGAAGAGTGTCAGGCTCCCTCTGAGCCTCCTCGAGGAGCTCGAGGACCGCGGGGCTGGTGGGGAGTCGCGCTCGGCGCTACCCCTCCCGGTCCGCCCGGCGGTCCTCGAGGCTGTTAGGGTGCGGAGTGTCGAGGTTAGGCACGAGGACAGTACCCCGGTTCTAGTTGTTGAGCTTGAGCACGACGAGCAGGTAGAGGAGCTCATCCGGAGCCTAGAGGAGGGTAGGATCGACTACGAGGCGTTTAAGCTACTCTGGGAGGCTGCTGAGCGGGGCAACTCCGTGGTGGACGTGCAGCTCCGCGAGACCGGGGTGCTTAGGCTGGGCTCGGTGGAGCTTAGGGTGGAGGTTGGCAGGCTGGTGTTGGGTATTGAGCGGCGGGGAGAAGCTAACGATAGTGGTTGAGCTCGCCAGGCAACTATTGAGGCTCGTGCGGGGCTCGCGGAGGGAGGAGAGCTACCGTCTCGAACCCTGCAACCCCCTCCTCGTGAGGCTCTGGGATGCCCCCGAGAAGCTATACATGGTGCTACACTTTGACCGGGAGAGCGGCTGCTATCGCCTACTCTTCACGAGTGTTAAGCGTGGAGGTGGGCTGAGAGACTCTGTGGAGGTTCAGGGGCTGCGGGTGTGCCCCTAGCCCCGAGTATAGCATCCCCACGCTTATCGCCTGGTGCCGGGTGCTAGCCTAACGGTTGTGCAGGGTGGAGGGGTTTAGCTGCGAGCTCCGCTCCATGCTCAACCAGCGCCTCTTCTACTGCGAGGACTGGTCGTGGAGGGCTCCAGTCTTCCGGGACCGTTGGGAGGGTGGCGCTGCCCTAGCCTCCCTGGTTAGGCTCCTTGTGGAGAGGGGTTACTGGAGGAGGCCCAGCATAGTCTACGCCATACCCGCGGGCGGCGTCCCCATAGGCGTGGTTGTCTCGAGGGTGCTGGGGGCTAGGCTAGACCTCCTGGTCGTCAAGAAGGTGACGTACCCCTGGACCACGGAGGCGGGCTTCGGTGCAGTGGCCCCAGACGGCCGCCCGATCGTCGACGCCGATGTCGCCATGCAGCTCGGGGACGAGGTGGTTGAGAGGCAGGCCTCGGTAGCGTGGAGCAAGGTTAGGGAGCGTCTCGAGAAGCTCCGGGGCACGACGAGATACCCTAGCCTGGAGGGCCGGGTGGTGCTAGTCGTTGACGATGGGATAGCCGCGGGGTGGACCATGGTAGCCGGCATCCGCTTCCTCCAACGACTAGGAGCCGAGACGGTCTATGCCGCCGCGCCGACAGCCAGCCTTGACGGCGCCGAGAGGGTGGCCGAGTACGCTGATGGAGTGGCGGTGGTGAACCTGCGCAGCGGCCTCTACTTCGCGGTTGCAGACGCGTACATGGAGTGGAGGGACCTGAGCGACGAGGAGGTAGTGGAGATTCTGAGGGAGGCTGGGTGGAGGGGACCCGTGCTAGAGTAGCACCCGGGTATCAAAGACCCCCGAGCCCAGCCCCGCCCAGAGCCCCAGGTTTACCACCGGAGCCGCTCATGGTGAGGTTTGAGCTCGACCCGCCGCCCCCGGATATACTCGAGAGGAGTAACGAGGAGATAATGGAGCTCTTCCTCGACGCCCTCCGCGCGGCCGGAGCCAGCGAGAAGACCGTGAAAGCATACCGGGCGGCCATCAGCGACTTCCTAGAGTTCCTGGGGGGTAAGCCCCTCCGCGAGGTGAGACAGGAGGACGTGCTACGATGGAGAGCTGAGAGGCTCTCCCGGGGCTTCCCCCGCTCGAGGAGGGGTAGGAGGGGTGCGAGGCCCGTTTATGAGGAGAGGAGGCTGAGGCAGTCAACCCTCCACTACTACACCCTCTTCCTCCGGGGCTTCTTCGAGTGGCTGGGGCTCCCAGTGAAGGTGCCGGTGGTGCCCAAGCCCAGGGGCTCCAGGGTAGACGCCCTCCGCGAGGAGGAGGTGCTACGCCTCCTCTCGGCAGCCCGCGACACCCTAGACCTCCTGATACTAGCCCTCCTCCTCGAGACAGGCCTCCGCGCCCAGGAGGCCGTCTCCCTGCGTCTACGCGACGTGGACCTCGAGAGGAGGGAGATTAGGGTTAGGAACGCGAAGTACGGCGAGGAGCGCATAGTCTTCTTCGGGGATCTCACCGCCGCGGCTCTAGCAAAGTGGCTCGAGGAGAACCCAGGGCTAGGCCCCGACGACCCCCTCCTCGGCATAAGCTACTCCGGGCTATACAAGAGGCTCAAGAGCCTAGCCAGGAGGGCGGGCCTAGACCCCTCGCGCGTGAGGCCGCACATGCTACGCCACACCTTCGCCACCGAGGCTTTAAGGAGGGGTATGAGCCTGCCAGCGGTCCAGAGGCTACTAGGCCACAAGGACATCAAGACGACGCAGATCTACCTCCACCTACTACGCGAGGATGTTAGAGCCGAGTATGAGAGGAGCATCGCGAGAGCATGGCTCCCGCAGCCACCAGCCCCCCAGCAAGCACCACCACAGCCGCCACAAGCCTGGCCGTGGCCACCCTACTGGCCACCAGCACCGCCACAACCACCGCAGCCCACACAACAGCCGCCAGCACTCCCACAACCCCCGTACCAGAGCCAAGCAGTCCAACAGCAAGCGCAGCCTGTGCAACAGGCGCAGTGGCAGCCACCGTGGCCCATGTGGCCGCCCTACCAGCCCCTCCCCTCCCCGCAACCACAGCAGCCGAGGCGGGGCGAGCAAGACGCTAACGCCGCCCAAGCGTGACCACGCGCTCCACCCTAATGACGAAACTGTGGTTTCTCGTGACTAGTGTTAGCCTAACCGGCGCCTCTATCCTATCGCCCGGCGAGAGGCCCGCAACCGATTCCAACACCTCATACAATCCTCTCAAATCCCCGTGCTCCACGGGCTCGAGTAGCACAGTGTATGAGGCTCCATGCTTAACCACCACGAGCGCCACCTTCTCACATACGTCGAGATCTGGTATAGGGTTGTATGGCAGCGTAGCGACACCCGCGTAACTGCCGCCCACGTACACCCGGAAAACGGCCGGGACACTGCTACACGCGTAGACTACTATCGCATCGCCCCACGGACCCCGGGCTACGAAGGCATCGACCACGGTCACGTTCAGAGAGCCCCCGGTGCCAGCGAGGCACTCGATACTATGGCAGCTAGTCACGCTACGCACCAGGTGATACGCGTAGAGCAGCGCGGGGAGGTACTTCGAGAGCAGGCCGAGTGTCAGGAGTAACCCTAGTAGCGTGAAGGCTAGGCTCAAGCCCGTTGATAATATGCGGCCCATACTCTATAGCCGTGTCTAGGGCACCGCTAATACCATATAGCCTTGTCCAGATGTAACAGTGTTGCGTCCCATAGAGGAGAGCAGCCTATACCCGCACCCCGAGACGGGAGGATAGGGTGGCGGCCTCGAGGATAGTAAGCCTCTCCCCATCCGTCACAGACACCCTCGTAGCAATAGGCGCGGGGGATGAGCTGGTAGGCGTGAGCGTCTTCTGCAGACCCTACGCCCCACCCCACGCCGAGGTAGTGGGCGACTACCTGAACGTAAAGATGGATAGACTGGAGGACCTCCACCCTGACCTGGTCTTCACGAGCGGCAGCGCCCAGGAGAGGCTCGCGGAGAGGCTGAGGGCTCGGGGATACCGCGTGGTGCATGTGCCGATACCGGCCAGCCTCCACGGGATACCAGAGATGGTGTGGAGGATCGGCGTGACCGTTGGGAGGAGGAGCGAAGCCCTCGAGGAGGCCGAGATCCTAGCGGAGAAGCTGGTGGAGCTAAGGGGCCTAGCGCCCCCAGCCAGAATCCTCTACGTGATAGACCTCGCGGAGCCTATCGCACCCGGGGCTCTGAGCTACGCGGGCCACGCCCTCAATCACCTCGGAGTGCGTCACGTCTACGAGGATGTGCCCCGAGACTGGATTCGAGTAACACCCGGCGATGCTCGGAGGTACTCGCCCCAGGTGATAGTCTACGAGGGTAAGGTGGAGAACCCCACACTCCAACACGCCCTGGGAGCCCTACGACGCTGGCTAATCCTGGACGAGCGTCTCGAGAAGCGGGCTAGGCTGGTGGTTGTGCCCAGGGATACGCTCGCCCACTATGGCCCGAGGATAGTCGAGAGGCTGAGGATGCTGGCCGAGAGGCTCACCGGGTAGCCCACAAGACTCATAAATAACAGAGAACGGACTAAATAAAAACAGACTAAAAACTAATTAACAAACGCACAGACGCCTGGCGCGGAAATAAGTATAGTATGCCTCGCAACAATATTTCAGTGTATTGCAGGCTACTCGTATAGAACACCTCAATAGAGAACCCTGGAGCGCATTGTAAACGGTGGTGGTATGAGAGCCTCTAGGCTACTCGTGCCCGTCGCTGCAATAATGCTAGCGTTGCTAGCGCATGCTAGTGCTGCAACGCTGCACGCTATACCAGGCGGGAGTAGTGTCCCGGGCTTCCACCCGGTCATCGTCTACACAGGAGCTAATGCCACGCGAGCAGAGGCCACTATCAGCGTCGTCATTAGCGCCTCTTGTGAGGGTGGAGTCGCCCCGCCTACGCCACCCAGCGTAAACCCGGTTACCATAGTGCTCCCGGTGCTACCGGTATCCATCAACGGCTCCCCCGTCTACGCCACCCTAGTGCCTGGGCTGCCAGCGCTCAAGCTAGGCTTTAGCATGCCGAGGCCGACTATCCCCCCGTCGAGCGCCAAGTGCACGTTATCAGTCGGCTATAGGGTGAGGGTCAGGGTGTACAACGCTACTGGCGAGGTTGGCGAGGTGGTTCTCCGGGTAGAGCCTCTCGCAAAGCGCGTCAACCTACCGCCACTAGTGCTCGTGGGCGTCGAGGACGCAGGCTGGCTCGGCTCGTCGCCCGGTGGCTTCGCGGCGCCGGGCGGCAGGCAGGTTAGAGTCCATATACTCGCCCTCGACGACGATGCCGAGCCCTCGCCGGAGCTCGAGGTGGTAAACTCCAGCGGCGTCTATAGGATACAGCCTGTCATAGACCCTGGCTTCAAGGAGGCTCTGGAGAAGCTGAGAGACTGGCTAAACAAACTCACCTCGAGTATTACAGTCTGGCTCGGCAGCGTGACCGGCGGCAAAGCGCCCACACTCCCAAAGCCTGTCATGGGCGTGTACATGGGGTACGCTGTGGTCAGCGGCGAGCCAGGCTCCTACGCCGAGTACCGCGCGGTCATCAGCGAGGGCGGGAGTGTCTACGCGTCCCCGCCTGGCATAGTATACTTCTACAACGCTAGCGCAGGGATAACAGCCCTTGTGGTCGATGATAGGGTGCCACTCTACCTACTCTACCGGCTCGCCGAGGAGGGCTGGGAGAAGCTCAACAAGAGCATGGGCGCCTGGGGGCTGCCGAGAGACGCTATAAACAAGCTCATAGAGTACCTTAAGCCCGTGTTCATAGAGGCTGGTGTTGCGAGACCACACTGGGAGATAGTGGGGAGGTACGCGAAGCTCTACATAACGCCGCCTGGCCCCGCACTCTGCAAGCTCCTGGATGAGCTAAAACCCAGGGTGGTTATACTCGGCTTCACCCCGCTGGGCTTGAAGACGGCCAGCGGCGTAGAGCCCCTAGACCAGCTGCTGAACGGGGACCTCTCCAGCATAAAGTGTGGTGGCGAGACGCTCCTCGAGAAGCTCCTCGAGTATGTTAGGAGGAGCCACGCGGGGCTCATAGCAACGATGGGCTCTCTCAACGGGTACGAGGTGGCAGTCTGCGACGAGAAGAGCGGCAATGTGACGTGGATAGAGGTTGGCCCCGTCGGGCACCTCGGCAGGAGCCTAGAGGACATTAACCCTGTTGCACCACACGCCCTAGCCCCAGCCCTAGGGCTCCCCATGCTCACGCTACTAGAGGCGGTGAAGAGGACGATTACGGAACAGTTCTGCAAGCTGGCTCATAGGCTCCTCGCGGCCGGGGATGCTAGGTACGCGGAACAACTTGCAACAATCTCGACGGTGCTGGGCTCGGCTCCACTAGCCGCCTACGCGCCCTTCAGCAGCGGCATTAACTTCGCATGGGGTGTTTTCAGTAAACTCGGTTACGTGGGGTTCTCCGCGAAGGCGCCGGGCGCCGCCCGGTACACCCTGGTAGGCTGGCAGCTCGAAGAGCCCTACACCGTCTACAACACGTCGTGGGCTGCATTGAAGAGAGCCGTTGGAGAAGCGAGGGGCGCCATGCTGGCCCTGAGAGGAGTGCTTGTAAACGCTACTAGGATAGCGTCTAGGCTCTTCCACGCCAGGCTAGACCCTATGCTAGCCACCCGCGGCTACAACTACAGCATCGAGACGCTGCTGCCGATGCTGCACCGGGCGCTGGCATACGCGAACTACACGGAGAGCGGCACGCTCCACCTCCGGCTAGACCTCGGGCTGTACAATATGAGCCTGGGCTTCGACCTGGGCGTCTACACGGCGCTAAAGAGCCTGCTAGCCTACCCGCCGCCCATAGTGGCGGGGGTCTCCCGGGACGGGCTCGGAGCGGTACTCCTCTACGACGTCTCGTGGAGACGCGACGGCTACCGCGCAGCCCTGGTGACCTTCGAGCCCGAGCTCGCCGAGGGGCCTGGAGCAGAGGGCTTCTGGAGGCTGCTGCTAGACTGGGTCTCCTCGTGGAGGTATAAGCCGAGCCTATACGCCAACCTCTCCGGCCTAGTAGCCCCGAGGAGCCTAGTGGACGCGTTCAAGAGCCTAGTGGAGAACGTGGCTAAGGGAGCCAGGAGGATAGGCAACCAGACGCTACTAGTCCCTGAGCACGGCTACGCGAAGCTAAGGCTTAGGCTGCGGCAGGGCACCCGGCTCATAGTCGCAGTGCTCCACCCGGACTCCGAGAAGATAAACGCCACCCTACTCCGCGGCAACGCGAGGATAGTCAAGATCATCCACGGTAACCGCACCACGATAATAATCGTCACTGGGGGTGGTAAC
>CAZTIR010000047.1:0-11009 GCA_964613695.1 uncultured Desulfurococcales archaeon | reverse complement strand
ACAAGATGAGGGAGGAGGATAGGAGCGCGATACACGAGGCTATGGAGCAGCAGACGGTCAGCATAGCCAAGGCTGGTATAGTCGCTAGGCTGAACGCGAGAACCACGGTGATAGCCGCTGGCAACCCGAGGTTCGGGAGATACCTGCCAGACAGGCCGATAGCCGAGAACATTAACCTACCACCGCCAATACTCTCCAGGTTCGACCTAATCTTCGTCATCCGCGACATACCGGACCCGGAGCGGGATCGTGCGCTAGCGAGGTTCGTGCTCCAGGTCCACAGTGACGTTGATAGCGTGAAGCCCGAGATACCCCCGGACCTGCTGCGCAAGTACATAAGCTATGCGAGGAGGTACGTGAAGCCGAAGCTGACAGAGGAGGCTATGAGGCTACTCGAGGACTTCTTCACAGAGATGAGGAAGGCCGCCGGGGGCCCCCACAGCGCGATACCCCTGACAGCCCGCCAGCTAGAAGCCCTCATCAGGCTTGCGGAGGCGCATGCGAAGATGAGGCTCAAGGATAGGGTTACTAGGGAGGATGCGGAGGCGGCCATACGCCTAGTCCTCTCCTTCCTCTCGAGCGCCGGTATCGATGTTGAGAGCGGAACCATAGACATAGACTCTATAATGACGGGCAAGCCTAGGAGCAAGCGCGAGAAGATGATACGAGTGAGCAACATTATACGCGAGCTCTCCGAGACGAGTAGCGACGGGTGCGCCCCAATGAAGGAGATTGTGAAGAGGGCTGCAGCCGAGGGCATAGACTCTAGCGTAGTAGAGGAGGTTATACGCGGCATGATGAGAGACGGGCTCATCTACGAGAGGAAGCCGGGCTGCTACGCTCCAACAGAGTAGCGCCTACATTAAGGACGAGCACTACGGCCTAGACGACGGGGTTAGGAGCGTGGACGTCTGTATAATCACTGGTCCCGTTTTCGAGAAGCACCAGCCCCCAGGCTACCACCCCGAGCGCCCCGAGCGCGTCCGCGTTATACGCGAGGAGGCGTTGAGGCTTGCTAGGGAGAAGCTGGTGGAGCTGCTAGAGCCTAGGAGCGTCCCGGCGGACGAGGCCACCAGGGTTCACGACGAGAGATACGTTAGGATGGTGCTTGAGGAGGCTGACCATACTCACTTCCTAGACCCCGACACCTACATTGGCCCCGGGAGTGTTGAGGCTGCACTAGCGGCCCTAGGCTCCGTCTACGAGGCGGCTCGCCTCGCCCACCGGGGCAGGTGTAGGGTCGCCTATGCTGCCGTGAGGCCCCCGGGCCACCATGCGGGGCGTTCGAGGGCAGCAGGCTTTTGCATATTCAACAACATCGCGTACGCTGCTCAGAGGCTTATAGACGAGGAGGGGTTGGAGAGGATAGCGATAGTCGATATAGACGCGCACTGGGGCGATGGAACCGCAGAGATATTCTACGAGCGCCGCGACGTCCTCTATATAAGCTTTCACCAGGATCCCCGCACACTCTACCCGGGTAGGGGGTTCCCCGAGGAGCTGGGCCGCGGCGAGGGCAGAGGCTACACCATCAACATCATGATGCCGCCTTACGCCACGGATGAGCTCTACATGCAGGCGTGGGAGGAGGTTGCGAAACCCGTGCTAGAACAGTATGAACCGCAGCTGGTGCTAGTGAGCCTAGGCTTCGATGCGCACCGGGACGATCCCCTCACAGACCTGGCGCTTAGCCTCGAGGGCTACTGGCGTCTACTTAGAGAGGTTCTCCTGGTAGCAGAGAGGCTCACTGGGAGGGGAATCGGGATAGCTCTCGAGGGCGGCTACGACCTACGCGTCCTCCGTGAGGGTGTTCGCGTCGTAGCCGGCCTGGGTCTGCCGGAGCCACCGGTACGCGAGGAGCCGTGGAAAGCGCCCGGGGAGGCACGCGGGAGGATGAGAGCGTATCTCGAGAGAATCCGGGAGGCTCTCAAACCATACTGGAGGCTCTAGGCCCCGGCCTCGCCCGCGGCCGCCTCGGCTGCTCCAGCCTCGCCGCCAGCCTCTTCCTGAGGCTGCTGTGGCGGCGTCTGTGGGATGTACTCGAAGCCGCAGCGCTTATAGTGGTACTTCCAGAGGCTCACCGGCATCCACATTATCCACGCCGGGACCCTCTTGATGAAGATGTATGCTTCCTCCCACGTCTCGAGGCCGAGCTTCGAGGCAAGCTCCTCTAGGCTCATAGGCCTGTGTATATATTCGTGCAGCACCTCTACCACATCCGGGGTAAGCTCTATCTCACGATCCCCGACCTTCACGAAGTAGCGTTTACACTCCACCCCGTTACACCCTCTAGGGGCGCCCCCAACCAACCCCTCTTAACGGCTATGATGAGCGACTGTTGCGAGCCGAGTATGGTGAGGTTAGGGCTGGCTCGCTGAGCCCCTCTCCACCGCGACGCTCGGGTAGAGTAGGAGGGGATACCGGGGCTTCTTGGCGAGCAGCGCGCCATGCCGGAAGACTGTGTAGCACTTGACACAGGGTACTATGATAGGCCTCCCTCTCGCGTTTCGCGCGAGCCTCTCAAACCGCCACCGGTACACCCTGCTCCTTATCTCGCTGTAGGGCTTAGAGTGTAGGAAGTTGAGGCCGCCCCCGCCCCCGCAGCACATGGTGAAGGGAGGCTTGTCTCGCGGCGGGGGTGCGCGTGTCGTCTCAAGGAGCCTCCTATCCTCGGAGAGTCTCGCGAAGGTGCAGCTGGTGTAGAGGATGCAATTCCTACACTCTAGCCTATACCCCCTCTCGGCGAGAAACTCGTAGAGGTTTACAACCCTCCTCTCGAGCCTCACCCCTAGCTTGTCTAGAAGAATCCTCAGCTTCGCATCAGCGCCGCAAGCCCCGAGGACTATGAGCCGGGCTCCAGCCTCGTCGGCAGCCTCGATAACACGCTCCACCATACCGAGGGCTGTTGTGAGCGAGTTAGCGTCGACGCCAACGTTGCCACCGAAGTCTATAGCCTTAGACGAGACCGTCACCGCGTCGCCCGCCACGCGCTTGAGTAGTGTTAGAGTGTCGCGGAGGAGCGAGGGGTAGAGTGTGGTGTCGAAGGGGCTAGGCACGTATAGCACGTCACCCCCATCCACCTGCACGCCAAGCTCCTCTGCAGTCTTCTCGAGCACTCTAACAGCCTGCGAGGCGTCTAGGAGGAAGCTGTGACCGCTTCTTGCTCCAGCCTCCCTAACCCTCCTAAGCTCCTCCGGCACAACCCCGCGCTCAGCAAGCCTTATACGAGCAGCGTGAGCAACCCTGAGAACCTCTATTGCGTAGGGGCAGGCGTAGGTGCACGCGCCGCAGAGGTTGCACGTGTAGAGCGAGACCACCTCATCCTCGCTCAGCTTCTCCCCCCTGAGCGCCTTAGCGCCTGCAAACAACCTGGCCACGGGCGAGAGGCGCGGGTCGCGGGTAGCCCTGTACACGGTGCACGCGTCTAGGCAGAGGAGGCACCTCGTACACACCCGGATAGCCTCCTCGGCGTAGAGCCTAGCCTCTTCGACGTAACTCTCCTCGATGCTCCTAGCCTCTTTCAAGCTCATAACGACGCCATGCGAGAAAATAGAATAAGGAGGTATTATTTCGCTTCTTACGCGAGAAATGGGGTGTAGGGGTTGAAGCGCGTCGACCTCACGACACTCTACGCTATTTGCGGCGATCCTAGCAGCCACATACTCGAGGCCCTCTCGACTACACCCGTGGGGGAGAGGATAGAGGTGCTATACCGGCGCGGAGACGAGGCTGTCGAGGAGTCTCTGAAGCTTCTCGAGGAGAGCGGCATCGGTAGGATAGAGTCGCGCAGCTGCAATGATGTGAAGTGCCGGGCTATCATAGTTAGGACGGGGTGATTACGCTATACCAGGCGGAGATGCCCTGCTCTACGCGTACGCGTTCCTCCTAGCCGCGGGCTCCGCGGGGCTAATAGCGGCGCCTCGAGGCGCTAAGAGGCTGCTAGCCTCTCTGCCCCGAGCCGTTAGAGCATCAAGCGCCATCTCCTCCACCACTAATCTCGCCATGCTAGTGCTATCCACGGTTTTCCACGCGCTATGGGCCCTGTTGCTAGCCGTCCACGGCCTAGTCATAGTCTCTCGCTTCTACATGAGCTACGGCCTCTACGAGCCATGGGCAACACTCTATGCGGTATCGCGTAGCGCTCTAGGCCTCGTGGGCGCCTGTCTGTTAGCAGTCGCGGCGCTGCTGCTGGCTACACGGTCTCTAGTCTCGATAGCTAGGAGGCACGCGCCAAACCCGCTACTGGTGGCGCTAGAGGCTGTCACCGTGGCCGCCTGCGCCACGCCCAGGGCGAGCGTAACGCTCCACACGGCACTCGGCCTCCTCGCAGCCGTGTTGCTACTAGCGGCCTCGGCGCACTATGCCAGAGCGTCTAGAGTTTATGAGCGCGCGATGCTGAAAGTCAGGTAGGAGAGGTTCTTGGCGTGTATACGCGTCTCGGCCCCCGCGCACCTACACGCGGGTAACTACGAGCTGACGTGCGATGAGAGAGTCTCCAGGTGCTACGGTACTATTGGCGTTGCGGTCTCGAAGCCCAGGCTGGTTGTCAGGATATGCCTCTCCCCCCGCCTAGACGTGCACAGCGCCACGGGGGACCGTTGGTGCCGCGAGTTAGAGACGTTTGCTAGGATGTACGCGTCTAGGGTCTCCGAGCTCATAGGCCAAGGGCTGAGCGTGGAGCTCATCAGGTGCTACCCGTGGGGCGCGGGGCTTGGCGCGAGAACGCCACTAGCCCTCTCCATAGCCGAGGCTGCCAGGCGGCTAGTCGCGCCCGAGTATAGCCTAGAGGAGCTGGCCCTAATGCTCGGGAGGGGGTGGGTGTCGGGGCTAGGCTACCACGCCTTCACGAGAGGCGGGCTGATTGTAGACGCGGGCTTCGAGCCCGGCTCCCCCGGCTCGAGTATACCCCCGCTAGTCTACCGTGGTGAGCCGAGCGTGGGCATTGTTATCGCCCTCCCGCTCCTACCCCTCGGCGCGGTGAGGAGGCTCAAGGAGGAGGCGGAGAAGCTGGACAAGATGCTCTCGGTGAGAGCGCCCCCCGAGGTCTCCGGGATGCTGACGCGCCTAGCCTTCACCGGGTTTCTCGGCAACCTCGTCGCGGGGAGGCTTAGGGAGGCCTTCTTGGCCCTCGAGGAGATGAACAGGGCTGCGGGGGAGTATTGGAGGGCGCATGGGCAGCAGGGCGTCTACTGCTGCCCCGAGGCCGAGGAGCTGGTGAGGGCCATGCGCTCTCTGGGAGCCTGGGGGGTGTTGCAGAGCAGCTGGGGGCCGAGCGTGTGGGGGGTCTACCCTAGCATGGCCGACGCCAGGAGGGCAGCGGCGAGGATAGCGGAGCTGTCGGCTAGGATTGGTGAGCTGCTCGTCTGGGCTACCGGTATAGACGCTAGCGGGGCGAGGATCGAGGCGGAGGGAGTGGCTCTTGCGCGAGCCGCGTAACGCGGTTAGAGCGAGGAGCCTGCTAGACGAGGAGAACCTCGACGCCATCGTGGTGGAGGAGCGTGGATTCTCGGCCTGGCTCACTAGCGGGCCCTACAGCGCCTTCGGCTCGGGCGTGGAGGTTGTAGTGACGAGGGATGGCGTGTACATAGTCACGCACCTCCTCGAGTACTGGAGGCTCTCCAGGATACCCGGGGTGGAGCTCAAAGTCTATACTAGGAGCCGGGAGGCTGTGGAGAGCGAGGCCTACGCGGGCGAGAAGCTGGTGGACGCCCTGCGCCTCGTGCTCGACGGGGCGAGGCGCGTTGGTTGCGTCGGCGGCGTCTGCGGGAGGCTCAGGGAGATGGGCTTCGAGGCTATAGACGTCTCTGAGAAGCTCTGGAGGCTTAGGATGGTGAAGGAGGATTGGGAGTTGGAGAGGATGAGTGAGGCCGCCCGGATAGCGTTAAGGGCTCTAGCCTCCACGCCCCTCCTGCTACGCGAGGGGGTCTCCGAGCTAGAGGTGGCGGCGGAGCACGAGAGGCTACTAAGGCTCTACGGCTCCGAGGGCCACGCGTTCGCGCCGCACGGGTCTCTCACGATAGTCGCGTTCGGGGCTAACACGGCGTACCCCCACTGGGAGCCTAGCGGGGATGCGAGGCTCGAGCCGGGGACCCCGGTGCTGATAGACACGGGGGCTGTGTACAGGGGGTATGTGAGCGACCTTACGAGGGTCTACTGGTTCCCGGGGCGTGGCCGCTACTCGTTCGAGAAGTGGAAGAACCTCGTGGAGGCGGTGGCGGAGGCGGTCTGGGAGGCTTTCGACTCGGTGGAGCCCGGTGTAGAGGCCTGGGTTGTAGACCAGGCTGCTAGGAAAGCCCTAGGGGGTTATGCTAAGTGGTTCATCCACTCCACGGGCCACGGCCTCGGGGTGGAGGTCCACGAGCCTCCGAGGATAGCGCCGGGCTCCAAGACGAGGCTGGAGCCGGGCATGGTGTTCACCATAGAGCCTGGCGTCTATCTCCGGGGCGAGATGGGGGTGAGGATAGAATACATGGTCGTGGTTGGCGAGAGGGGGGCGAGGCTACTCGGGGGCGCCGGTGAGAGCCTCGGAAGCCTCCTTTAACACCTTGTAGAGCTTGAACACCTCTAGGCGGAGCGCGGTAGGCACGCGTACATGCCCGTACGTCACCCTGTCGAAGAGCTCCTCAACCTCGCTCAGCAGCCCCTGGAGCCTAAGCCTGGCTATACCCTCGCTCTGCGACGATAGCACGCTCTTAGCCTTATTTACCAGGGCTAGGGCTTTGGCCAGCACGGTCGCTATGTACTTGAGGTTGCTATACTCCCTCTCAAAGAGCAGGTTGTACTCGCTGCGCATACGCTCCTCTAGGCTCGCCATCCTCCTCCGGTAGTTGGCGTAGAGCCTCTGCAGCCTCTCCTCCAGAGCCTCGAGCTTCATCTCTGCGAGGCGCAGGTGCGGGTGCAAACCCTACACCAGCCCTATAAACCCCTCGCGAGGGGTTGGGGCGTGTTCCCGCGGCGTGGTAGGACCCCCGGTAGTACTCGGCCCTTGTGCAAGACTCCATGGGGTTTATGGCGGTTGAACCGTTTTAGCCGAAATCTAAAAGGGTATGGGGACGGTAGGACTCTTGGTGAGCGACTGGGCGCGGGTGACGGGCTTGGGCGGCGACAAGCTCGTCTACAATCGTAACATTGTTCTTGACAAGCTCTACGAGGATGATGAGGTGGTTGTGGTCATAGCTCCTAATGAGGTGCAGCTCCGTGATATACTCATACGCCTTCTAAGCGAGGGCCCCAAGACCGTGAAGGAGCTGCATGCCGTGCTATCGGGGCTGGCCAGCGAGGATAAGATACGACGCGCCCTAGCGGAACTAGTTGAGGAGGGTATCGTCGTCAGCGACAAGGACGGGAGATACTACATAGCCTAGGCTGAGTCTAGCATCTAGCATCATAGACGCACCGCGGATAAGCCCCCTCGTTTTAACAGATGCATCCAATCCGGGGTCGTTTGTGAGCTTCCGCCTCGTGGGCATCCCGTTCTCGAGGAAGCGTGCGGCAGAGTATAGCAAGAAGATATACGATACGATTATCGTTGGGGGCGGGCCCGCTGGCCTAACAGCCGCGATATACGCGGCCCGCTACATGCTCGACACTATCATAATCACGGAGGATATTGGGGGGCAGATCGCGGAGGCTGGCTGGGTCGAGAACTACCCCGGGTTCACGAGGATACTCGGCTCCGAGCTCGTAAAGAGGTTCGTGGATCACGTCAGGCACTACAAGGTGCCCATAGTCATCGATAGCGTCGAGAACGTGAAGAGGGATGAGAGCTGCGACTGCTTCATAGTCGAGACGAGGAGGGGGGTCAGGTACCGCGGCTACACGGTGATACTGGCTGTTGGCGTGAGGAGGAGGCGTCTAAATGTCCCAGGTGAGGCCGAGCTCGTGGGCAAGGGGGTCAGCTACTGCGCACCATGCGATGCGCCCCTGTTCAAGGACAAGGTGGTGGCTGTCATAGGCGGCGGCGACTCGGCCGCATCGGCGGCACTACTCCTAGCCGAGTACGCGTCAAAGGTCTACATGGTGCATAGGAGGGATAAGCTGAGGGCCCAGCCGATCTACGAGAAGATGCTGAGGGAGAACCCGAAGATAGAGATAGTGTATAACAAGCTCGTGCAGAGGATAATCGGGAAGAATCAGGTCGAGGCGATAGAGGTGAAGGATAGGGTTACGGGCGAGCTTTTAACCATCCGCGTGGATGGGGTGTTCGTCGAGATCGGCTCCGAGCCTCCGAGAGACCTGGCCGCGAGGATAGGCCTGGAGACCGACGAGGACGGGTATATAAAAGTGGGTCCCGACCAGTCTACAAACATACCAGGCATATTCGCGGCTGGCGACTGCACAAATGCGATGAACAAGTATAAGCAGGTTATAACTGCGGCTGCTCAGGGAGCCGTAGCCGCAGACTCCGCCTACAACTACCTTCTCAAAAAGGGTTTGAAGAAGTAGGCGCGCCGCACCCGAGGTTAAAAACGAGACGTTAGGCGTTATTTTTACACGGCCATTAGCACGAGATCCTGGAAGTCCATTGGCAGCGGCACTCCCTTCTCCTTCAACTCATCGTACTTCTTCGACAGCCACTCTATGAACACCGGGCAGCCGTCGAACTTGCCCTCGCGCTCGCACTTACCACCCATCTTGAGGAAGCACTTCCCAGTCCTCTTATCGTAGTACGGGCACATCTTGTGGTACATCTTAGCACTCTTCAGCATCCTGTTAATCCAGCGCTTCTTAGGATCTTTCGTCTTAGTCTCCTGCTCTATCAGCTGCGACATTATCCTCTCCAGCTCCTTCTCGCTGATCCTCGTGGTGCCCGTCTTGCCGCCCTGCTGCGAGGACACGGTCTCTCACCCCGGCAGAGTCTGGTTATAATGCTGTTAGGACCCACTTTTAAATAGGACCCTTCTCGGGGGAGGGTATAAGCGTTTGGCGTTGCTTCTAGGCGGTCGCCTCCGCCTCCCCCGCCTCCACCGCGGCTGTGTGGCTCTCGACGGGTGGCGCGAGGAGCCTTGCGAGGGCTTCGAGAGGCTCTGGTTCGGAGAGGGCCTCTAGCAGTAGGCGGGCGTAGCGGGTACTAGCGTATATCTTGTAGCTGCCCTTCCAGTATATGAGGCGCACGACTCCCAGTGCCTCGAGGAAGTGGAAGGCTGCGAGCACCTCGTACCGCGGGAGCCCGGTCTCGACCACGACGTCGCCGGGGGTCACGGTCTCCTTCTCGACAAGAACCTTTAGTATCCTAGCCAGCTTCTCCCTCTGCTCTCCCAAACCAACCCCCACGGTTGGTCTCCTAGCTGGTACACCCGGGGTGCACTCAAGCGCCCCGGTGATACCCGGCGGGGCGTCACACAGTACACACCCCCAGGCGGCGCTATACCAGGGGTGGCATGGTGGCTAGCACGACGCTAGAGGAGGAGAGGGGTAGGAGGCCTAGGCTGAGGCTAAGCGGCTACGAGCTAAAGGTGCTGGTTGAGGCTGTGAAGGCCGCCGAGGAGTTTAAACCGAGCCAGCACGCTAAGAGGGTCGTGTTCGCTAGGTACGGCGTCATAGGCACCGACTCCGACAGGGTTCTCACCGCAATCTTCTACGATGTTATGAAGAGGCTCGGGATACTGGATAAGATGATAGAGAGACTGGTTGGGGTCAAGCCGCTGATACTGGATCCGTGGCTCCGCGCCGCGCTGAGGGTGGCGGCGGACCTACTCCACTTCTACAAGCTCTCGACCGGGACCAGGAGGAGGCTAAAGTGGAGCGTAGCCGACTTCATAAGCTCGAAGACACACCCCTACGTCGGCATGTACTACTGGCAGGTTTTCGACGAGCTCGAGAAGATGGAGTATAAGCCCGCCACCCCCGAGGAGGAGCTCGAGCTAAAGTACCTACTCCCAGCCTGGTTCATACGCAGGATGAGAGAGCTCCTAGGACCTCAGGAGGCGGAGGAGCTCTTCAAGGCTTTGAACACAAGGCTCCCTATCAGCGTCCGGGTTAACACCCTCAAGGCTACGGTGGAGGAGGTTGTGAGGGAGTTGAGGCGCGAGGGCAAGGAGCCCATAGTCAGCGAGAGGGTGCCAGTGGTCGTGAAGTTCGAGGGGCCCTACAACTTCGACAGGTCTAGGCTGTACCGCGAGGGCAAGATAGTGATACAGGAGGAGGCTGCGGCCGCGGCGAGCATAGTCCTTGGTCCCAAGCCGGGCGAGACGGTTGTCGATATGTGCGCGGCGCCGGGGGGCAAGACTAGCCACATGGCCGAGCTTATGAGGAACAAGGGCACCATATACGCGTTCGACATAGACGAGGCTAGGATAAAGAGGATGAAGATGCTGTTGAAACGCATGGGTATAACCATTGTGAGGATTTTCAGGGAGGATGCGGGGAGGGCTCCAGAGATACTCGGGGAGGAGGTGGCTGACAGGGTCCTCCTAGACGCCCCCTGCACCTCGACTGGCACCATAATGAAGAACCCGGAGCTCCGCTGGAGGGTCCGCGAGGATGGCATAGAGGAGATTGTGAGAGAGCAGAGGAGGCTGCTCGAGGCCGCCGTCAAGCTCTTGAAGCCCGGCGGCCGCCTACTCTACACCACCTGCAGCCTCCTACCAGAGGAGAACGAGGAGAACGTGAAGTGGCTGCTAGAGCGCCACCCGGAGCTGCGGATAGTGCCGCTCAACGGCCCCTACGATCCCAGCCCCTGGCTGCCGGGCACGATGAGGGCGTGGCCCCACCGGCACGGGACGATAGGCTTCTTCTACGCGCTCCTGGAGAAGAGGGGTTAGGGTAGGGGTAGGCGGGCTAGCAGGCCTATCGGTTTAAACCCGTTCAGTTGTATAGAATGCTGGGATGCGTATTTATGGATTTTAGCAGGTTTCTTGAGGAGTATGGGCGGAGGGCTTACAGGCTTGGAGTGCTCGTGTACGGGAGGCTTAGGGCGCTGCTCGAAGGCATGAGGGTCTATGGTGATGGCGAGTACATCTACATAGATGCCGGGTTTGCGCGGATACGCGCTAGGCGAGAGTACGCCC
>CAZTIR010000046.1:0-11060 GCA_964613695.1 uncultured Desulfurococcales archaeon | reverse complement strand
ACTCCGCTGACATTAAGGCTTCAAGTCTCCAGAGGGGCACATGCCGGCGCCTCATCACCTCAGCTTTAAGTATGTATATCTCCTCGGCTAACTTCTTCCTATCTATGCTCGATAATATTAGTCTTGTCAGATTATCAACTAGGTTTATGCTAGCCCTCTGTATGAATTCTACTAGGCCACTGTATGCTATACTCGCGCTAGTATAGTAGTATCCTCTCTTAGCGAGCTTTATCGCCTCGCGTAGATACTCCCTCAACATACCAACTAGGTTATTGCGTGAGGCTAGGCTAGTATTGGTGGCAAGCGCTATCGTCTTGTTAAGCACCGTTATGAGTTCGAAAGCGGCTCTCTTAAAATACGTCTCAGGGATGGTAATGCTCGCGTTTACATCGGGGGAGTTGAACGTGTAGACTAGTGCGCTCTCTACGCTGCAGACGGGGTGTATAGTAGCGTTAAGACTCTCAAGCCTTACCCTGTACTGCTCATAGTCTGAGTAAGGTATTAGGAACTGCTTTAGGCCGTTGGCTAAGCCTGCCCTTATCTTCTCTACGACTCCTCCCACGTTAACCACTAGACCGTTAGGCGATAGGAGGCCTGTCCCGGTCAACACGCTCGTATTTATATACTTGTTTGAGAGGAGCGCGTAGTAGCCGAGGAATAGCGGTAGCCCGGCACTCGCCCCGCTAACCTCCTGCTCGTTGATAAACTCTACACCCGCATCTATCCTGGTAGGGTCTATATGATTCAATAGCGCGGCATAATAGAGAGCTATTCTCGCTGAGAGAGCCGTATCTTCACCCACGCCAAGCACCGGTCTCGTAATGAAGATGTCCCTGCCAGGTATCCTGACCCACACGCGTGCATCTATTACAGCACCTTGGCCTCTCCCAACAACCGCTAGGAGTGGGAGCACGATAGACTTGTTTACATAAGCGTAGCTTGCTAGAGGCAGTGTGAGTGATATGCTCATAAAGCTTAGCAGAAATAGTACAGTCGACAGCCTCACTGTTATACCCGGGGTGGAGACCATAACAGATATTGAAGAGTTAAAGAGGTTAATCAAGCGCAAGATAACAATACTCAAGAAGCGGCTAGACTTCTACGAGACGCTGTTAAAGGTTCTCGAGGAGTGTGGTAACGCTGTGACAGCGAGCATAGTCGAAGAGATTAGAGACGAGGAGGGCAACATTGTAGCACGAGTCTATAAGCTAGGAAACACTATGAAGATGGTGCTCTCAAAACCCGTTAACGCTAGCAACCCCTACATACGCTTCCTCGCCCGGCGTTTCGCAAGGATGCAAGACGAGGGGGTGGATATTGAACTAGAGCTCGAGAAGAGCAGTGACGGCAGAATACAAGCTGTGATTGTCAAAGGAGCGCTCGACACCGACGAGATGATAGAGTCTATACTCCGTGTCCTCAAATTCGCCGCCCTAAAGATAGCCAAGGGGAGTGGATCATAGCGAAGCTAGAGCCTATTTCACGACATGGACGTCTACTACTACCTGATACTCGCGAGGCCCCACAGTCCGCACAATCCTCGAGTACTCGAAGCGATACCCCACCACATACCTCCTCAAGATGCCGGAGATCATTAGGCGTGCTTTGCTTAAAGCTTCTGAAGAGGAGCTGGCCGCCACGTGGAGATAGACGTGGATAATCCCTTTCTCGTCCAGCGCGCGGACCGCTGCGGGCAGGTGCTCGAGTGCCTTCTCGGGCAACGGCATCAGCACCCTGTCAACGCTCGATCTGAAGAACTTAATCGTTGTAGTGTAGGCCTCGCCTAGTATCGGCACAACCTTATCCTCCACGTGGTTTAGGCGAACATTCTCAACCATGTAGCGGAACGCGTAGGGGTTAAGATCGATACTGTAAGCGGCCTCGACGTCCTTACGGCACGCCGCGTGAATCGAGAAAAAGCCGGCCCCAGCATACATGTTGAGGATGCGCTCTCCATCCTTTACAAGCTCGGCTATGCGCCTATGCTCGTAGCCTAAACGCGGCGAGATATACACGCGAGTAATATCTAGCTTAAACACGCATCCATGCTCCCTGTACACGGTCTCGGTTTTCTTCACACCCGCTAGGTGTATCAAATCGCGTACCCGGTATACGCCCTCCACGGGCGTCGCAGCGAGCCATACGCTGTTAACATAGGGTAGTCTGCGCCATAGCTCTTCACCGAGCCGCCTAAGCATGCCTATATTATCCCACCCGAGCGGCTTTTTTATAATGGCTATATCGCCAATGATTTCAATACGCTTCCATACACGCTGTGAAGCATCCTCTCCGAGCACCTCTCGCGCGATTTTACGCAGTAGCGGCTCACCCATCCCCCGATCACAACCTCATCATAGTCTAGGATCAGCGGCTCACCTTTACTTAAGAGGGCTTTGACGATCCTCGAAACAAGCTTAACAATCGTCGATGATGAGTAGAGGAGCTTGGCCGCCACATAGAGCTTCGTTAGCCGCTCATATACACTCCGGTATATGCGCCACGCTTTCTGGAAGTCGCCCTTCTCGAGGAACCTGGGGATGATGGAGGTTCTCGATATCGCATATAAGCCGCCGCCGCTCGAGGCTTTCGCGAGGCCGGCTGCGTCGCCCATCACCATGACCCAGCTCTCTCTGCTCCGCTTCCAAGGCTTTCGTAGAGGAAGCGTGTAGGGGATGAGACCGCTACGCACCTCTACAATCTCTCCCTCATACCCTTCACTCTCCAGAACGCGCATAACGTTGTTTACTAGTTGTCTCACGCTAGTAGCCTCGCCCGCCGCACCAACAGCGATCACGCTACCGTACTCCATGGGAATGATCCATGTGTACTTGACGCGACCTCCTAGTAGAGCTGCGAGCGGCGCATAGGGCTCGATTCTAGCTCTGCGCCTTAGGCGCTTAACAACCTGGTAAGCGTATATGACTGCTGGCTTCGCGAAGCCAAGCTGCGAGGATAGCCTCGCCCCAGCACCCTCTGCTATTATCACGTTACGTGCTCTCAGACGGCCACACGTCGTTCGCACCTCGTATCGCGGCCCATGCTCCTCTATGCGATCTACTCTACAGGATAGTCTTACTGAGACCCCCTTCTCTCTAACCATCGATAATAGCACATCTTCAAGTAGAGGACGATTAACCCTGGCTAGCCGGACATGAAGAAGCGTAGTTGCACTGCCCACGGCCAAGAACAGCCCATCATAGTATTCTGCTAGGGCGTCGCGAGGCAGACGTTTAAGCGTGTCAACGCTCACTACGCCTGCACAGTGCGGTGGACGGCCTACACGCGGCCTGCTCTCGAATAGTAGGGTGTCACCCTCTAGGTGTAGGGATGCTAGCAGACCCGCTGGCCCACCACCAACGACGATAGTCTCCGCCTCTAACAGCACCTGCTTGATAACACCCCCTGCTCGTGTAGCCTCCCAGAGGGTGTATGTGGTATACCTAGCCTGGAGTGGAAACCGCTCGAGCCACTCACCCCGTTATACCATGTGTATGTAAGAGCTGGTAAGGATAGAGATGCTGTGAGAGCGACTGTAGACCGTTTCTACGCAGGCTGGGGAGTCGAGGTTCATAGCCTTCGGGGTACTCGAGATGAGAGGCTGCTGGCCGAGGAGCTTGTAGAAGAGGCTAAAAGTATAGAGGGGTATGTGCTCTACTTGGCTGGTAGAGAGGATAGCAAGGTGGTTGACTATGTCGAGGATAGTGGCCTGGTTAACGTGGCAGCCGTCGCTATACCCAAGAAGCGTGTGAGGAACGCGAGGCTCGAAGAGATAGCCTGGGGCGTGGAGAGGGCTAGAGCTAGGCTAAGGCTAAGACTCTCCTTTCGGAATAAAAGCGGGATACTCGTCCACGTAGCGGTGAAACCGAGGCTCGAGAGCCTTGTCGAAGACCAGCCGTATGCCGACGTGTTCCTCGCCACGCGTGGCTGGAGGGAGTGGATAGCCCGGCTGGGAGGCAGAGAGGTGCTAGATCATGACACTGTTATACTGGAGCGCTTGGCTGGCGGCAAACACCTGGTGTATATCGGCCCCAGGCCCCTCTACGAGCTACACATACCAGACGTGGGCATGCCTAAGCTTAACAAGATATCGGGCAGAACGAGTCTTGTTCCGCAAGAACCCCTCCAGATAGACGAGTATTGGGCCAGGAGGGTCATCGACTTCTACGAGAAGGTGTCGAAGAGGCTATTGAGAGATGCTTTGGCGCGTGCAGAAGAGGAGCTAGGAAGTCTGGATGCGATTGTTGTACCTTGGAGTGGGGGTAAGGATTCAACCATTGCACTCATCCTCGCAAGAAACGTGTACAAGGATATTGTAGCTATCTATGTGGACACTGGCGTCGACTTTCCGCAGACGAGAGAATACGTGATGGACTACGCTGATAAACTAAACATCGAGCTCATCTACACGCGTGCGCCTGTCCGCAAGAATATTCGCATGCTAGGCATGCCGACGCACAATAACCGTTGGTGCACAGGATTAAAACTAGAAGCTCTACGAGAAGTCTTGAGACGGCTAGGCGAGCGGATTATAGTTGTGACAGGGGATAGGGATGCCGAGTCTGAGGCTAGAAGCCGTAGGCCACCCATACGCCTCGAGCGCCTAGACACTGCCGGAAGGTTGACTGTTGTGACTGTTACACCATTAAAACAATGGTCTACACTATTGTTACAACTATACGCGAGACATAAGGGTGTTAAGCTGAACCCGCTGTACGAGTATGGGTTCTACCGGCTTGGCTGCTACATATGCCCCGCACTCCGCTCGTGGGAGAAGATGCTAATACTAAGGGATCCTAGGATAGCGTCGAGGCTTATCGGCCTACCATACTATAGGCGCGTGAGCTCAGGCAAGGCTGAATACTTCATCTCCGGAATCCGTGACGCCTGGGTTCATCATAGCCGCGGCGAGTGAACGAGTGGAGCCGGGGCCGGGATTCGAACCCGGGAATAACGGGGTCTCCGACGGGCGGACACCAGGCCCACTGCAGCCCCGCCCCTTAGACCGCTCGGGCACCCCGGCACAGCTTCCATGCTTTTGGTCCTGCTTCTAACCTCTTATATTTTGCTCTGCAGCTCCTCTAGCAGCGATAGTAGAGGCTCCGCAGGCGTCTCGAAGGTCTTGATGAGCTCCCTTGCTTGCCCGGTGCAGCTAACAGGCTCTTCAAGCAGATTCCTTATGAGCGTCAACACGGATGCCGGAGTATACTCGCCTTGGTAGTTGATAAGCGGAAACCCTAACTGCTCGAGAACCTTGTTGAGGTACACCGGGTAGAATGAGAGCGCCTGCTTACACATTAATGCCGCCTCGCGTGCCATTGTAGCACCTCCCGTTATTACTAGACGAGCCCAGCAGTACAGGTCGAGGCTCTCAACAGCAGTACCCCAGATAACCACTATCATACTACTATACTTTCTTCGAAGCTCGTCGACCAACTCGTAGTCTGAGGCGTAGCGAGGTATAGCCACGACCTTGAAACCGTTCCTGACGAGCTCTTCTATAATCGAGGCGAGAGGGGGCTTAGGCCACCCCCTATAATACTCGGCAAGAGTCTCAGCAAGCCTGACAACCACGTAGCCATCTTTCTCTAGCCCTAACTCGCCGAGAAGATCCTCGTTGCACTTATGCTCTCTTACCCATCCTATCTCATCGATACCCATGTAGGCTATGAACCTGGTTTTGAAAGACGCGTACCTCTCGAAAAACTGGCGCGGTATTAACGAAGGGTATATCAGATAGTCAGCCAGGGGGACCGTTAAGAGGTGCGCCGGGATACTATGCGGGCTGTCTGTGAAGACTATGCTGGGCATCGCTAGGCCAAAAGCAACTCTAAGCGCGGACGGGCTGGGGTAGGATACTAGCACGTCTGGTCTAAACTCGTCTACGACGCCGACAAGGTGAAGAGCGCGTTCGAGATCTGCAATGAGCTTCGACTTCAGATCACCGCCCCCATGCCTGCCTACGCTGATGTATTCTACGCCGAGCCTCTCTAGCACAAAGCGCGTGATGTCATAGTCACGCGTGGTTACCAAAACCCTGAAGCCTTTACTAGTAAGCCTCTCGTAAAGGTAGGCTGCGAGTCTAGCTTGTTTAGGCGTTAAGGCGTCAATCCAGACTCTCATACAGCAACCCTCGTTAAATACTACCGGGTTTTTAATACTTGTAATCCGGGGTTCTCGTTGAGCAGCTACCTTGACGAGATTTACAAGCTAGTTAAGTCTAGAGGGTACCGTGTAGAGGAGCGAGGCGATGCCATACTAGTCTGGCATCCGAGCGCCCCTCTAGCACTAAGGCTCGTGGTTTACGGCGACACGGCTAGGCTGGAGCTATACGCGGAGAATATACGAGACTACCTAGACGACCTAGTAGAACAAGTTGGCGAGGAGGAGGCTAGGGATCAGCTTGAAGAAGTTTTAGATGATTTATCCGAGGCCCATGCGCTCATCGAGAGCGTTTTGAGGAAGCGGGGTGTTAGAGTGGAATCTAGGTTCAAGGATAATGTCCTAGATGTGCTCGAAGCTTTTGAGGATATCACCGAGTCGTGAGACTATAGAGAAAAGCCGCATAGTAGTCGAGCAGCGAGAGCGCTGCCAGGAGGAGCGCAATCCTCTTCGAGCGCCTCGCGGCGTACACGGTAAGCGCGAGTATCGATAATATCAGGGAGGTTGCGAAGCCTACCAGCGGGCCGGATTTGCATAGCAAGCGCGTCATTCGCATCGCCCAGCCGGTGATTGGTGACGAGGAGGTTCGAAACGTTATCGAGGTCTTAAAGTCTGGCATGCTGGCACACGGCCCTCTTGTCGAGGAGTTTGAGAAGAGGTTCGCCGAGTACATAGGCGTAAAGCACGCATTAACAATAGCTAACGGTACGCTTGCGCTCACGGCTGCTCTGAAAGCGGCTGGGGTTGGTCCAGGCGATGAGGTCATAGTCCCGTGCTTCACGTTCATAGCGACAGCCACGGCGGTTCTCGCTGTAGGCGCGCGTCCCGTATTCGCGGATATAGAGCTGGAGACTTACACGATCGACCCGAGGGATGTTGAGAATAAGCTTACAAGCAGGACGAGGGCGATTATCGCTGTCCACTTGTACGGTCATATGGCTGATGTTAAGCGGTTGTCCAGGATTGCTAGGGAGGAGGATCTGGTCCTCATAGAGGATGCGGCACAGGCTCATGGAGCTAGCCTAGAAGGCGTGAAGGCTGGTGCCTGGGGAGATGCAGCGGCCTTCAGCTTCTACGCGACTAAGAACATGACCATGGGTGAGGGCGGCGCTGTAACCACGAACCGCGATGATATAGCGTGGCGTGTTAGAATGCTACGGAACCACGGGCAAGAGTCTAAATACTTGCATGTAACATTCGGCCTCAACCTACGCATAACCTCGATACAGGCTGCAATAGGGCTAGCACAGCTCCGCAAGCTCGACGAGTTGAATAGAAGGAGGAGAGAGAACGCGAGATTACTGACAGAGGGCTTGAAGAACACTGGACTCATACTACCACGAGAGAAGCCCGGCTACTACCACGTGTACCACCAGTACGTTGTACGCGTCGAGCCCGAGAAGGTGGGAGTCACACGAGACGATCTCTCATCAAGACTCAGGAGTAAAGGGGTTGAAACCGCTGTACACTACCCGCTCGCCCTGCCCGATCAGCCCCTCTTCCGGGCAATGGGCTACCCGCCAGCCGACACCATATGCCCAAACGCCGCCAAGGCTGCTAGAGAGGTGCTTAGCCTGCCGGTGCATCCTCTCCTCTCACGAGAGGATATCGAGTATATAATCGAGGCTGTTAAGGAGGCGTTAAACGGGGTGTGAGGATAAACTCCCCGACCCGATGCTAGGAGATGAGGAGTAACCCCCTGACCGACCCCGTGATGAGCCTCCTCTCAACACGCTGAAGCCTCGATGAAGAGCCTCACGGAGGCTGAAACCTTGAGGCTCCTGGTATACTCCCCGAAGTGTCGAGAAGAGTGCCTATTCTACAAACTACTTAAGCTCCTCGATGAGCACGGCTGGTACAGCCTAGGCCTAGGAGCCCATATCAAATCGCGGCGCATACGTGTAAACGGCTTCCAGGAGACCGCGCTCCGGCTCCTCGTATGGAATTGGTGCGTATCTTCATCCACGTGGATAAGAGGGGACGTCGACCATATAGTCCGAGATGATGGCCGCGAGTTCCGATTCATACTCGGACCGGGGAGTGTGAGGGCAGAGGCGGCGCTATACCAGAAGCTTAAACCGGGCTGCTTAACCCGCCGCCACCTACTAGACTTGTTGGGAGAGAAGCCTAGACCCTTAATCGTAGTGGATCTAGCTCAGTTCTCGCTACATAATCTTGATGAGCTTGGGAGTCTTAGACGTCAACTCGCAGCAACTCTAGGAGTTGTCCGTGAATACTTGTGGGATAGGCACCTTCTCCTAACAAACACGCCCCCCGGCCTCGAGGCGTGGCTGAAACCCTTCATGGCGTCTAGCTTCTACCAGTCGACGCCCCTCAGCACAGACGAGGCGCTAGACGTTAGAGGCTATGATGGCCTCCGCATCCTCCTCGATCCGAACGCGCCACACGAGCTTAGGAGAGAGGAGGTTCTCGAGGCAGAAGTGTTCATCGTGGGTGGTATAGTGGATAAGAGGCCTAGGCCTGGTGCAACCTCTCAACTACCTATTAGACGCGCCGTACGTAGACGCATAGCGTTACGCGGGAGCTTGGTAGGACTGCCTAACACGATAAATGCGATCGTTGATACAGTGCTACGCGCTAGATACCTATACGACGGTGATGTAGAGAGAGCGCTCTATGATACTATACCTCCGCACGAGGCGCGTATCCGGGCATATGCAGAGATAGCCAAGCGTAAGCTAAGAGAGGTAAACTCCCTACACTATCTCGAGCTCGTAAGATGG
This sequence comes from uncultured Desulfurococcales archaeon, assembly GCA_964613695.1. GTDB lineage: Archaea > Thermoproteota > Thermoprotei_A > Sulfolobales > Pyrodictiaceae > Pyrolobus. The sequence continues at coordinate 2,157 of CAZTIR010000046.1, read as the reverse complement.
CTGCCGATACGTCCACACGACTTCGCAAAAGCCGCGCGCATGGCGGGAGCTGTTTTGAGGATAGAGTCGAGCATACTGCTCAGCAAAGACCAATCTCATCACTAGCTCAGCGATAGCTGGTCACATCACTGCATCGGGGTATACTAGCCCATATAGACGTATTTAGAGTCCTTCCTCTTTACGATACCCCTCTCCTCGAGCATCGACAAAGCCTCCCGGTAGTAGAGGTCCCCTACATCAACGCCATACCACTCTAGAAACTTCTGCTTCACCTCCTCGTATGTCCACTCGCGCTTACCCTCCTCCCTCGCAACCTCCTCCATCATACGCTTTATGAACTGCATCGTATCCTCCAGCCGTGTCCACGGGTACTGGAACCACGTCCACTCCTTAACCTCGATATAGTAGTAGTCCGGCTTGAACTTGGCAACACTACTTATCCATTGTAGGGCAGCCACCCTCAACTCGTCAGGCTTCCACTCGTTCACGACATATTCTTTCGCGAGGAGGAGCGTCTCTCCAGTATCAACTATATCGTCCACAAGGAGCGCCTTGTGCCCCCTCAAGTCAACCTTGTAGGGGAACTTGAGTACAGCCTTCTCGCTCGCCTTAGCAGCCTCAGTCCAGTGTTGACTCTGTATGCTTAAAAGATTCTCGACGCCGAGGAAGTCGCAGAGGAGGCGCGCTGGCACATATCCGCCTCTAGCAACAGCGATTACAACCGTGGGCTTATAGCCGCTCTCCTTTATCCTCCGTGCCAAGCCGTAAGACCACTCGACTATCTCGTCCCACGAAACAAGCTTAACTGGGACACGGGGCACGGCCAACCCTACCCTAATCGCGCCACGCCTGGTTTTAGCCCTTCCCGCAGGGGTTGTAGTCATCCGCAACGGTTGCTGACGATGGTATCACGCAGATGAACTCAAGATCCTCATCCCCTATGTTCACGTACTCGTGTTCAACGTTAGGAGGTATTAGCATAAAGTCATTCGCAGATAGGACATAACGTGCTTTACCAACACGTATAGTCACCTTACCCCTTAGCACGAATATACCATGCTCCCATGGATGTTTATGAGCCGGGATAACAGCGCCGGGCTCAACACGGAAAACGCGCATGGCAAAACCGCGGGCCTCCCCCTCACCGGGTCTTATCAGCCACCTAATCCAGACGCCACTCAGCCTTTGACCATTCATCACAACTGGCTCCTCCTTGACGTCCCGGTAAGAGCCTAGCACCTCGCCGCACGCGCCACGCTCTATGAGCATAAGCGAGCCCGAAACGAGACTATGAGACGGGCGCCTAAATCATGTGGGTCGCTACCGGCCCGGCAGTCCTCATCGCCCCTCATAGGGCTCCGCGGGCTAGGGGCGCAAGGGGGCCCGCTCATCCCCAGGATAGTGTAAGGCGTAACAACGCGCGTATAACTGTCAAGTGTTTTGAGTAGAGGTGTGCCCCGCCTGACCGCCCCGCTTCATTGCCCCGTTGCCGGGTCTCTGCGGGTGTGAGACCGGCGGGGCCCGTTGAGAGTAACGAGCCACACACGAATATCCCTTTTTATATTAGCTCTTCGCGCTCCTTGCGCCCGGAGCAACGAGTATGACTAGACAGAGAATAGTTGTAGTGGGATCGGGGTTCGCCGGCGTAGAGGCTATAAAAAGGCTTTCGAGGGCATGCGGCACAAGTATAGAGTGTGTCTGGGTGACGAGTAACGCTCAGCTTGTCTTCCTACCCGCTCTCCCAGAGGTCGCGGGCGGCCGCCTTAACGCCGACGATGTGAGCTTCCCTGTCGACAAGCTGGCTAAAGCTTCCAACGCCGAGCTTATAAAAGCGAGAGCCTCCAGCATCGACCAGGATCACGTCTACCTCAGCGATGGAGATAAGATAAAGTACGATTACCTAATTCTCGCTACCGGCGCCGCCCCAGCCTTCTTCAATGTAGAGGGTGCAGAGAGGTACACCATCCCTCTATACAGCGTCGAGGCGGCGCTCCGAATTAGGGAGCTTGCGCGCAAAGCGAACACAATGGTTATTGTTGGGGCCGGCTTCGTTGGTGTCGAGGTAGCTGCCGAGCTTAAGCACGCCAACCCAGACAGAGAGGTAGTTGTGCTAGACATGCTCGACGAGCCTATAAAAATATTGGGTAATAAGAGGGC
>CAZTIR010000045.1:0-11172 GCA_964613695.1 uncultured Desulfurococcales archaeon | reverse complement strand
TTGGTAGCGGGGGGTGGATTTGAACCACCGATCTCGGGGTTATGAGCCCCGCGGGCTACCAGGCTACCCTACCCCGCTCCCCTACCCCGCCAGCTCCGTTTCAAGGTGTCAGCCTCTGGAGGGTTAATAATGGTTTGGTTTGTTGCCCCTGGTTCTCCTCGTTAGCCTCGCCGCTATCTCGTATACCGTGTCTACGAGCTGGTGGAGGGGTTGCGCGTGCCTCTCTATACCCAGTCTCTCCGCGAGTGTCGTGGTGTACGGGAGGTGTATGAACACCGTGGGTTTTCTCGTCTCGCGGCTCCAGGTGTAGAGTGTGTAGGCTAGCGCGTTGCAATAGTACAGCCCCGTTGAGAGTGAGGGTCTCGCGGGTAGCCCCTTGGTGAGCTCGAGGGGGTCCACGGGTATGGCTGCTGGCTCGTAGAGGGGGCGTCGGGGGTCTACGGGCTCCAGGGACCCGTTCACCAGTAGCGCGTTGACGGCCGCGACCTCCACGCGGAGTTGGGGTGTGCCTGGCGTGTAGAGGCCTAGGCCTACCGCGCACGCTGCATTGCCTCTCTCCAGGGCCTCGCGGGCTTCTAGTATGCCCTCGCGGCTCACGGGTACCGTGATACCCTCTACGATGGCGTCGCCTATCCTCGCCGAGTCGAGGCTCTGGGCCACCTCGGCCGCGGGGTTGGGCTCGTAGACCACCCCCTCGTACTCGAACCACTCGAAGCCTATCACGAGGCACTTCTCCATAGCCCCGCGCGCCTCGCCACACAGGCCGATGCTATCGCGGCGTTCAATAGTTCTGGCGGGGCGGCTGCAACCAGTCGAGCGAGGTATGGTATCCAGGAGGCTATCATCACAGCCGAGGCTATACGACTGCAGCGTAGCCAGACGTAGGCCGCTAGAGCCGCGAAGAGGGCGACGGCTATGAGGTAGTGGGCGAGGCCTAGAGACTCGTCTATAACCGCTACGAGCGACTCGAGGAGAGATGCTGTGAGGAGTAGGCGGTCGCGTAGGCTCGCAGCTGTCGCCGCGAGTAGGACGGCCGAGGCCGCCAGGGTGGCGTTAAAGACGGGGCGTGTGGGCGCGCCAACCACGCCAAGGTCGCTTAGGGCGTTGCTTAGCGGGCTCCATCTCGCCTCTAGATGGCCGAGTGTGATGGAGGCGAGTAGCCCGGCCCAGAGCACCGCCAGCGCGAGGCCTGCCAGCCTCGCGGCCTCCGCCATGAGCCTAAACCTGTCCCGGCGCACTCTAACCTCGTGCTCTAAATACAGTGTCTCGGGGGACGGTGGCTTAGATTGGTGAGGCTCGAGGAGGAGCTACTAGAGAGGCTGAGGAGCTTCGAGTGGCGCAAGTTCAACGTATGCCACGTCATACTCTTCGGCTCTCTGGCTAGGAGGGGGGAGGGGAACGACATAGACCTCCTCCTGGTGCCCTGCTCTAGCCGCGGCAGCCTCGACCCCGACACGCTCCTAGACATGTACTCTAGCCTATCCAAGCACCTGGGGGTCGACCCCACCCTCCTCGACCTTGTCGACGCTTCTAGAGCGGGTTGCGTGCTCCTGATAGAGGCTTGGAGGAGCGGCCTAATCGTCTACACGGTGTCTAGGAGCAAGCTACTCGACTATATGCTCCCGAGGCTCTCCATCTGCGAGGATGAGCTGATATCGGTGCAACGCCTGGGCATCGTGGAGGCTGCGGTAGAGGCTGCGAGGAGGAGATGGTCTAGTGGGGGTGTTGGCAAGACTCTACACGCTAATAGCCGAGATGACTCTGAAGCTGGACGAGCTTAGCGAGAAGGGGCTTAGAGGGTGGGTAGAGGAGCTGGCGGCACTACACGCCCTACAGGTTCAGGCGCGAGCATTGCTCGACATGGTTAAGCGCATGGCCTCGGAGCTCGGCTACGCCCCGACCACCACGGGCGAGGCTATAGGAGCGCTGCTGGAGAGGGGTGTCATCTCGGAGGATGAGGCCTCCTTCCTACGCCGCGTGGCAGGCTTCCGCAACATCGTCGTCCATGAGTATGCGAGTGTGGACATGGGGCTTGTGAGGAGGATTATAGCGCGACGCGAGTATAGGCGCGTGGCCCTCCTCGCGGCTAGGCTGTTGGAGGAGGCTAGGCGCCTCGGCCTAGACCCTTAGCCCTAGCAGTCGGGGCTCGGTGCTGGTGTCCCTCTTCAGCGGCCCCACGGGGCCTCTGCAATACCAGCCCTCCTCACAGCCACTAGTTGTTTAGCTACTGTTCCTCGGCTATATCTTGCCCTCCTCCTGGAGCCTCGCGAGCTCATACTCTATCTGGTCGTCGAGCTCGCTCCTCTTCCTCCAGCCGTCCGGGCAGCCCTCCCCAACACGTATCGGCTTGTCGAGCCTCGAGAGCAGGACCACGCGGCTCTCAACCTGCTGGCTTAGCACCTTGTAGCCGGTCAGCCTGGCCAGCTTCTCCGCGAATAGCCTAACCTCTATGTGCTTAGGCATGGCGGTCTTTGGTAGACGGTACCTCGAGGCCCCTAGCCACATGTACGCCTTGACCTCGACGTATGTAGGCTCAGCCTTCTCTATCATCTTGGCGAATCCCTTCAACGCCTCATCGTGCATGTTGAAGCCCTTGACTAGCGTTATCCTTATCACAGTGGGGCTGGAGAAGCTTGGCAGCAGCTCCAGCGTCTCCTGTATAAGCTCCCAGGTTCTCGGCACGAGGGGCCTATTGAACCACTCGTAGCTCTTCTTGTCCCACGCCTCGATGCTCACGTAGAGCTGCGTCGGCTCCTCCTCTAGGTTTGCCAGCACATCCGGCCTAACGCCGCGGGTCACGAGGAACGTCGTCATACCCCTCCTGTGTATCTCTTGTATCAGCTCGCCTAGCCTCGGGTATAGCGTGGGCTCGCCCGTGAGGCTTATCGCGACGTGCTTCGGGTTCATAGCCTCCTCTAGCATCCTCGGGTCTACCTTCGGGTGGCCTTTGTAGCCCGAGACGCTCATCCTATGAGCCTCTATGATACCATCAACTATCAATTCTGGATCGTCGGCAAACGGCATGTTCACCTCATCCCACTCTATGTTAACATCCTGCGGCCTTAGGCGCCAGCAGTGGAGGCAAGCGTTCCAGCACCAGAGGGCTGCCGGGCTCATCTGGATGCAGCGGTGGCTAGCGATGCCGTAGAACTTGCACTTGTAGCAGAAGCGCCTCTCGGTGAGAGCAGCGTGGACCCAGTGGCACTTCTTGACCACCGTGTGCCTACCGACCAGTATATACCCCTGCCTCCTGAGTATCTTGTAGACGCTCCGGTAGGGCTCGGGTATGTCCTCCAGCCTCACCCTCCAGGTCTTGAGAGCTTGCTTAGCCACTCTATCCCCACACCCTCGTATGAAAACATGCGCGTGGAGGGTTTATTTCGAGGGTGGCGTGCGGGAGCCAAGGCGCCGCAAGAGCTCGTAGACCCGCTGGGGCCTCCGAGTGTATAACCGTATGCGCGATCTAGTCTTCCTTGAGCGTAGCTCGACAAACCCCCTACTCTCATCCACGCTCACATCATACTCGTCAAGCGGGAAGGGGATTATCGTGGGCATGGGGCCCGTGTTGAGCACCACCCCCTTCTCTCTAATCTCGAAGCTCCGTGCGACCGCTATGGGCTCTACACGCGTAGCCCCGGAGGCTAGCCGGAGCACCCACGAGACCGCGAACACGCTCTCGAAGACGGTTAGCCAGGTTGCCAGCCTCGCCAACAGCTTGTCGCCTACCACGGTTTTATAGAGGGATTCGAGCGGGTGGGGGAGGATGAAGAGCAACACCACAGCCACCACCATGGCTGCTATGGAGGGTAGTATCGTGGCTCTGATGACCCTGCTGTACTCCTCTAGGAGCTTCTCATCCCTCATGATAACCTCCTGGTCTACCTCCTCGCGGTAGAGTAGCTTTGATCCTAGGACCTCCGGCTTCGCCCTCCCCGAGACTCTGAAGGCAAGCATCTGTATCGCCACCAGGATGCCGATATACGCTAATATTGCTGGAACGTAGAGGCTCGGATAATACGTTAATACGAATGCCAAGAGGAGTATGAATACCTGCCCTACGATAACCTGGACTGCTGGATGCTGCAGCATGGCCGCCGCTCCACCGGGACGTAGGAGAGCCAACCTTTTCTGCTTAGATGCTGGCCTGGCTTTTATAGGTGAGGAGCTCGAGCCCAAGAGGAGCGTGAGGATATGCATAGATGGGGGTGTCATAGCGTCAATCGAGCACGGTAGAGACTCGGATATAGTCGTCACACCCGGTTTCGTGAACGCACATATACACGTGCTCGACTATGGGCTAGCGGGGCTGGCCTCTAGGGCTAGGGATCCGCGAGAGCTGCTAGAGTGGCCCAACGGGCTCAAAGCCCGTGGGATTAGGCTAGCGTATTGCAGAGTCGTCTCGAGCCTCCCCCGCCTCTTCAGGAGGTTGAGGCGCTCTGGCTACGCTCTCGTAGTCTCGTTCGTGGAGGGGGGTGGCACCCTCTGTAGGCTTGTGAAGAGCGTTGCGCGGGAGAATGGCATACATCTCCTAGCCTACGGGAGGGGTGAGCCGAGCGAGCTCGAGGGCTGCGATGGTTTAGGCGCACCGACGCTCCTTGGCGGCTGGGCGCGTATCGCTAGAGAGGCTGCTAGCAAGGGGCTCCGCGTGGCTGCGCATATCTCGGAGACTGTGGAGCAGGCGCTTCAAGACGACTACCTGGCCGCTCTATCACTCCGCCTCGATCACGCGGTGCACTTGACACACGCGCCCTGCAGAATCCACGAGACTCTTGCCGAAGCCGGCGTGCTCCCTGTCTACGCGCCCCTGGCTAACCTCATACACTGGAGCACTGAACCGGAGCCATGCGCGCCTAGATACGCACTGGGTGGTGATAATGCTGGGTGGTGCCCCCAATCCCCCTGGGAGTTGATGAGGTGGGTGGTGTACCGGGAGAGGCGGAGGCTGGGGCTAAGGAGTGCGGTTGAGAGGGCGTTACGCGCCCTAACCACATGGCCTTTGGAGAAGTTTATGGGCATCCGGGGTATAGTTGAGGGGGAGAAACCCGTTCTAACAGTACTCCACGCGCCTGAGATAGTGCACGCCATCGACCCTCTAGCAGCGCTCGTGCTCATAGGGGACTCGAGCATGGTCGTAGATGTTCTAGCCCACTTTGAAGCCTATGGCTAGGCCTAGCGCGAAAGGACCCGCGAACGAGAATGAGGCTATAGCATGCGGCAGTATACCCGACACGGTTGTACGCGTAGCGTTTATGGCCTGGTTTATGAGCTCGACGAACCTATGATAGTTTATGCTTATCACTCCGTAATATTCGAGGGCTAGCAAGGCTAGGGTTAGAAGGCCTAGCAGTAGGAGCACGAGCTTCAGGAGCTTCTTCAACGCGTAGCCAACCGCAAAGCCTAGTATGAAGCCCGCTCCAGCATTGAAGAGCAGGTAGCTCCACACGCTATTGCCGAGGCCGAGCCCCTCTGGCAACCAACATCCCGCTAACGTACACGCTGGGGCTCAGCTTCTTATCCCCTCTCTCCCGCTGGCTTCGCATGCAAAACCATACCGCCTTGCATCTCGCGGCGCGCTAGGAGCCATACACCCGCTAGCATCACTATTATCACAGCGTAGCCGAGGAGATCGTACACGTTCTTGTGGCGCACCTCGGCGCCGATAATCTCCCTTATCATCGCTAGTATGCCCGCCTCGAGCGCTGCGAATAGATGCAGCTCTCTATGCACAACCGCCACCACGAGCGTGCGGAGTATATCGAGGCCTATTACGAGTATGAGCGCCGTATCGAGGAGCGCCAGTAGGACGCCCTTCGCCTGCGAGTACCCCGCCTCCATCGGCGCCACACTATCCTCGTGGCCAGCGTGGACACTGGTAACAGGCAAAGGATGGGCAACAAGGATTGCAAACTTCACAGTCTGCCCCAGTAGCATCACAACACCTATAACCACCGCCGTCGCCAGCGCGGCGAACACCAGCATCTCTAACACGTCCATAACGAGCTCTAGTGTAGCCCCGACACGCTCCATTCTACTCGTCATTCCCAACCCGCCTCTCTCCACGAGAGACAACTGCTATTATTCGGATTCCGTGCCTGTACAGAGGGGCTGTGAAGACTACGCCAGCGTCCGAACACGTGAGGAGAGACCTGGATACAGAGCCCCCGGAGGTATAGGACCATGCTCGTGACCGTAGTCGGCTTCTCGCCGCACGAGAGCGGCAAGACAAGGCTAGTTGCCAGACTTGCGAGGAGCCTACGCGATAGGGGGCTGGCGCCGCGCGTCGCAAAACCCCTCGGCGGGCATAACGCGTGGGAACAGCACTTCAGTATCCGCTACGCGCTCGATCATGGCGTGCTCGTTGGGGGAGATGCTATCAGGCTGGCTCGCGCGGTCGGCGGAGAGCCCCACATCATAGAACCTGTTGACATGCTGCTAGCGCCGCCGGACGTGAACCACTTCCTCTCTAGGCTGCGAGACTACCTATTAATGCTAGAGTCGCTGGAGGCGCAGGTTGTACTTCTCCGCGTGAACGTGTGCTCCGGTGAGAGGCCTGAGCCCCTCCACATGCTCGTCGAGGATAATGTGGAGCACCTCGCGCCTGGGATTCGGAGGCTTGTGGAGGATCTAGCCTCTAGCCTCAAGCCGAGGCCCGTCGCGATACCCTCTGCCAGGCTGCGGGAGATGATAGCCTCTGGCAACCTGGTGACAGCCGCCGATCTCTGCGCCTCTAAGCTCCTTGAGGGCTCTCGGATAGCCATCATAGAATCGTATAACGACGTGTTGATACCAGTCCCGCTCTCATTGCGATCCAAGCTCTTCATTGCAGTCGGCCCTGGCAGGGCGGTGGTTTACGACGGAGGCATGGTTGTGAAGGCTGCGAGGCTATACGCTAGCCTACGCTACGGCGTAACGAGGAGTAGTGAAGTCCTCCACCTCATAAGGCCGATGGCTAGCGTGCCACTAGAGTTCGTCTACGATGATGAGACTCCGGGCGAGGATGTTGAGAAGCTCGTCGATATAATAGAGTCTCAGATGATGAGCCTCTCGTAGAGGGCGAGCTCGGCTAGACTCTCAACACCAATTTCGTCTAACACTAGGAGGGCCTCGACGAAATCGGCTCTTGTTAGGGGCCTCTTGGGTAGGAAGGGGCATCGTGGAGACTTCTCAACGAGGCCCGCCATGAGGTTAGACGCCTCGTGCTTATCGAGGCCGAGGAGGGGGGTGTAGACGGGGACTCTCGCGTATCGATGGATAACCATCATGTTCTGGAGTGTCTGGGAGGCAACCTGGCCCAGCGTCTCGCCCGTCACGACGCCCTTTGCCCCAAGCTCCTCGGCCAGCCTCCCAGCCTCGAGGAGCATGAGAGCCTTGCAGACTATGCAGGTGTACTCGCGTAGTCCCATCTCCTCAAGCCTGCGCACAGCCGCGTACAGGAGACTAGCGTGGTTAGACACGAGGAATAGCGTGACAGGCCTACCGGCTAGGCGGCGCAGGTTACGCGCGGCAACCTCGAACACCCTCCTCGATATATACGCGTGTAAAGGCACAACCTCTACCCCCTCGTAGCTCGAGAGGTGTTTGTACAGGTAGCTCGAGTCTAGACCCCCGGAGTAGAGCAGCACATACCTACCAGGGGCAAGCCTAGTGCCATGCCTAAGGGCGCCACCCGGTTTCAACCTGGTGGCCACACTCCTACCCTCCTTCACGCTACCCCTCTTCCGGTTTGAGCGTGGCGAGTTCAGGAAGATACTCGGATGGGGTGCCGGCTCCACAATCTGGCAGGATGGGGAGCTTGTCTGCTGCGAGGGCTGTGGCCTAGGCGAGCTCTCGGCCTGGAGCGGTCTATGGGCGCTCAGCTTCACGAACCAGCGGCTCCCGCAGGGGAAGCCTGTGATAGGCTTGTCTGTAAGCCCGTGGGACTATCATCTCATCTTCTCCTCCGTCTTCCTCTCGCAGAACACGAGCTACTCCAGGGTACTCTCATGGATGTCTAGGCTCGGCGTGCTAATCGAGCAGTGGCGTCTGAGAGAGTTACGGGATGCTGCAAAAGCTTTCGGAAGCTACCAGGTGAGGCGCTTGACCGACGCGCTTAGGGAGCTGCCCACCGCCTTCAGAGCTACCAGTCTCTGGGAGAGGCGCGCCAAGCTCCTATCCATAAGGGGTGTGGGCGTGAAGGTTGCTCACGCAACCCTCCTCTTCACAAGCTTCTCCGGATACCCTATACCCGTTGACAGGCACCTATTGCGCCGCGTAGAGGGAGAGCCGCCTAGATCCTGGTATTGTAGGCGCTACCCCTGCCCACGCTGCCCCCTCCGGAATAGGTGCATAGCCTGGAGGCTCTACGAGAAGTTTGGCGTATTGGCGGGCCTCTACCAGACTCGCGTCTGGCTAGAGAGCCAGGAGCCTCGTAGGCTAGCGCGCCTCCTCTTCCTCGCCGCCCAGCTCCCTCGAGACCCTCCAGGTTCCCGTACGCGCATCGAAGTATACTAGGCCGGCCTCCTTCAGCTTCTGGAATAGCTTGAACATAGCATCGTCCATGACCGCCCTCACCTCGTCCTCGCGCACCGCGTTAACCCTCCGGAGCCTCTCGAGGAACCTGGTCCAATAGTCGCGGTCGACTGCAACCCTCTCGCCCGGCAACTCTATCACCAGGGCACCCTCCCTCCTAAGCTTCTCGAAGAAGGCGTCACGGTCGCGGAGCCTCGTCAACTCCGACTCGAAGAGGACGCCCTTCTCCCTAAGCCACTCTATAGCAGTCCTCCTGCGCCTCCTGTAACCCTCCTCACCCCCGTGAGGATAGTGCTGATAGCCATGCCTACGCGGCACTACCTCGACTCGATGCTCCCTCTGCTCGACGTGCTCCAACCTCTCCCTCTGCTCCTCGAAAGCCTCCCTAAGCTTCTTCACCTCCTCCTCGAGAGCCTCCAGCCTCTCCTGCAGCTCCGCGATAGCCTGGAGCGCTCGGTCAACCTTACCCGTCCAAGGGTTTATCATATCCTGTACCCTCCTCTCGAGCCTCGCCACAATCCTGTCGATATCCTCCAGCCCCTGTACACCCTTCAACTCCTCCTGAAGCACCGCCCTCACGATGCTACCGATACGCTCTATGAGGGGTTGTGGGAGCTCACCCGACTCCAGCCTCTCGAGCCTCTCCTCGATGCTCCTAAGATCTACTCCACTCCTACCAAGCTCGCGAAGCACAAGACTCTTCACGTAGTCAGAGACGAGGCTGTAGCCCTCCCTCTTAGCCCTCTCCTCGAGCTCGCGGTAGATGTCGTCGGGTAGGCGTATGACGACAAGCTTCACTATCCTAGCCTCCCCGTTTAATAGGGTGTTTGAGGCTCCCTAAAGGAGGCTGTGATGAGGGCTGTACTCGCGGACTCGTGAAGAATCCATTAAGTGCTGAGCCTTCACCCTAGGAAGCCGCGTATCCTCCCCATCTCCTCTATCTGCTTCGACGCACTCCTCCCAGCAGCGATGTTGCCGCGCGCCGCTAGCAACAGCTTCTTGTACTCGGGTGGCGCGGGCTCCGGCTCCACGTTGAACAACTCCCTCACGATTCTGACATCCTCCTCGACCAGATTGACCAGCTTCTCGTCCATATACGAGCGGGCTATGTCAGGGAACCACCATCGCAGCTCGAACTCGACGTCGAGGGGTAGCAGGGGTAGCAGCTTCAACAGCTCCTCGAGAGTATGCTCGCCGAGCTTCTGGCGTATAGCCTCGAGGCCCCTACCGAGCCCCACGAGCGCCGGGGGTATGCCCATGGTGTACATCGAAGCCGTGAACCTAATAGCCCTTGGGAGTGGTAGAGTGCTCTTAGCGTTGACGAGGAGGCTGGGGTCGGAGGCGAAGGCGAGACTCGGGCTTATATCGCGGCCGTACTGCTCGGTTGGGACCCTCTCCCTCCTCTTCGGCACGTGCCTCGACACCGTGTAGATCATGTCAGCCGCGTGTAGAAGGAACCTAAGATACTCTCTCGTGGCTATCCTCGCCGCTTCTGCCAGCATCCCCTCCTCCTCGCGCGAGAGTATCCTAGGCTCCCCCGCCGCGTTCTCGCGCAGCACGCGGAGAGTCGCAATATACTCCTCCCTGGGGGTGTCGTAGCGGAGCGCCGTCTGTATGGTCACCGTGTAGTAGCCCCGATACTGCTCCACGAACTTGCCCACCGCGTGTGGAGCCAGGTGGCCGCGGAATGGCGGCTTCCCGACACCCACGATGGGGTATATCCTCACCCCCTCCTGCTGACCCCACCTAGCGACCTTGGACATCGCTATGATGAGGCTTATGCTCGAGGCGAGGTGCCCGTATCCTAGCGCCGCGTCACTCTTACCCAGGAAGACGCGGTAAGAGTCGTAGAGCATGCCTAGCTGCTTGGAGACGTTAGCGTGGAAGCCCTCGAGGAGCTTATCGGCGTGGAGGTGGCGTATCACCTCCTCGATAAGGGGTATTATGCGTGGAGGCTCGTGGCTCCTCAGCCCGATCTCCTCCTCCATCAGCCTCTGGAGCTTGATAACACGCCTCTGGAGGACGAGGAGCTCTTGCGGAGACTCGCTCATAGGGTGTATAATGTACCTTATCGCGGGGGCCCCGCCCTTCTCAATACTATACTTGTTGGCGAGGAGTGCGCCCACAAGCACGAAGAACTGCCTCTCAGCCTCCTCGAGCCTCTCGGCAGGCACCCGAGGCGTTATAATGAAGTCCTTCCCGGGCTCGAGCCCCGCCTTGATAAGCTCCTCTATAATCCACTCCATCTGCTGGTATGGTGTCAGCTTACCCTCGTAATCGACCATCTTCTCGTCGCAGCCGAAGCCCCCCTCGCTCACAGGGAGGAGGTCGAGAAGAGCTTCACCCACCTCCTCTTGAGCATTGAACCCTTTCACAGCAGAGTCGGGGTGCTGCGTGGCCATGGCGAAGGGGACGCCTATGAGCTTGAGGAGAGACTCCTCAGCCACGCTACACACCCAAACGCCTCGCCCGTTAAGCCCCCAGAACCCAGGTGATAACCGCTATCGTCCCACATAATCGATAGTGTAGCTCACGGGCCTCGGAAGAGGCGGGCTCCAGTCACCGCCGCGGAGGCTCCGCTAGGCCTGCATGGCACCTCACCGGCCCAAGAGACGACAACGACCACTAACGCTAATAAGGGGTGGTTCGCACGTCCCTCAACGG
>CAZTIR010000044.1:0-11295 GCA_964613695.1 uncultured Desulfurococcales archaeon | reverse complement strand
TGGGCACGATGGGTTTAGGTAAGTTGTTTTTCTGTTCGCGCGCTTCTCACGGGCTCACAGCTCTAGCGTCTGTTTAGCGGCCGCGCATTGGGGTATTGGTGTGGGTTTTTGTAGTGGTGGGTATGGGGTCGTTATTGAGGAGAAACTAACGTTACTATGATGTCGTCTGCGCTGCGATGTCGTACAACTATGCTCTTGTAGCCGAGGATAGTGACGTTATGCAAGCACGCTTCGATGCGAGTGTTACAGCTCCGGGTAGGAGGTATTCTACGAGGCGAACGATGAGCTGTGAGAGCTGCAACACTCTAGAGAGTACCCTAGGTTGGAGATGCGGAGTGGAGTGCGGGCCTAGATGGCTCCAGTAGGGTGTTGAGTAGTTGAGTTGTGTGCGATGGGGCGGGAGGACCCCGTATCACACGCCCCCCTCGGGGGTGTCGACGGGGCCCCACTCCGGCCCGGAGCCTCTCCCATTATAGGGTCTCTTTACAAGGCGTCTATGCTTGGAGAGGGTTTTATCCGCATTTCGACCCCCTTATCCTCTCTACGACTCTGAGTGGGTCGTGTAGCGCCACGCTCTCCTCCAGCATCCTCCTCACTACCGGGTTGCACTCTATGTCAGTCACCCTCGCCACTATTATGTCGAGGGGTAGGCCCCTAGGCCTAAGCCTATCAACCAGCTCGTCCACCGTTTTGGGCTCTAGCCCCTCTCCAACCACTATCAACACGTCGTAGTCCCTCGGCTCTACGGTCTCCAGGCCTGTGCGTACCCTCCCGCCGAACACGATTATGCTCGCCTTCTCGCCTAGGGCCTCTGTGAGCCTCTCCACGAAGACCTTGAAGAGCCTAGGTCTCTCTGCTAGCGTCCTCCTCCTCGCCTCCAAGTACCTCTTCAATAAACTTTCTGAGTCTCTCCGCATGCCTCAGGCACCTCTCGCCGACCCTACGGTTGTAGACTGCTAGCCCTGTACCAGGGTACCTGGCTCGCGTATAGTGCTTCTCTAGCGCCTCGGCTATTGTGTACAACTCTTCTCCCACACGGTAGCCCAGAGCCTCTATAGCCTCTAGTAGCTCTACGAGGCTATGGGTGAAGGGGTAGCTGCCAACAAGCTTCACGAGGAGGCCTTTCAACGCGAGCTCTGCGAACTGCTGGGCGTGGAAGCAGGCTAGCCAGTAACGCCCCTTCGAGATCCTCGCTTGCCTCCTCGAGGAACAGCCTTGCCTTCTCGAGCCACTCGCGGTAATCAACCAGCCTCCCACCACCTCCTGCATTTGGTGGTGCAAGCCTCCCTCAACTCCTCTATCAGCGTCCTCGCTCTCTCAGTGCTCCAGCCGCTCATCTCGCACACGACTCTATCATAGTAGCGTCTAGGCTTGCTACAATCCACGCTACGCTCCCCCCTACCCTCGACGAGGGCGGCTAGGCTATCGGCGACGCTGACGAAACCGGTTATCAGCGTGGCTAGTTTCCCTGCCAGCGGCTCACCTGGTTTGAAGCCACGCTCCTCGAGGTATACGGTCAAAGCCCTACTGCAGACCTCCACAACCCCCCCAGTCGTGGAGATGTACGTGAGTGCACTCATCCTGGCGAGTATCGGCATAGCCTCAGGGGCCGCCTCCTCTGCAACTCTCTCAATCCTCTTTGCAGCGCAGGATCCCACCCTCCTCCACCTATACGCCACGAGACGCGGGCTGAATAGACTACAGTCGCGATACCTCCTGCTACCCATCCCATGGTGGTGGAGGTAGGCGGCTATACCGGCCAACGCCGTTAGCGCCGCATCGCGGAGTATCGCCTTACGCATCCCAGCGGTGGGGGATGTAGTAAGATTCGCTGTGATGAGAGCGTATAGCGTGTGCATCCCCCTCGGCCTGCTCCCGGAGGATAGCCTTGATGCTAGGCTCAGCGCCTCTGCCGCTAGAGAAGCCAGCAGCACACCCCCCTCAACCTCATGGCACCTGAAGCTGGGTGGCTTGTGGAGAGCCTTGCCTATATCGTGGAGTAGCGCCGCCACCCTCAGCGCCGGCTCCAGCTCCCAGAGGCCTAGCCTCCCGACGGCCCAGCGCCACTCGTGCCCGTAGAGTAGCTCTGCTACCACGCTTGTGCAGCAGAGGTGCTTCTCGAGGCTAACGCCCTCCCACGCCCAGAGCCTGCAGGCGCTCAAACCGAGACACCCTAGTCTATGAGGCCGAGGCCCCTAGCATACCCTTCCACCAGGAGTGCTACCAGTCCAAGCTCCTCTGCTCTACGCGTGAAGGAGTAGCAGTCCCCCCTCTCCAGGGCGGCTGAGAGATACTCGTCACAATACTCCTCGAGCACCAGGCCACCCTCGTTCTCGCCCCTCGAGGCTATCCTAACCACTCTCACACACTTCTCGCCACGAGCCAGGCGCCTCGATAACCCGCCGCGCCCGGCTAGGCTCGAGAACCGGACTGGGAAGATGTAGTCACCCGCCCTACCCTCCAACGCGTCTTCGAGGTGCTCGACTGGGAGCAGGGGTACTAGCGGCTCCCCGCGCACCAGGTCGCAGTACGCCCGGGCCAGTATCTCGACGCGCACTGGGTCAAGTATGCCCAACAGCAGCATGAGCCTCCCGGCATCAAAGCCCGGCTGCCCATAGTCCTCGTGCTCGAGGAGCCTATAGTAGCCGGTGACGCCAGCAACGCTACAGGGTATGCGCGGGTGCACGGCCGAGAGCATTGACGCTAGCCGGTCATCTGCCTCTAGCAGCACTACGCGCGGCTTGCAGGGCCTTGGCGTGCGGCAAACCCTCCCCATCCTCTGGATGAGGGAGGAGAAGGCTACCGAGTCACCGCGGCGCGGGATCGTGGTTACGAGCAGGTCTGCATCATAGTCTATTCCCGCCTCTACCGCACCCGTGCCCACTAGTATGAAGGGCTCGCCACTCCTGCTCGCCTCCATAGCCCTCTCTACGCTCCTCGCCCTATCCGCGGGGATCATCCTCGAGTGGACTAGTGCAACCCTCTCGCCGCCCACGCTAGCAGAGAGCCTCTTGTAAGCCTCCGCGGCCCCCCTGACGCTATCCACCACTATTAGCACGCGGCCGCCCTCCTCGAACACGCTTATGGCGTTTCGAAGAGCCTCCTCGAACCCCGTCACAGTTATGAGCCACTCCTGGTCGAGTAGCTGCGTGTAGAAGTCTCTATCGACGACCTCCACGGCTCTGCCGAGGCCCAGCTCCTCCGAGCAGCCCCGCGAAGGAGCCGCGAGTATGGCGTCGTAGACGCCTCCCAGTGCATCGTGTAGTATCCTGAGAGCGCTCGGGGGTAGGGTGGCTGTCTCGAGGACGAAGTAGTGCCTGGCTAGCGTAAGCGCATAGAAGGCGGTATAGAGGGTGTCTGAGAGCCCCTCCTGCCAGAGGCCCAGGTGGACCTCGTCTAGCACGAGCAGCGATGCTAGGAGGTGGGCGCGTGGCACCTCATAGTGGCCCAGGCCTCTCTCCGCAACGTTACCCCTCAGGAGGTTGGCGAGTAGGCTGTCGAAGGTGGTGTACAGGAGCCTTGGCGCGGCGAAGGGCGATTTGCCTGCCAGCCCCAGCCCCATAGCCTGATAGCCTATCGTAAACCCCTCGAGGCTCTCTAGGGCATCACGGTATGCCTGCTCTAGTATAGCGCGTAGTGGTAGAGCATGCACTATCCTAGGGACGCGGCCTGGGAGGAGCCTAGGCGCCAACGCTATAGTCGCTCTCGTCTTCCCATAGCCCGTCGGCGCTATGAAGACCGTTGGCCCTCTACACCTCCGCCCGGTCTCGGCGTCGGCGCACTCCTCTACTATCGAGAGTAGTGTCTCGACGCCCGGCCTATACTCCAACGCCGCGCACCAGGCTCAACTCTAGTAGAGTGTCGCGGGCGAGGGACGAGAGGGCTTTGAGCGCCTCCGCGAGGACAATGGTCCATCCTCTCCTGCCGCACACGGCGTCAATGGGGTCTATGTGGCCGCGCCTGGCTAGCCAATCGGAGCCCGCGGCCAGGGGGCTCGCAGCAATCCTCTCCGCCGCTAGTAGATAATCCTGGCTCCCACTTGTGACGCCGAGCGCGTACATTCTTGCGAATCTCTCCGCCACCCTCATAGCCTCTTCTACGCCAGAGGACACGAGGGCTACTAGGGGCTGTACTAGTCGAGCCTCTGGGCTCCCCACGGACACCCTACAGAGGCTAGCGTGCAGCTCTGGAACAGGGCTGTCCTCCACGCCGAGCAGGTTGACGCCACGCGTCGAGGATGAGAGGACTAGTATCCTCACCGTTAGAGGCGTGCCACACCCTACCTCAGCGGCCTCGCCCGCAGCGAGGAGCGTGAAGAGCATGGGGTCCAGTCTCCTAGAGTAGACCAGGCGGTAGAGAGCGCGGAGAGTCGAGTAGAGTTGAGTAGCCCGCGTAGAGGCTAGGGAAACCATGGACTCGTCGACTAGCATGCACCTGGCGCTGCCAGCCTCGGAGTGCGCAAGGGTGGCACAATAGCCGAGGAGGGCTAGGAGCTGCGCAACAATATGAGCCTTTATAGCGTTGCGGCTCCTAACGTCTCTAGCCACAGGTGTTCTAGCGTACTCGCGGAACTCGAGCCTAAGCAGTGGAACCGCCGCCACCTCCCCACCCCTAAAGCCCTCGCCCTCCGCTAGATTGTCGAGAAGCCTCAGTATCTCGCACGCCGTCGCCGCTCCAACCGCTACGCCTAGACTCTTTGATATCATCGTTACCGTGCCCCGTTCGGCCGGCGCCTTGCACTTAGAGCAGTCGCGGGGGTTGCACACGCCGCCAACTATCCCCGAGATGCTCGACACTAGAGCCTTGCATGATGGTAGGTTCACAAGCGCCCAGTCGCCATCAACATCGACGAGGCCCGGGGCGGCTAGGTGTAGGAGGCTGAGCTCAAGATCCCTGGCTAGCAGACCCTCCTGGACGAGCGGAACCCTGCACACCATGCCTCCTCACCACACTCGGGGCACTAGCCTACACTCGGGCGGGGCGTCTCGTAGGAGCCAGCCGCCCCTAGCGACGATGACCGCTGGGCGGTAGACGGGGCCGGTCTTCTCCAGGGCCAGCCTCACCCTGACCAGCCTATAGGAGCCCCCCTCGGCCACCCACATGGTTGCAGGCCGTCCCCCCTCCGCGTACCCCTCCCCAGCGTAGAGTATGGTCTCGAAACGCTCTCCCCCGAGGGGCTGCGCCTCGTAGACCCCAGCCTCCACCACGCTAGCGAGGCCCTCCTTAGAGCCTATCCGGGACGCGCTCCACGCGGAAGCCTCGAGAACCCTCCTGCCCACCAAATCAAGCACCCTATCGTCGAGGACGGCAGCCAGGCAGAGGCGTGAGCCATGCGCCACCGTGACACCGAAGCCCGTGACCGTGAACCACTGGGAGGGGTCGTTGAGGTTCTCCGGGCGGAGGTAGGGCACGTTAGACGCCCTCAACGTGTCATACGCCGTCACTATGACGCCCTCCACCAGCCCCGCCGTTGCTGAGAGCACGAGCCTCGACACCCTCGACAACCATCTCGTGAGGAAGCCGCCCACCTCCAGCTGCTCACCCACACCTAGACTAGAGGCCGCCCCGTACAGCAGAGCACCAACCACCGTCGACGGCGGTGGTAGCGGGAGGCTAGCGCCGCTCACAGAAGCTAGTGGTATCCTAACACTCCAGCCCCAGACGGGCTCAACGAGAGCCACTAGACCCAACGGCACGCTGGGCCGCCTCCAAGCCCCACTCGAGAAGCTTCTCAAACACCTCCTCGACGCTACCAGCCTCGACTATGCTGCCGCTAGACCCCGGCTTATCGGCGTAGACTCTGCCGCCCAGCTCCTCGACATGATAGACCATGCGGTAGGAGCCGCCGAGTAGCCTGGAGGCCTTCTCGAGCCTCCTAGCACCCTCCACGATGTAACCGCGGCTATGGCCAGGGGGTAGCTGGAACCGGAACCCCTCCACAACAGCGCCCGCGACACTCTCCACCACCCAGTGGGGGAGGAACCTGGACCGCTTAGCCCCGAAGCTCATCGAGGACACCATCTCGGCTAGAGCCTCGAGAGCCGCGCGAACCCTCTCAAGCCTATCATCCAGGATCCTGACGCCCCTATCCGGCCTCTCAACAACACCTATGCCGGAGAGGTCCATGAGGACGCTAAAGGTGTAGAGAGCCGAGCCCACCTCCACATTGTATATCGCCTGCCCACCCTCCTCCACAGCCGCGGGGTCGCTACGGGTGTGCACAACACTCTCCACGCCCACAGCGTCGGGCGCCTGCAGCGAGGGTATCATGTAGGAGAACATGATCCTGCTAGTCCTCCTCACCGGCACTCTACCGGTGTAGAGGAAGCCCCCGACATCCTCAACGACGCAGGATGCTACAACCTTCTCCTCAAAGTCTCCCGCAAACCTCAGCGCATCCTCGACGCTTAGCCTCTTACCACCCCTAACGCCCCTGAGGCTAGACACAAGCCTTTGCAGCTCGCCCGCCACTGCATCGCCCATGGAGAAGAGCCTCTTCAACACATTGTCGTCTGCGTGTTTTACGAACACGTGTTGAGCGCAGAGGGGGCACACGGGCAGACCCCGAGCAGCGGCGCGGTCGGCGAGTATAGCCTGATAGCTGTGGGCTAGAGACTGACCCGAGACCACCGGGTACATCCTCACCTCGAAGCCCTCACCCTCACTACTCGGGACCACGACGGGGAGCCTCTTCCTCCTCACAAGGTTGCCAACACTCTCAGCCATGTTGAGGGCCTCCGCGTTCACGAGCACACGGACGGTGAGAGTCAGGAACACCCTCCTAACACCTGCCACCGCTCCTCACCCCACGGGCTTAACTTCCGCCAGAGCCTCCGCAACCAGGGCTCTCACAAACTCGCGCCAACACGGCGACTCCAGGCAATAGACTACCCTGCGGACCTCATCATCCCTCGGCGGCCTGGCGGGGCACTTTACCAGGCACCTGGAGTCCTCGGCCTCACAGCATCTTCCTTCCTCAGTCTCCTTAGCCGACATGTACACGGCGTCAAACACCCTCATTACCTCGGTAAAGGCCTCGAGGGCAACCCTCCGGTCTAGTGCAAACCCCAGCCTATCAACCGGCCCCAAGCGCCTCAAGCGTATCAGAGTCCTTATTGCGTCCACCACCCTCTGGAAGCCGCCCTCAACCAGGCCCTCGATACACACTCTCCTACACTCCTCCACCCGCGGCGCCACCGGTACCGAGCGGCTGCTCAGTACTAGATAATCGTACCCTCGGTCCTAGGGGATGAATACACTATAAGGAGGAGCGCATAGAGGCTACGTGGCGATGTACCGGTGGCTATAGAGTACTCGGTACATGCCCCAATAGGCTTTGACGAGAGGCCCGTGCTCCACTGTATACGCTCTGTGCACGAGGCTGGGGGTAGGGTTACGCGCGTCCGCCTCTACCAGCCCGAGACGGGGGACAGGCAGGGAGAGGCTCGTAGCAGAGAGGCGGTGGAGACGCTACGAGACATTATGAGGGCTCTCGGCGCCGAGGTGGAGGTGACGCGCGTCGAGATAACACCGATCATCAAACCCATCATAAGAGCCTATAAGCTGCTCTACCGGGATCTGGGCCACCCCGGCTTGCACATAGCAGCCTGCCTGTCCAGCGGCATGAGGCCCCTAGTCATAGCGCTCTACACGGCCCTACTCTCGCTCCCCCAGGAGGTGCAGAAGAGGGTGCGCATCTGCATCGAGCCCGAGGGCATGCCCGAGAAACGCTTCTTTATACCGCTCACGCACCTCACCACACTCCAGAGGCTCCTGCGAGACGAGCACGTAGCAGACGTGCTAGAGGC
This sequence comes from uncultured Desulfurococcales archaeon, assembly GCA_964613695.1. Classification (GTDB taxonomy): domain Archaea; phylum Thermoproteota; class Thermoprotei_A; order Sulfolobales; family Pyrodictiaceae; genus Pyrolobus. The sequence continues at coordinate 3,487 of CAZTIR010000044.1, read as the reverse complement.
CATAGTCTCCGCGGGCGGCGCAACCTTCGCAGAACTGTACAAGAAGATAACAAGCGTTGATTCACCAGCTAGAAACATAAGCAGATCCAAGCTATACAGGATGCTACAGAAGCTCGTCGAGGAGGGCATCCTGGTGAAATCGGAGGAGGGGGGCGTGTACAAGCTTGCAGAGAGATACTGAAACATGGGAACCAGGAAGCGTACATAATGCAAGCGTGCGTGTGCCTGAGCGGCTGAGGGTGCATGGATCGGAACGGCTGCGTATCAAACCCGCACTGTCTTAGAATGCTCTGGGAGCGTGATGTTCACACTCCTAGGGTACAACGAGTCCTCATGAAGGAAACACTTATAGCGTATAATAGACCTAAGCTACAGCCGGAGAGTGAGAGCCGTGGCTGTAGTGATAATCCGGGTGACAAAGATCGAGGAGAAGGATGGCAAGTATGTTCTGAGGGGCAAGGTCGAGGAGATAATAGAGGGTGATGATGAGCTTCTGCGGCCATAGTATCAGCACAAGGCGGCGATAGAGGGGAAGCCCGGGGACCGACCCCGGGCTTCCCCCGGCTCCCCCCGGCTCGTAGCCCCACGCGTTTTTATGTACGTGTCCCCGCTTTTATACTTACACTATGCGTAATACTGCGGTTTCTGCTTCGCGTGTTACTAGGCTACAGATGTTGGCTCCTTGCGCTTGAACAGCCTTTATAGCCTTACATGCCTCGTCAGTATTCCCGCTTGTCTTGGCCTTATAGTATTCCTGGAGCGCGTTCTCTAGCCCTTGGTTTGCGAGCGCGCGGTATAGGCTTTGGAGCTGGGAGTAGCGCTCGGTTGGCACCTGTGTTGTGGTTATGTAGAGGCGGCCTCTTGATACTGTGTGGTATGCTGCTTCGAAGGCTGCTACCGCCATTGATGCCCTTCCGCCGGTGATGTCGAGCACTACAACGTAATCGATGTCTTCTTTTCTGATGTATTGTTGTAGCGTATCCCTAACCGCGTTATAGTAGTCCTGGTAGCTCGTGCTATCTACCACGTCCTCGCTGTTTATCAGCTTAACGGTGACGGGGGTGGTGTAGCCTAGGCAGCACTCTAGGATAGGCTGCACGGCGCGGGCCGCGAGCATTACGAGACGGTGTGCGGTTCCGACTACCGTAACGCTGGCTACTCTCGCATCTGGCGCGTAGACGAGGCCCTCTACCCTCCTAGCCATTATGTTGTAGACGAGCTCGCCCACTATGCCGGGGCTGGTGCCCATGGTTGCGACAACATGTATGTTCTTGGCTACGACCAAGGCTGGCCGCCGGTTACGTGCGGATAGCATCCCCTAGAAGCGTCTTGTGGAGCGCTAATCCCCTGGGAGGCGGCGAGGGTGGGTTGATAGGCGGGTTCGGTGCCGCACCTAGTACCTAGAGGTTTGCGTGGCTGTGGCTAGGAGGGTTACTGGCGAGGCCGCTACTAGGCTCTACAGGAGCATAATGAAGGACGTGTACTGGTGCTGGGGTGAGGGTGTTCCGGTACTCGATAGGGGGTTGTGTAGGGGCCGTGCAACGAGGCTTAGGATGACTCAGCCTGGCGACGTTAGACCTGCCTTCGAGAGGGATTATGTGGTTACGCGGGAGGCTATCGAGTATAGCCTTGGGCGCAGTGCTGTAGAGAGGCTCCTGCCTCCCGGGGCTCTCATGCTCCTTAACAGGGTTCAGGCTATCGACGCCGCTGACGAGGTTATTGTGGGGGGTTTGACGGTAGGTGTTAGGATGTTCGATCTTCTACGCAAACGCTGGGTCTTTAAACCGGATTACGCGGGGGCCGTGCTCGTCTACGAGGAGGGTCTCGGGCCTCGTGCACGGTCTCGTGTACCTTTGAAGCCGGGTGCCGTGGTGGAGAGGAGTGATTTGAGGCTCTTCGAGGAACCTAGGGAGCCTGGCCTCTTCCTAGTGCTGTTTGATGGGCGGAGGTATGGTGTGGGTAAGCTCCTGGACTCGGGTGCCGTGAGGGTTCAGAAGGTCTTCGAGGGCAGGTGGGGGCTCGGCTCCTGGGAGCCGAGCAGGGCTAGCATAGACGACGTTGTGAGGGTTAACGAGGAGCATCTTGAGGCTATCGAGAGGGAGGCTGTGGGGTGGCTGCGCGGTGTGCTCGACCGGGGCGAGCCCATGGTAGCGTTGAGCGGTGGCAAGGATAGTACCGTCGCGGCCGCTATCGCCGTGGAGGCCGGGGTGTCTAGGGGCTACTTCTTCGACACTGGGATAGAGTTCCCGGAGACAATAGACACTGCTAGGAGGGTAGCCGACGCCCTCGGCCTCGAGCTCCACGAGATTAGCGCGGGTGATGCGTTCTGGAGGGCTCTGGAGGTCTTCGGGCCGCCGGCTCGCGACTACCGCTGGTGCTGCAAGGTCGTCAAGTTCGGTCCTCTCGAGAGGGGTTTGAGGAGGCTTGTGAAGGGTAGGCTCCTCACGATAACCGGGCAGAGGGCTTTCGAGTCCACCGCGAGGGCTCAGGCTGGGAGGCTCGCCCCCAGCGCCACGACGGGGAGGCATGGGGATCTTGTAGCGGCTCCCATCCAGTACTGGAACAGCCTGGAGGTGCACCTCTACATAAGGTGGAGGGGGCTCCCCCTCAACCCCCTCTACGAGATGGGGTATGAGCGTGTAGGCTGCTACCTCTGCCCCGCCTCGAGGCTCGCGGAGATAGAGGCGGTTAGGGGGACGCACCCGAGGTTATGGAGGAGGTGGGAGTCTTGGCTCTACCGCTTCGCTAGGCGCGCTGGCCTCCCACGCGAGTGGGTCGAGTATGGGTTGTGGCGCTGGAGGTTCTCCTACCCCGCGGAGATAGAGGCTCTCGTGAGGAGGCTCGGTTTGAACCCCCGCGACCTGATAAGGAGGAGTATGCTCCTCTACGCGACCCTCAGCATCGAGCCTGGAGCGTCGGGCGTGGTTAGGGTGGTTCAGCCGAGGACCCGGCTGGATCGCGTCAGCCTAGAGGAGTACGAGAAGCTGCTTAGCGTTACTGGTCTACGGGGTCGTGCTAGCCTAGAGGCGGGTTACGTCAGGATACGCGATGATGATCTCAGGGTGGAGGCCCGGGTCTACTCGGACGGCCGGGTTGAGGTTGAGGGCGAGCCTCGAGACCCCCGCCGCTTGGGAGCCTTCGCTAGGCGCGTCCTAGCACCACTCTACATGATAGGCGCTTGCGGGGGCTGCGCTGTGTGCGTCTCCGCGTGCCCAACCGGGGCTATGGTGGCGCCCCACACGGTAGACCCGGAGAGGTGCACCTCTTGCATGAGGTGTGTGCACGTCTGCCCTGCCGGCAGCAAGCTCGCGACACACGCTGTTAGGCTCCTCGAGGAGAGTGCTGCTGGCAGGACACGGAGGAGTAGGCGTTAAGAGCTAGCCAAACCATACTTGTATACGGGTGTGTACACCTTGACTAGCAGCGTTGTGAGCGTCCGCGTCCCCTCCTGGGTGAAGAAGGTGCTCGACGAGAAGAGGGTAGAGTA
>CAZTIR010000043.1:0-11524 GCA_964613695.1 uncultured Desulfurococcales archaeon | reverse complement strand
GTAGAATTCATACAGGAGGCTAGCATAAACCTAGTTGATAATCTGACAAGATTAATATTATCGAGCATAGATAGGAAGAAGTTAGCTGAGGAGATATACATACTTAAAGCCGAGGTAATGAGGCGCAAGCATGTGCCCCTCTGGAGGCTTGAAGCCTTAATGTCAGCGGAGTACCGCCTCTACGCGGCGGCGAAACTACTCTCATCGAATGATCCTAGGCTCAAAGCACTAGGTGCACTACGGTTAATGACAGTAGTACACTGGCTAGATGCTGCCAAGAGCGTGACAGGCCCCCTGATAGACTCGGCTGCGTTTAGGAGAGCAGTGAAGCTACTAGTCAACTATGCGGATCTCGCAACCAAGTATATCGAGTCTCTAATAAAGAGCAAGAAGGTTAAGCTGCGTAACGCCGAGATGATACCAATTTCGACTCTACAGCTTGACATGCATACTGCCCTCCTTCAAGGCGACTATATTCGCGCGGGTGCACTAGCCCTTAACATATTAGGGCTTGTGACAAGCTCGCTAGCCGGCTACGACCTGGCCTCTGGTACGCCGCCTACCATACTTCGGGAATGTGCTCTTAAGCAGCTGCAATTGCACGAAGCAATCACCGGATTACGATCGTTCAACGCCGACATCATGGCCGATTATGCTCTCCACACGCCGTTCAACGAGTCAAGCGCCTTGATAGCCGATCAGGCTAGCACGTATTCCCTCCTCTTACTCGTGCTAAGCGTCAGTGAAGGCACCTTGCAAGCAACAAGTAAGACGAGTGATATGAGCCTCCTAGTTGCAATAATATTGTCGAGTCTCTTGAGCTCAATGGCTGTAGGGGCAGGGTTAACGCTCGCTCTTCGAAAAGAAGTCGAATAACGTTAGTTGCCTACTCTTCTTTTTGCCGCTTAATATCTCCTCTACTCTCGGTTTAATAACGTTCCTGAAGTCGTGTTCCAGTTCTGCTCGGAGCTTCGGATTGTATAATGCTGCCGCAGGATGATACGTTACAATGATGGATGTATCCACGCCCTCTATAATAACGCGGTATACGTGGCCCCGATGAGCCTTTATCCCGTGCCACGGTATGCCAGCTTTTTCGAGCAGTACGCGGCCAGCAAACCTCCCCAACGCTATTATCAATTCTGGTTTGATTATCCTAATTTGTCTCCAGAGGTAGGGTGTACATGCTCTTATCTCCTCCTCCGTGGGGTCCCTGTTGCCCGGGGGCCTGCATTTCAGAACATTAGTTATGTATACGGTGCTCCTCTTAATACCTATAATGTCTTCGATAAGATGTGTCAGCAGCTTGCCAGCGGCGCCTACGAAGGGCCTACCCTCTTCATCCTCCTGCCGCCCTGGAGCTTCTCCAACAAACATTATCCTAGCGTCTAGGGGGCCCTCGCCTACAACCGGATTCTTACGCGTCTTGTACAAAGGGCATTTGGTGCAGTGGCTCACCTCCTCGACAAGTTTTAGATACTCGAGTTCTTTTTCGTTACTCAACTCTCCTCTATCGCCCATGATATTAGGCTTAATGGTAATAAAGAGTGGTGATAAGTTTAGAGCCTAAGCCGGGTATAGCTTACGGTGCTGCGGCTACGCTCTATAATCCTCGGCTCTCTGTTGCTCGCGCTTGACGGCTATATAGTAGTTTACGGCTATATGTGTCCTAGCATATCGTGTATAAACTCGGGTGTGTGGCTCCTCTGGTCACTCTATTTCGGCTCTCAGCTGGGTATGCTTCTCGCAACCCGGTATAGTGGTGATTCGAGCCCATCGTCTATGCTGTCTATTCTGGTGCTAGGATACGGTTTCCTGCTTGCAGCCTCGCTGGCGATCTTCGCGAGTGCAACACTACTATTAACGACGTTGATATCGTTAATACCGTTGATATTCTCTCTCCACGAGCGCGACAAGATACTATACTATGTGAGCATCATAGCATCGCTGTACATAGGCTTTATAATGCTCTTGATGCGCGTGACCCCCGACGAGCCGTACATCGTGATAGTTGGTGTCATAACTGCTATCTTTGAGACTATCTTTGTGGAGGATGTTAGGATTTCCTCGAATCTCGATAAGAGGTATACTCTTCTGAGTATCGCCATAGGCTTAATCATACTCCTTGTGCTGGGATTTGCTAGTGTCTACGGCCTCTCGCCCTATAGCCTATTAGACAAGTACTCGTTGACAACCCACTGTACCCGGAGCTATTATTGTATCAAATTGCGCAACGTTGAGCTGCCGGTAGCCGCGTGGGGGTATATGCTTCTCGCTATGCTTGCTCTAGCGTGGAGTAGTGTCATCCTCACTCTACCAGCTCCTGCGAGACGCTAGCTCGTTAACCTCTTGTCCTCGCGGGCTAAGGGGTGTGGGAGGGAGCACAGCTTGGAATCCGAGTATATAAACGTGGATGGCTATCTTATTGCAAAGGATAGACGCTATACTAAAACCGACGAGTGGGCTAAGCTAGAGGGCGATGTAGTAGTAGTAGGTATAACTGATTATGCTCAGAAGAAGCTTCGTGACATAGTTGGTGTCGAGCTGCCCGAGAAGGGTAGACGCGTGAAGAGAGGAGAGGCCGTGGCTAGTATAGAGTCTGTTAAAGCCGCTGCTGACGTATATGCACCGGTCGATGGAGAGATAATCGAGGTTAACGAGGAGTTGTATGATGCACCCGAGCTCTTAAACCAGAAGCCCTACGAAGCCTGGATGTTCAAGATCAAGGTCGATGACCCTAAGCAGTATGAGGAGCTATTAACGCCTGAAGAGTATGCCGAGTATATACGTTCGAGGGAGAGCAAGTAATGCCTATTGACATTTGGAAAGAGGTATTTATGAACGATAATCCCGAGCCTCGACTCGTAGAATTGTTCGCTAAGACCGTGATTATGGGTCCGCGTGAGGCGCTCGAGGAGGCTGCTAGGAGGGTTAGGTACGAGGCGAAACCAGACACCGTGATCGCATGGCGTGATCCGGTACCGCTTGTCGCGGTCTCAGCGATACACTACGCCGAGGCCTCCTCCAGGCTTAATATAATCCTTGTCAGCGGAGACCCTCTGATAGAAGCTCTTGTCGAGAGCCTTCAGTCTGTACTACATAGAGTACTTGTGATGCCTGTGCGCTACCCGACGGGTTATGGTAGAGAGACTATACGAGAACACATAGAGAAGCTTCTACGGTTCGTTAGAGGAGCGTCTGTAAAGGTAGTAGATGTGAGCGATGCGCCAGGTATCTTTGGAGTTGCTCTGCATAGGGCTGGCGTTAGGCACTATACTATCGTGAGGCGTAAAGGTTACGAAGTATTGCTAGAGAGGGTGAGCATGTAGGGGCTATCATCATGAGCGTAAAAGGGCCTCTACTCAGAGCCTCCTGTGGAGACTATTCTATCGAGGTCTGGCAGGGTGATATCACAGCTCTGCAGAACGTGGATGCGATAGTCAACGCGGCGAACAGCCTGATGATCATGGGTGGTGGTGTAGCTGGCGCGATTAAGAGGGCCGCAGGCGAGGAGGTAGAGGTGGAGGCAAGGCGTCATGCCCCGGTCCCGGTGGGTAAGGCCATTGTTACCAGTGCGGGTAGACTTGCGCCCAGGATAAAGTATGTGATCCACGCGCCGACCATGGAAAGACCCGCAATGCGTACAACACGCGAAAAGGTTAGGAGGGCAACTCGCGCAGCCCTTGAAGCAGCTCTGGATAAAGGCATTGATAGCCTAGCGTTGCCAGCTATGGGCGCCGGTGTAGGCGGCCTAAGTATAGAAGAGTCTACAGAGGCCATGCTTGACGCCATTGAGGACGTTTATAGAGAGAAGGGGAGGCTCCCCAAGCGCATCATACTAGTCGGGTTTAGAGAATCGGATGCAGAGAAAATGATAGAGACGATCAAGAGGAGGAGTATGAAACACTCAACCTGTATAAGGGTTAGCGGGTAGATGGCCTAGAAGCCCGCCTCCACAACTCTCGTAATTTTCTCAAATCAACTACCGCGTACAGCTCCCCGTCGAAAACCTCGAAGCCAAGTATTCCATACTCCCGCAATCTCTTCATATGCTCCTCGCTCCTCTTAGCTTCCCTCACAGCATCCATCAATTTTACGTAACCCGTGCTTATATCGTGACGCCGCCACAAGCCTCTAAGCGCAATCCTTGCGATAGACTCGCTACTAGCAAGAGAGAAGAGCATGTGGCCACGGTCGCGCAGATAGTCGCGTAGAGCTTTTATAATAGCCTCAACGGGGTCTTTCCTCTGCGTCTCTGTGCTCAAGGCGCCCTAGTTTCTCTAACAGTTCTCGCCTACCCTTAACCTCTATTAACAACGCCTTGGTATCGTCTATCAGCCTGCGCGCCACGTCAACCTTGTGGCGGACGCCCGGCATGAGGGCGTCAGGGTATTCGAGCACTCTCATCTCGTTGTATATTACCTCCATCAGCGCGAGTATGCGTTCAGCATACTCATAGTCCTCGATGCGTAAGTGGTCGAGCGCCAGCCTCCTAAGCTCTCCTATAACGTCACCAAGCCCTTGAAGGTATGGCACCTCGGGAACCCCCAGCTCGTCTGGAGTCAAGAGCTTAGCCTCTAGGATGAGAGAGTAGAGTAGTTTAGCCTCAACATACTCCGCGAGCGTGGAGTCAACTAAACCGCTGTAATAGAGTCGAGGATCTCTCCTAGCATACTCGAGGAACTCTCTAACACTCTTGTCAAGCTGTGATATGTGATGTTTCGCCTCATCCACGGCCCCCCGTAGTATAGCATTGATAGCCCAGCTAGAGTAGCGTATAATTTCGCGAGACTTGCGTATCAGGTTATCGCGGATACTCTCACGTGATGAGAGCACAGAGTCTATCTTTGCAATGACCTCTCGCAGCTTGTTCTCAATCATTGATATATCCGGTGTCTTGTACAAAGCTTCGAATCCCCGCAGCACATAACTAGCCATGGCAACTTCTATTTCACGCTATCTGCTTTAGGGGCATTCTCCAAAACGTTTTATATTGACATGTATAACTCCAGTACAATGGAGGTGTCCCTTATGGCTAGGAGGGGTATAAGCTGGGCTGCTGAGGTCTTGAAGAGGATCCGTGGCCTAGACTTCCCGGTAAAGAAGGATGTGCTAAAGGAGAGGCTGAAGGATCTCTACTGGCGGGGTCTACCTCTAACCAAGGTGCTAGACGAGATAGAGAAGGATGAGTTTGAATCCCCTGCAGAGCTCCTCCACGAGATAGCCAAGGCCATACACAAGCTTGAGGAGCGTGGCGAGGTGCCTGTGGCAAGCAAGCGCGGCATCAACTGGGCTGTTGAGGTGCTAAAGAGGATTCGCGGCCTAGACTTCCCGGTAAAGAAGGATGCTCTGAAGGAGAGGCTAAAGGATCTGAACTGGATGGGTGTACCCATGAGCAAGATACTAGACGAGATACCGAAGGACGAGTTCGAGTCTCCGGCGGAGCTGTTGCATGAGATAGCAGAGGCGATAAGAAGGCTTGAGGAGCGTGGAGAGGTAGCCACAGAGTAAGCTTCTAGGCGTTTTTCTCGCCCTCTTAAGACTAAATAACATATTTTTGCTTGGCAATTTTCTCATGGGTAGGTGCGTTTTGGCTGCCCGTCGCGAGAGAGTTAGGGCCTTTATCTCGATTGATATCGAGGAGCCTGTGCTAGTAAGCCGGCTTGTGCAGTTGCGCGACGCGATAGTCGCCACGGGTGTGCCTATGAAGCCTGTTGAGGACGAGAACCTGCATATAACCCTTCGCTTTCTGGGCGAGATACCAGCATCCCTCGTAGACGAGATATATAACAATGTACTTGCGAAGCTTGTTTTCGAGAAGTTCCGAATAAAGCTTGTTGGTCTTGGGGCTTTCCCCCACGTGACCAGGCCTAGGGTTGTATGGGTGGGTGTTAGAGATGGTAGTGAGATCCTCCAGAAGATATACGAGGAGATTGAGCGTGGGCTTCGTAGGCTCGGCTTTAAGCCGGAACGTGAGCAGTTCGTGCCTCATGTCACGCTTGCGCGGATTAAGGGCTCGCGTAACATAGAGAGGCTCGTAAAGATGCTTCAGGAGTATAGCGAGTTCGAGATAGGCGAGATGGTTGTTGAGAGCATTAGGTTAAAGCAGAGCATATTGACTCCACGCGGTCCCATTTACCGTACGCTGAGGGAGGTAAAGGCAGGGGAGGCGAAGCTTGCCTAGGGCACAACTTGTAATCTGTGTTATAGGTGCCAAGCAGGGTTCAGAGTGTAGACCACCTAGCTGCCACTCAAGGAGGATAATGAACAAAGAGGTTAAGCTCATCTGTAGTGAGGAATGTACGAAAGACTTGTTGAACATCCTGGAGAGGCTAGATGAGCAAACGGTGCGTATGCTGCAGAACATATGCATAGGGGTTGGTGGCTGCGCAGAGGCAAGCATAGATGAGGATAAGTTGTGTTGCGTTACTCGTCTTGAGAGCATGCCTGGTTTGAAGTCCTTGAGCAACGCGCTAGAAGGTCGAGGCGTTAAGATAAGTCTAGAGAAGGGCCTTATAAAACTCTGCGTAGGCTTTGATAGCGATATTAGGAAGGTTGCAGAGAATATACGCAATGTTTTCCTCATACTAGAGAGCGTGTATGATACGCAGAGACGTATAGCAGAGGGGGTTGCTAAGAGCATCTCCAGTATCGCTGCGACGGAGACTAGGCGCGCACGGGGTGAGAGTAGCGTGAAAAAGCGTGAGGAGAAGGGTGAGCAGGGCGGGGCGGATGAGCGGGCAGCAGGCAAGGGTTAGACTCGCGATAGTAGTCTCAGAGTTTAACTATGATATAACAGAGTTGATGCTGAGAAAGGCGGTTAGCCATGCACGTTTTCTAGGCGCCGAAGTGACATACATTGTTCGAGTACCCGGCGTCTTCGACGCGCCATACGTGGTCGCCGATCTCGTACGTAGAGGGGATGTAGATGCGGTAGCCGTTATAGGTGCCGTTATAAAGGGCGAGACTAAGCACGATGAGGTCGTCGCGCACCAAGCTGCTAGGAAGATTCTCGACCTGGGCGTTGAGAGTGGTAAGCCAGTTACACTCGGGGTTATTGGTCCTGGCGCTACGCGGCTGCAGGCACAGGCGCGTATAGAGGAGTATGCGCGAAGAGCCGTTGAGGCGGCTGTAAAAACGGCGTTAAGGCTCAAGCTGCTCAAGAGCGCGAAGTATGAAGGTAGAACCATCGTTATCGGGGACGCTATCAGCACTATTCAGGACATGCCCTGAGGCGGCGTACTAGCGTGGTGGTCTACTCGTGTTTTGCCCCGTCTCGTCTATGCTAGCGGAAGGGCTTATAGAGGACTACAACTAGTCGGCCTCTCCACTCGCTCATCTCGACGATGATCCTATCGCCCTCTTTCCATCTCATAACCTGGATTAGCTCGTCGGGCAACCGTACTAGGTATCCTTTCTCGTCGCGCTCTACAACACCCTCATACCTTTGGCTCGTGCTCACGCCACTACACCTACTCCACATACATCACCGTCAAGTTATAAGCTGTAGCTTAGGCTCGGTGCGCGAAACCCTCCTCATAGCGTGTAATGCTCGGTGGGCAACCTTTACTCCTCATAGCCGGATACCATGCTACCCGATAATCCGTTATATGGTGTTAGCGGCGTGCAGGCTGGCATTATATACCTTGGTGTTGGTGCATCTGCGCCTGTACCTGGAAGAGGTTTAGCTTCAATAGCTCTCATCTACAAGGGCTCCATCTATCTTTTCGATGTGGGTGAGGGGACGCAGGAGAGGCTTGTAGCGTTAGGGCTAAGTCCTTTGCGCATACGCGCAGTCTTTATAACACATCTACATGGCGACCATTTCTTTGGTTTACCCGGCTTACTTCAATTCATGACACTCTCGTCGAGAAAGGCTAAGCTCTCCATTATCGCGCCAAAGGGTATCGAGGATTATATAGCAAATGCTGAGAGGGTGACGGGGCATTTGAGAAGCTTTGACATAGACTTTGTTGATGTGAAGTCCGGCCTAGTGTACAGAGACGAGAATATCAATGTGTACGCTTATCCCGTGTGTCATGGTAGCATTAGGGCTTATGGTTTCGTGGTAGAGGAGCACCCGAGGCCTGGCCGGGTCCGTGTAGATAGGCTCGAGCAGCTGGGCGTAAAGCCGGGCCCCTTTATCTCTCGATTGCGGCGGGGCGAGAGTGTAATCGTAAACAATATAGTATTGAAGCCCGAGGATGTGATCGAGCCTCCTCGAAGAGGGTTTAAGATAGTGTACACCGGTGATACGAGGCCTTGTATTACAACAGTAGAGAATGCTCGCGAAGCTGATTTACTCATTCATGATGCTACGTTCTCATCTAGCGAGGTTAACGAAGCGCGCGAGAAAGGGCATTCGACAGTGCGGGAGGCGGCGCTGGTGGCTAGGCTGGCGAAGGCTAAGTGCCTGGCTTTGATACATTTCAGTGCTCGTTATAGAGACGTGTATCTCCTAGCGCGTGAGGCATCTAGTCTAATGTCCTGTGCCTACGCGGCTGAACCCCAATTACTGCACGTTATCCGCCTATAGTTGAACTCTGGGGGTGTTTTGCTCAACTCGGTTACAGTATATGGTCAGGGCGTGAAAGCAGTTAAGGAGGGCGCCGCGCTCATCTACCGCAAATGGATCGAGGCGCCTCCCTATCTAAAACCTGGTGAACTTGTTGTAGTTGAGTCCAGCCGGGGTGAGCTGCTAGGCTGCGCGCTCTACGATGATGTAGGGCCGGTTGCATTGAGAATGGTGTGGTTCTGGGCGTGTCCCTTCAGGAGCGCCGAGGAGGCTATATCCTCGTTACTAGAGAAGGCTTTCAGGCTAAGGGAGCGTGTAGGCTATGTTGGCGAAAGGAGAGCTTATCGGCTCGTACATAGTGATGGTGATCTCCTACCAGGTTTGATAATAGACGTCTACGACGACATCGCCGTTATACAATCTAGTAGCGTAGTCTGGGATGTACACATGGATGAGATAGTTAAGGTTCTTGTTAAACAACTCGGCTATAGGCACGTGTACGAGAAGAGCACGCAAAGAACCAGGCGCGATATCGGGCTCAAACCACGTGAAAGAATACTGTATGGGTCGAGGACAAGGACCATCATCGAAGAGGAGGGTGTGAGGTTCATCGTCGATGTCAGGGTTGGACAGAAGACCGGCTTCTTTCTCGACCAGAGGCTGAACCGCATAGAAGTAGAGAGGTACGCTGCAGGCGAGACGATATTGGACTTGTTCAGCTATACGGGAGGCTTCGGTATCCACGCGCTCGTGGCGGGAGCACGTAGAGCGGTGTTCGTCGATGTCGACGGCAAAGCGTTGAGCATATTGCGCGAGAATTTGAAGCTCAACAATATCAGCGAGGATCTGGTTGAGATAGTTGAGAGTAATGTCTGGGATTTCCTACGCCGCGATAAACGGAGATACGGCATCGTGATAGCGGATCCACCAGCCTTCATACAGGATAAGAGTCATTACGATAGAGGCGTTAGGGCGTACACAAGGCTGTTCTCCTCGGTTATAGACAAGGCTGAGGATATAGCCTTCATGAGTAGTTGCTCGGCGTTCTTAACAGTAGATGAGTTCCAAAGGATTGTATCCGAAGCTGCGGCTATAGTGGAAAAGGTTATTAGACCTATAGGCACGGTCCGTGCTATGCCACCTGATCATCCTGTCCGTTTTGGCGCAAACTACCTTGCATACCTCAAGGCGCTTTACGTGGAGGTTATGTGAGCATGGAGGCGGCCGCAAGGCTCCCCCGTTCATCCGGCCCCGTGAGACGCGGGGCTTGTTACGGGGGCCCAGCTCTTTAGGAAGGCTTAGACTGCATAATGTACTTTGTGTCTACCCAGAGCGGGCTCGAGATGAGATCGCGCTTCTCTAGGTATCTTACTACCTCTCTATATAACGTCTCCACGAGATGATAGGGCGGGGGCTCCACGTATCCACATATCTGCGTGTGCACCGAGATAACCTCTGCGAGGGTCATATCATGACTTCTCGAGACCAGGATCTCTAACTCTACTCCATTCGCATCTGCATAGTGGCGTAGCACCTCCTCTAACACAGGATCCCGGACTAGCAGAATCTCCGTGTTATCAAGGTCGAGTACTCTATCAAATACCCTACTTTGTAGCCCATCATCCACGTCGATGTTCACATGGACGTCAAGGCTTAGACGCCAGCAGGGGTAAGGCGCTCGCACCAAGGAGGCTCGTCTAAACACCTCAAACCAATAGTATATGGCGCCGCCGGGCCCGGGTTCTTCGACGGGCTGCTCAGCTATACCCTGTACACGATAGTAATCGCCGAGGAGCTCTAAAACCATTATGTCGTTCACCGGGGTTGATGCAAAGCAATGTTGACGGGCACGAGCTCTCTACCACAGAAGGGGCAGCGATAATGTAGGCGCTTGGCGTCGGCGGGACAGAAGTAGGCATCATACTTGTCCTTACAATAGGGGCACACATAGTACAAGTCGCGTGTTGTATCAATCTTTGTCGCGCATATTCTACACTTCCTAGTGACCCAGCCTAAATGGCCAAATGCGTTAACGCCTTTCAAGCCAGCTGTAGACATCCGGCTTCGCCCTCACAGCTGCACCAATACAAGCCTCTTATAAGCATGGAGGCTCGGTTTATAGACGCCGCTCACCTATCGCCTCGCCAGCTCCTCCTCATCGCCACATATTTTGTTAAGAGTGTCGATGAGTATATGAAGGTATCCTGGAGCGCTTAGGACAACGCCGTCGAGATTCGCTCTTCTAAACAGATCTAGATGCTCGCCCAGATTCTCAAGAGAGCGGACTGCTTGGTAGCCGCCCAGCATTTTACGCATCTCCTCAAGGTTGTTCGACGGTGCGAGTATGAGGTAGGCGTAGATCCTCGCACCCATGTTCTTAAGCTCAGCTAGTATTTCGCGGTGTTGAGGAGAATGCGGGTCAAAGTGGTTTAACACGTAGAAGTCTGCTTGTGCAGACCTCGCCCTCTCGAGCACCTTGTGGGGCGGGTGGCGTAGGCTCATGTAGAGCCCTACCTGCAGGTAGCGCAGCTTCTCCTTTGACTTCACGTATTTTGCTGCTGTGACGCTATCAACCTCGTCCACGTCGACGCCTACACGGGGCGGGTCGCCGCGTAGGAATAGGAGGCGTCGAACCCCAAGATACAGGGTAGACCATACAAGCTGCTCGAATAGCAACTTGTTCATATCCCTAAGCCTCACGTGGGCTATCGAGGGCAGACCTAGCTTCTCGAGATATGATGCTATTGCCAACCCGAGTGCTTTAGGCGCGCCTAGCGGCGCATCAGGCACAGCAGCTTTGGCAGCACAAGGCAGCTCTAAGATCCTACGTGCGCGCTCGGCAACCTTGGCGGGATTGCGGGAGGGCTCAATCTCGATTATGAGCTCGAACCTCATGTTACTCAAGCCTGGAGTAAGGTACAAGAACCCGTGATTTTAGCGTAGCTAGTACGGGTCGTGGGCCGGTAGCTCAGCCTGGAAGAGCGCTCGGTTGGCATCCGAGAGGTCCCG
>CAZTIR010000042.1:9896-11562 GCA_964613695.1 uncultured Desulfurococcales archaeon | reverse complement strand
TATCTCATTGTTTATTGCTAAAGCTATCTGTGCACTTTCAATTCTTTGATGGTTGTTTCCATACCTCAACGCGCCAGCGAAGCTCCGGCCGCCCCTTGCGAACGCTTTCAATTCTTTGATGGTTGTTTCTGCACTGTTCTTTTCCTTTTGGTTCTGGTTGTTCCGTGTTATTCTCCTCTGTGTCCCCTCTTATCTCTTTCTCCGCGGGTTCTTTGGTGTCCATGGCGGGTCCTCATGGGATCGCGGAACGGCCATGCGGGATGGTCCCTTTCATCTTGTAACCTTTTAAACGCTTTGCTGTTCTTAAAAGCCTTGTTTCATTTCTCACGGACGAGTAATGAATACTATGGACCATCGGCGATGGTCCCATCGCCAAGGAGTAGGTACATAAAAGTGTTGTGGTGGGAGTCGACAACTCGGGAAGTGGAAGGGGTGGTTTGTTTCAGAGGTGAGAAATCTCTTTTCCGTGTTATGGGGTGCTAGAGTTTGTTTTGGGCGGCTTCTGGGCAGTGTCGGCGCCATCGGCATGCTCTGCATTTTTGTGGTGGTTGTGTTACTGGGGGTGGTATGGGCTCCTGTATTACTCGTAACGCGTTCTCTATGATCTTGCGGGCGGTTTGGAGGCTCCAGGCGTCCACCTCTATGATTATCTTCTCGTTGTTCTCGGTGTTGTAGAGGAGGACTTTGTCCACTCTTATCCCGTTCTCGGTTGCTATTAGCGCGTAGACTAGTGCCTGCACCCTGTAGAGCCTCTGGTTTAGTCTCGCTACTCTCTTCACCTCTATCAGTGTGTTTCTCGAGGGGCTGTAGGCGTCTGGTGTTGCTATCAGGGGGTAGGTCTTGGAGGGTAGTGGTGGGAGTGGGTGGGCGTCGGGGTAGCCTATCTCTGCTAGCAGCTCTCTCAGCCTCCTGTGCTCCTCCCGCCCCTCCAGCATCCTAGGTGTTGGTTGTGGTGCTATGCCGAGGTTGGCTGCTAGCCATGCTGCTACGGGGCACCAGGCGTACTCCTTGACTATGCTCGCGGGGTAGCGTCTCAAGGGCTCCACCCCCTCAACGCGGCGTAGACTGCTAGCCATGGTGTCGGCGCGTAGAGCTCTAGCCTGCGGGCCACTAGGCCTAGAGCCCTGAGCCTCGAGAGCTTCTTCCTAACCGTGGTCTCGCGTAGCCCGGTCTCCTCGACGATATCCTCAACCCTCCTAGCCTTCTCGTAGACGAGTCTAGCTATCCTCTCGAGGCTTTGGGGTAAACCCTCCACCACCGTTCTCAACGGCCTGGTGGGCACCTGGACTATTGGCTGGGCGGGGTCGCCCGTGGCTAGGAGTAGTGCAGGTGTCACACCCCTCATCGAGGCTAGCAGCGCTGCGATGACAGTGGTCGAGGCTAGCGCGGGGGAGGCGTTGACATAGACTGTTCTAGGGCTCGGCTCGTACAGGAGCACGTCTAGCAGGCTATGGATGGATTGGGGTGGGTTCAGAGGCCTGAGCCTCACTAGCCTCGTTACGCGTGCGCCAACCCTCCTAGCGGCGTCCTCGAGCCTAGAGCGGATGATGCGGGATGGCGTCGAGTCGGGCAGGGCTATTACTATCCTAGAGCCTCTCCCAGCGCTCTCGAGTATATGGAGGCTTGCCTGCTCCCAACCCGAGTCTATCACGTAGACCAGGGTGTC
>CAZTIR010000042.1:0-9796 GCA_964613695.1 uncultured Desulfurococcales archaeon | reverse complement strand
GTATATGGAGGCTTGCCTGCTCCCAACCCGAGTCTATCACGTAGACCAGGGTGTCGCCCATCCCCTCGACCAGGGTCTATGGGTATTACCGGCGTGATTACGCGTTATGGTCCCATGGACCATCCCGCATGGTACCAGTATTTAAGCTCCACATGGAAATATTTTTGAATGCGGACCTATTACCACGGTCCCATGGACCTGACGTGACGACCCCCATGGGCTTAAACCCCGGGCTTATACGGTATTACCGGTGTTCTGGTGTTATCAGCCGCCACGATAGCTAGGCATCTACGCAGGCTCCATAGGCTGAGGGCGGCTGACCCGGTCGAGGAGAGGCTCAGGGGCTGGAACTGGAAGGATCCGCCACTCCGCCCGAGGTACGACTTCCAGCTGGGAGTCTCGGAGGTCGCCTACCGCTACTGCCCCACGCGCAGAGACTTGTTCGTGAGGCGGGTGCTAGGGATTCAGGCTAGGCCCTCGAGGCCGATGCTCAAGGGTCGTGTGGTGCACGCCGCCTTCCACCTCTCGGCTAACGATCTCATGCGCCTGGTGCTGGGCGACGGAGTCAACGTGGTGGATGCTGTAGCCGCGCTAATGAGTGATGCTCTTGAGCGGGGTAAGAGGGTTCTCGAGCTAGCCGGCGTCGCCGAGCCTGATGCGGAGCTGGAGAGGTTCGCGGCCCGCGTCTACCGCAGGATGGTCTTGGAGTGGGGTGGGTGGATTCTGGAGACCCGTTCGCCCCCGTGGCTCACCGAGTGGGAGGTTGATGGGAGCCTCCTAGGCCTCTCAAAACGCTTGCGCGTCGATGCGCTCGCCTTCGGGGTTGTGGTGGAGGTCAAGTATGGGAGGTGGAGCGACTCCTACCCGGTTGCGCTCGCGGGCTACGCGCTCGCCCTAGAGGCTAACCTCGAGACGCCTTTCGACTATGGCCTCGTGATCATGGTTAATGGTGACGGGTCCCGCCTTGAGATAGAGCCGGTGTACATAGGGAACGAGGAGAGGGAGGCTTTTATAAGAGCGAGGGATGAGGCGGCGGAGATGATAGCCTCGAAGAGCGACCCGGGTAGGCCCCACTCCTGCCCAGACTCGTGCCCCTTCCGCCCCGTGTGCCCGAGGAGGTGATGCTCCTGGAGGCTCCGAGGGTGCTTGTGGTGGCGGAGAGGGGTGCCAAGATACACGTGCACCGTGGGGCCGTGGTGGTGGAGTCGAAGAGCGGGAGGCTAACGATACCCGTGGCGGAGGTCGATAGGATAGTCTTGGCCACCAGCCAGGTTAGCATAACGACGGCTGCTATAAGGAGGCTCGCGAGGCTTGGCATTGACATAGTGGTTCTGGATGCGCGTGGAACGCCCATAGTGAGCCTCTCGCCGCCCTGGATTAACGCGACTAGCGCCGTTAGGATAGCACAGTACCGCGCGGCTACCGACGAGAGGCTCCGGCTCGACGTGGCTAGGGGCATCGTGGCGGCTAAGCTCGAGAGCCAGGCGGCTCTACTAGAGTGTCTAGAGTCTAGTGGCGTGGAGGGCGCGGGTGCCGAAGCGGAAGCCATACGTGATTATGCGCGAGACTCTTTGAGAGCTGAGAGCCTGGAGAGGCTGAGGGTGCTGGAGGCTAGCGGCGCTAGACGCTACTGGCGTACTCTAGCCGCCGCTCTTCCCGGTGAGCTTGGCTTCCGGGGGAGGGACCCGGACGCCGGGGATGATGTCAACATGATGCTCAACTACCTCTACGCCCTCCTCTATGCTCTCGTCCACCGCTACCTAGTGCTGTACGGCCTAGACCCCTACGTCGGCTTCATGCACCGGGATAGGAGTGGAGCCGAAACCCTGGTCTACGATGTAGCCGAGCTCTTCAGAGTCGCGGCTGTAGACTCCCTAGTCTACCATATGCTGGTCCACGAGGGGTACCGGCCGGCTAGGGACGCGGAGATCGGCCTCCTCTCGCCGGAGACTAGAGCCTGGCTGGTCAAGAGGTTTAGGGAGTGGGCCTCGAGGCGGATTAGGGATGGATCGAGCGGGAGGCTCGACACGCTCGAGGGGCATGTGGCCCGGCAGGCTAGGCTCCTAGCCTCCAGCCTGAAGAGGGGCTCCGTGCCAGCCTTCTACACGCTGCCGGGTGGCGGGCGTTGCCCGTGGTGATAGTGGCGTACGACATTAGCGACGACTACAAGCGGGATAAGGTGGCTAAGCTCCTCTTCTCGATGGGGTTTGAGAGGGTTCAGAGGAGCCTTTACGCTGCTAGGGGTGGCGTCGAGAAGGCTAGGCAGGTTGCCGCGGCTATAGCGAGGCTCATAGACCACGAGACTGATAGAGTGGATGTCATCGTGGTTCCCGAGCACTACTGGAGAGCTAGGCTTGTTGTGGGCAATGGCACGCCGCCCCGGGAGCGGAGGCCTAGCGGCGTGCTGCTGGCCTAGGAGCCGGGGAGCGCGGTATAAACGGGGGTTGGTGTACGCCCGTAATGGCTGTTAGAGGCTTCGGCTGGGTGGTTGCTTGTTAGGCCAGCGTCTCCTCCGGCTGCTCTACCGGCGCGTTCCAATACCCCTAGAGTACTATGACGGTGCTGCTAGGAGGGCTTGCTCCAGGATAGTGGTTGATGCTGGCGGGGGCACCGGGCTGCTCTACAAGCGTCTATCGGGGGTCTGCATGCCCGGCTACTATATCCTCCTAGAGGTTGACGAGGGTCTCATCGAGGGCTTCGAGAGGGATGCTATCAGCGACGCGGTCGTGGCTGATGCTCGTAGACCCCCGTTGAGGAGGGCTAGGGGCTCCACCATGGTGCTGAACGATGCTCTGCACCATATTAGGGGTTGGAGGGGGAGCCTATGCGCTATACTGGAGCCCGCGGAGTGCATAGTAGTCCACGACTACAACGTCTCGACTTGGAAGGGTAGGCTCCTGGCCCTCCTCGAGAAGCTCCTGGGCTTCCCAGCGGAGTTCACTACACCCGAGAGGCTGGCGGAGCACCTGGCGCGCTGCGGCTACCGGGTGGTCGAGCTCGAGGAGGGCTTCGCGTATACGGTTCGAGCGTGTAGCGGGTGACTAGGGCTCCCTGAGGGGTTGAGCGCTGTTTAACTCTTTGCAGTGGGGCTTGGGGTGGCTCGAGGGCGGCCTCTCGTGCCATCCGGGTGCTTCCCTCTACTAGAGTACATGGTGCTCGGTATACTCCGTGAGCGCCACCCTCTCTGCGCGTATGGCGTCTACCGTGCTCTCCGCGAGAGGGGCTTTCAGGTTAACGAGGGGAGTGTCTACCGCCTGCTCTCTAAGCTGAGGGGCGAGGGCCTGGTAGAGGTTGTGGAGGTTGTTGATGGTAGGATACGGTATGGTCTGACGGGGCGCGGTCTAGAGAGGCTCTGTGAGCTTAAGCGCCTTCTATCAAGTCTTTTGGAGCTGGGGGGCGAGTGCTAGGCTTAAAGTCACCCTGCCTGAGGCAGGGGTGGGTGTGGTCTTGTGGAGCGCCTCGCCAGGCTCCTGGCTGGCCGCATGTTCGAGCTCGTACTCTTAACGATGATGGTGGCTGCCCTCCTCGGCTCGAGGATACCAGGACCCTTCCTGGCGTTGAAGCCCCTGGCCCCTCTCCTAGTCTTCCTGATGCTCCTGCAGCCGGGCTTCGCGCTGCAGCTTAGGGGTTTGCGCGAGAGGCTTAAGCGCAAAAGCGTCTATGTCGGCGTGAGTTTGATGCTCTATGCTATCGTCTACCCGCTGCTCCTCATACCCTTCATAGGCTTCGCTGCAACCCTCCTGCAGGGGAAGCTGCGCGAGGTGCTTGTGGGCGGCGTGCTGGTAGCGCTGGCGCCGGTGGCTATGCCGGCCCCGGCGATAGTATCGCTTAACGGTGGCGACGCCGAGCTAAGCCTCATAACGGTAGTGGTCACCTTCCTCGCGGCGCCGTTCGTTATGCCGCTGTACGCTGGCGTACTCCTACACAGGCTGGTGTCCCTCAGGGTAGCGGCGATAGTCGAGGCTATAGTCGTGTTCATAGGCGGCTCTCTCGCAGCCGGGCAGGCTCTACGCTACCTCGTCGCTAGGGCCGCGGCCCGCCGCGGCCTCGAGGCGGCAGCGGTCGCGAGGCTGCTAGCCACGCTGCTCTCTATAGTCTCGTGCCTCTCCCTCTACCTCCTCGTGGCCATCGTCACCGGCTGCGCGGCTAGAGCGCTCCTAGCCAACATGGCCTCGGTGGCGTGCTACACGGTCATACTACTGGTCTACGACACGCTGAGGTACATAGTGGGCTATGCGGCGGCTAGGCTCGTGCATGCCGACTGCCCCGCTAGGCTCGCCCTGGTGGCGGCGGGCTCCGAGAACGGAGCCCTGGGCATGGCCTTGGCGACCCCCCTCGGGAGCCTCCCGGCGGCTGGTGCTGTGATAGCGGGGCCGCTGCTGGTGCTCCCAACGCTCACGCTATTCGCGAGGATGTTCGCGTGCTGGGGCGGCTAGGTTAGGTAGGATACCTCGAGCACCCGGACATCCACATTGTACTTCGTGACTATCTTTACTGTAACCTCGCGGGGGTGTAGAGTGAGGATGTGGTTGAGAACCTCGAGCGTCAAGGGGAGCCTAGTGTAGTTGATGATGCCCGGATAGAGGGTTATCGTTGGCGGCGTGGTGTTGGAGATGCAGCTCGCTAGGCTGGAGCCGACGGGAGGGTAGACCGGGATATCGTCGATGTAGACCCCCTCCACGTCGAGGGGCGAGCCGCTGGCAACCAGGAAGAGGTGGAGGTCGCCGCAGGGTACGCTAGTGTTAACCTCCACGTAGCCAGCCGCGATCACGGCCCTAGTGTATGCAGCCTTCTCCGCCTCGGCCACCAGCCTCTCGGCGGTACGGCTCATCTGGTTAAGCTGGGACATGAAAGCAGCGTATATTGCGAAACCGACTGTAGTGACTATCATTATGAGGAGTAGCACCGAGACTATCTCGCTAACAGCTCGTAGCCTTCTCAAACCCGCACCCAACTCGTTAAACGAGGCGAGTAGCCCTTTATTCAGCTAGGCGCGCCGATGAGGTGAAGCGGGTTTGCCTAGCCGCCGCGGCGATGAGGATTCACGCCGGCCCCCGAGGCCCGAGAGCAATGCTTTAAAAGTCGGGGTATGAGTAGTCAGGGTGGAAGAGGTGGGCCCGTAGCTCAGCCTGGTAGAGCGCCCGGCTGATAACCGGGAGGTCGGGGGTTCAAATCCCCCCGGGCCCACCACTCGCTCCTCACTCAACGACTCTAGCGTAACGCCGTCCTATCCTCCGCCTCTTGTGCAGCTGGGCTGGGGAACGTGGCTGCTAGGTTGGGGTGGTTTAGAGCGGGGAGGAGTTAGGGAGCGGGTTGGCGCAAAGAATGCTGGTGTGACGAGCTTTGTAGCGTTGTGCGGCTTACAGCTTCCAGCTCTCGAGGTACTTGCGCTGCTCCTCTGTCAGCTCGTCTATCTCGATGCCGAGGGCCTGTAGCTTGAGCCTCGCAACCTCCTCGTCTATCTCGAGAGGCACGTTATAGACTCGGGGCTCTAGCCTACCCCTGTTCTTCACCAGGTACTCTACGCTTAGAGCCTGGTTGGCGAAGCTCATGTCCATGACCTCGCTTGGATGCCCCTCCGCGCATACTAGGTTCACGAGCCTACCCTCGCCTAGGAGGTAGAGGCGGCGCCCGTCCCGCAACCGGTACTCGGTTACGCAGGGCCTAATCCTCCTCTTCTCTACCGCTAGTGACTCCAGATCCGGTATCCATATCTCTACGTTGAAGTGCCCGGCGTTCGCTAGTATAGCGCCGTCCTTCATCACCTCGAAGTGCTCCCTCCTTATCACAGCCTTGTCGCCCGTTGCGGTTATGAAGATGTCTCCTATCTTCGCAGCCTCCCTCATCGGCATGACCTCGAAGCCGTCCATGACGGCCTCTAGCGCGCGTATCGGGTTAACCTCTGTGACTATCACGCGGCGTGCGCCCAGACCCTTGGCCCTCATCGCGATGCCCCTACCAACCCACCCGTACCCGGCCACCACCACGACCTTGCCGGCTACGAGAATGTTGGTCGCCCTCATTATGCCGTCGAAGGTGCTCTGGCCCGTGCCGTAGCGGTTGTCGAACATCATCTTCGTCTGCGCGTTGTTAACGGCTATGACCGGGTAGCGGAGCACGCCCTGCTTCTCCATAGCCCTGAGCCTAATGACGCCCGTGGTTGTCTCCTCGGTGCCGCCCCACACCCTCGAGGCTACCCCCGGGAACTTGTCGTGGAGCATCGCGTGAAGATCGCCGCCATCATCGATGACTATGTTTGGCTCGGAGCGCGCAACGAACTCTATGCACGAGAAGTACTCCTCCTCGCTCATACCCCTCCAGGCGCAGACCTCGATACCATCCTCGACCAGCGCGGCCGCAACCTCGTCCTGCGTGCTGAGGGGGTTGCTGGCCGCGAGCCTAACCTCGGCCCCGCCAGCCTTCAGGGTCCTAACGAGCGCAGCAGTCTCCTTCGTGACGTGGAGAACCGCGCCTACCCTAACGCCCCGGAGGGGCTTCTCGCGCTCAAACCTCTCCCTGATAAACTTCGCTACAACCGGCATGTGCATCTCGGCCCACTCTATCTGCAAGCGGCCCTGAGGCGCTAGGCTAGGATCCCTAATCCTGTACTCCACTCCACGACCCCCGCGTTGCTGCACCCCCACGCCCTTACAACCTTCCCCTCCTCTCTCCTCAACCCCTCCTCCTAGCGTGCAGCGGCGAGACCGTGGAGAGCCACTCCTCTATAACCCTCTGGAGGGTGTCGTGGAGCAGCTTCTCCTCTGGCGAGAGCTTCTCGTACACCTCGGCCCTGGCTCCGGTAGCGCGGAGGAGCTGGAGTATGGTCCAGAGGCGCCTAGAGATTATCTCGTCTAGGTAGAGCTCAGCCTTCTCCTTCTCCTCTAGTATCTGGGTGGAGGGGCTCCTCCTCAACTCCTCCTCAAGCCTCTCCAGGTACTCGCGTACACGGTGGTAGAACTCCTCGGGGAGCGGTGGCGTGTCGACGAGGCTACGAGCCTCCGTGACCATGAAGTGGACGCGAGCTATATCATCGAGGGTCAACGGCGACTCCAGGAGCTCCACGTACCCCTCAGCGGCTAGCACACGGGCCATCCACCTCGGTATCTCCACCTCAGTCCCCTTCCTCAACTCTATCTCGACGCCATCCACGACTATCTTACCCACATCCTTCACGACCATGACGCGCACCGGGCGGGTCTCATACCTCGCCCTCAGAACCTCCAGGATCCTCCTAAGCTCGAGCACCCTCTACTCACCCTACCCTAAACTCGCCCCGCCTTAGAAGCCTCCTACCCTCCACGGTCTCGAAGATAACGAACCTTATCTTATCGCTCCTGACCCTAACCCTACCCTCATAGACGTAGACCTCGCCACCAACCTCGTACCGTCGCTGGAGGAGCGAGCCCCCCGGCCCCTCCTCGACGACCGTCACCGCCCTGAGGCGCGCGGGGCGGTAGTAGAGGAGGGTCTCGGCCCCCTCGATACTCGAGTCGCTATACACAACCTCGCGGTCGCCTAGAGAGACCCTAGCCTCTACCACCAGGTTCCGCCCCCTCTTACGAGCACCCGTAACCACCTTAGCGAGCTCGTCATACAACCGGTCTATATCCGAGGCGCCGCCGACCTCCACCTCCTCCCGCTTCGCCAGCCTAAGTGCCGTGAACCTCACCGGCCCGACGCTCGCCTCTACGGGCTCATAGTATCTCAGCTCCGCCCTCACCCTGGCCACGAGGGGCACCCGTATACTGGTGTGATGGGAGCGTGTTTAGCCTAGACGCGGGTATCATCTAGCCCCTCGCCGCCACGGGGGCTCGTGTGCAGCAGCCACATGGGCGCTCCTCGTGGCCAGGGCTAGGAGGTTTGTCATCGTCAAGGGTGGTTACCGGAGGGTTGTGGAGGCTGTCGAGAGGTACCGTCTACAATTGTACAGGTATACTAGCCTACTCTCCGGCACAGGGTACTACCTTAAACCGGTCCACATAGTCTACCGGACGCTCGCCGACGGCACCCGCAAGAAGTACTACTACTATGGCAGGTACTGGTATAGGCTGGAGAGGAGGAACGGGAGACTAGTCTGGAGGTACGTGGGCACCTCGAAGCCTAGAGAGCTCTCACACCTCCCCGACCCGCCCCCCAACCCCCTGGAGGGTCTCAGCTACGCGAGGGTGGGTGACAGCGACGACATCATACTGGAGGAGGAGACGTACAAGAGGTTCAAGTGGCTCTTCGAGGGCCTTGAGGTACTCATCCTAGAGGTTGTCGGGAGGCCTGCCGGGAGGAGGCGGTGAACGCCCACCCGGGGCCTTGGTTTTAAAAAGAGGTTAGTGCTCGTAATCCTCGATTGGCGAGAGGTGGAACCCGGCTATGCCAGAGGCTCGCGAGGTTAGGCTGAGGGTGGCTGAGGCGCGCTCGAAGGACGTGGGGCGTAAGATAGCGAGGATAGATAGGCGTACCATGGCTGCGCTTGGAGTCGATGTGGGCGACTTCATAGAGATTGAGGGTCCGAAGGGCACGGCTGTTGCGCAGGTATGGCCCCTGCCCCCCGACGAGGAGGGCAGGGGCATCATAAGGATAGACGGGTATATCAGGGAGGCTATCGGCGTCGGCATAGGCGACTACGTCACTGTTAGGAAGGCTAAGGTGCAGCCAGCCACTAGGGTTGTGATGGCACCCACCGAGAAGATACCAGTCTCGAGGGACTTCGCCGAGTACGTGAAGGAGTACCTCCTGCGCCGCCCCGTCTCCCGCGGCGAGGTCGTCATAATACCCTTCTTCGGCTCTGCCCTACGCCTCGTGGTAGTATCGACGCAGCCGAGCCAAGCGGTGTACATCACGGAGCAGACGGAGGTGGAGGTCCGCGAGGAGCCTGTTAGGGAGGAGCAGGTGCGCCGCAAGATACCGAGGGTCACGTGGGAGGATATAGGCGACCTGGAGGAGGCTAAGGAGAGGCTGCGCGAGATAGTAGAGCTTCCATTGAAGCACCCTGAGCTGTTCAAGCACCTGGGTATCGAGCCTCCTAAGGGCATCCTCCTCTACGGGCCGCCCGGCGTGGGCAAGACGCTGCTAGCGAAGGCGCTTGCGAACGAGATTGGAGCCTACTTTATTGCCATCAACGGCCCCGAGATCATGAGCAAGTATTATGGAGAGTCTGAGCAGAGGCTCAGGGAGATATTCGAGGAGGCTGAGAAGAACGCACCCTCGATAATCTTCATCGACGAGATAGACGCGATAGCGCCCAAGAGGGAGGAGGTTACCGGCGAGGTAGAGAAGAGGGTAGTGGCACAGCTCCTGACCCTCATGGATGGTCTCAAGGAGAGGGGTAAAGTCATAGTAATAGGCGCTACCAACAGGCCCGATGCGCTCGACCCCGCTCTGAGGAGGCCCGGTAGGTTCGACCGCGAGATAGAGATCAGGCCTCCGGATAAGAGGGCCCGCAAGGAGATACTCCTAGTGCACACGCGTAACGTGCCGCTCTGCGACGAGCAGAAGGTGAAGGAGGGTCTCTGCAGCCCAGGCGATGTAGTAGACCTGGATAGGATAGCCGAGATGACCCACGGCTACACCGGCGCCGATCTCGCGGCTCTAGTCAAGGAGGCGGCTATGAACGCGCTTAGGAGGTTCATAAAGAGCGGTCAGATAGACCTGAACAAGCCGATACCCGCGGAGACGCTGCGAAAACTAGTCGTAACTATGAAAGACTTCCTCGATGCCATGAAGATAGTGCAGCCGAGCCTCATAAGAGAGATCTATGTTGAGGTTCCTGAGGTTCATTGGGATGATATTGGTGGTCTTGAGG
>CAZTIR010000041.1:0-11990 GCA_964613695.1 uncultured Desulfurococcales archaeon | reverse complement strand
GCCTTGTGTATCTCCTCCGCGAATAGCCTGTAAGTCACGCTTATGTTATGAGATGATAGTTTCTCGTAGGCATTCTCTATGTAGCTCCTTAGCTGTGTCCAGTTGATCGTCACGTTTAGCATGCCTTTTATCGTTAGCCGTCCGCCGTTCGCTAACGGCACGGTCTGCAGCTTTATCCTACCAAAGGCTATGGTATAGTTGGCGCCAGCATCATAATTGACTACAATATTGGATGTTGCCGGGTTGACCGCGGTTATGTAGAGACCGCCTTCGAAGCTCCACGTGGGCGACGCAGTAGTCTTTACTAGTATGGAGTACTTGTTGCCGCTCACTAGCCCTCTTGGCGGGCTAATTAGGACGCCATACACGCGTAGATAGCAGCCATTGGCGCAGCCCGCAACTAGAGCCTGGCAGGGCCCTGGAGGCACAACGCCCTTGTTAAGCGGTGATGCTTTGATCGCTGCCTCGAGGCTACCCGCGTCTGGGAAGTAGACGAGAGCGTGTATCTTAGTGTTGAAGAGCCACTGTGGATGCTGCGGATCAGTCACGTTCCAGACCGCTATTCGTCCATAGCCTGGGGTATTTAGTGACGTGTTGACTCTTATCTCGTACTTGTAGTTGCCGACCTGGAAGATGTACGGCAGGCTGCTGCTCATCCACAGCCCGTCCTGGAGATTTGCCGTACCAATGTTGAGTATCACATAGCCGACAGTACAGTAGTATTTACCGGCAACGTCGCTAACTAGTATTGGGAGTGGCTGACCACCGAGGGGAGTACTGGTACCTGGAATCGCGATCGCGAACTGGTAGCCCTTCGGGCCTACGCCATACTGGTTTGCCAGCTCGGTGTAGTTCAAGTATAGTTCTATTAGCGATCCCTCCCAGGCGACTAGCGTTAACGGCCTAGTATACTTCTGGGGCGCTTGCGCCATTGTTATTGGGGCTACTGCTGTTATGAGCACGAGTGCCGCAATGAATACCGCAGTTAGAGTTAGGCCTAGTCTACTCACGCGCATCACCCTAGACCTCACTTGGCTGTGTTGGTGCCAGCCGGAGCACTAGTTAAGAAGATTCCTCTGGGGTAGTGCTGTCCTGGAATCCCCCAGGGGTCTGCAATGATGGTATTACAATACGATGTCGTCATCCTGGTTGATGGCGGCGGGTGTATGGAGAGAAGTATGCGTTTTAACAAGGCCCTCGAATCCATAAAGATCGTGCTTACGAGCCTTACTAATGCATACACGACTATAGGAATATATGTTGATAATGGTGTGCTTCCTTTTTGTAGCGGAGATCCTGGCGAGTGCCTAGAAGCTATTGAGGCCTTGAAAATAGTCGGTGGTAGAGGATGCTGGGATAGAGGCTTGCTAGAAGCTTCTAGACTCTTATCCGGTGGGAGAAGCACCGCTTACATTATCGGCTGTTGTAGCCTCCCCTGTGACAGTTGGAGAGGCTGGCCACTACGTTTCTACGATCGCGTCTATTATTTTTGCGTCGACCGTTGTCCTTCGAGGCTCACAAGGTTTCTACGCGACTATGGCTTCACCCACATAATCTGCAGTTTGGATGAGCTTGCCGAGCTAGTAAAGGGCGGGTGAGATCATGCCCTCTTGTATCGAGGTTGGCGACTATTTTGATGAGGTTATGGAGGCTTTAGTCGAGAGCGGGCTCTACTCGTCTAAAGCCGAGGTTGTTAGAGATGCGTTACGTAGGCTGCTCTCTAGTATAGACATGCGGCTGGTGGGGCTCCGTGCGTATCAACGCGGCTCTACACTCTGGAGGGCATTGAGGATAGCTGGTGTGAGCTTCGACGAGTTCATATCTTTCATGGTAGCCTCTGGTATAGCGCCCGAGATAGGGTGCAGGGCTATCCCTCCCCCGCCGCCTGCCAGCATCTACGTCCTCGACCCTGTTGGCATCGAGATTCTCGGCCGGCTCGGTGTACTGAAATCGCTAGAATCCCGGATTATCGTACCCCGTGAGCTAGAGAACATTGTTAGGCTTGTTGAGGTTGTTACTGGTGAAACGATTAACCTCCGGTTTGAGAGCGTCACGGGAGTTAGGAGTGTTGCGAGAAAACTGGGCGTGAGTATAGAGGAGGCCGCCAGCGTGGCTTTGGCCGCTAAACACGGGTTGCT
This sequence comes from uncultured Desulfurococcales archaeon, assembly GCA_964613695.1. Lineage (GTDB taxonomy): Archaea > Thermoproteota > Thermoprotei_A > Sulfolobales > Pyrodictiaceae > Pyrolobus. Next base: position 9,852 of record CAZTIR010000041.1, on the reverse strand, counting down.
CGTAGCATGCGACCCTAGGCTAGCAGCGCGGGCGAGTATAGTCAGAAGAGTTGCATGCTGCTACTCGCTGCTCAGGCTCGTCGACGAGCATGTATGGCGACCTAGGTTTAGGTTACTGCCCCTCCCCGAGCCTAGAGTGGAGGGCTAGATCGCCATATGACCAGCCCTCTTGGCACCTATGCTGTGCTGCTTCTGGATGTAAACGGGTTGACTGGCAGCGATGATGTAAAGCCCTCGAGACACGAGGCTTTGAAAGCAGCACTGCTAGCTGCAGCCGAGAGACTATATAGGAGCGGGGCGTGGGTGGCGACTGTTGTGGTGGCAAGGCAGGCTGCTCCACTCCACTATTTTACTAGAGATGCTGGCGTGACTCGGGAAGCGCTGGAGAGTATAAGGCTTGGCCCACGCGGCCTAGTATTATCTGAGGGTGTTAAGGAGAGCCTCTATATGCTCCTCTCTGCTCCGCCGGGGTACGCGCTCAGACTGATCATATTCTCTGGGGGTGGTTTTAGGCTCGGCCATCCGCCCCACCCTCTGGCCTTCTTTGCGCGGAGCAGCGGGGTGGTTATCGATGCCCTCATAGTATCCCGGTCTCCGCCGCCCCGGGGCGACATAGAAGTCTTGGAGGCTCTCTGTGGGGAGACGGGGGGCGTGTGGGAGCATGCATCCACGCGAGAAGAGGCTGTAGCCAAGGCTGTTATGCTGGCGTCGCGCAGCGTGGGGGCGAGGCCTGGGAGGGTATGGAGGCCTGGCTTGGGCTTGTATCCCCCGAGGCAGTTGTACACCGGGACGTAGTGGTTGGAAGAGGTGCGGCGATACTAGGCCCGAGTATTGTGGAGAGCGGGGTTGTAATCGGCGATTATACGCTGGTAGGTGTTCCTAGAGGGTGGCGTGGGGGCGCCGGGTGGGGTTCCTCCTCGCTCGGCGCTGTGGTGGAGAGGGGTGCTCGCATAGCCTCTCACACGGTTGTGTACGAGGCTACTAGGGTGGGGGCTGGTGCCAGGATAGGACACCATGTTGTGGTTAGGGAGGGGTGTGTGATAGGCGCGGGTAGCATAGTGGGCACGCACTCCATGCTAGACTCGCACGTGTACATCGGCCGCCGTGTCTCGATACAATCCAGGGTCTATCTCCCACCGGGCACCTGGATCGAGGATGAGGCCTTCATAGGCCCCGGGGCTGTCTTCACGAACGACCTCTACCCGCCTAGCAAGAGGCTGATCGGAGCCCGTGTCGGGAGGAGAGCGGTGATAGGAGCCAACGCCACCATACTCGCCGGCGTCGTGATAGGGGAGGAGGCTGTCGTCGCCGCGGGCTCGGTTGTTACACGCGACGTCCCCCCGGGCGTGGTGGTTGCTGGGGTTCCCGCGAGGCCCATTGGGAGGAGGGAGGTTTTCGAGGAGAAGAGGCGGGTGTGGGAGCGGCTCATACGCCGCGGACGCGCCTAGATAAGGGTGGAGGAGGCGCTCCTCTATCCAGAGTGGTGTGCGGTGCCCCAGTCGGGGCCTAGGCGGTGGCCTGTGCGCGGCAAGCTCTGGTGGTGCCCTAACTGTAACGTGCCCCTCCTGAGCCCCGTCTGCAGCAAGTGTGGTGGGAGGGGCATACCCGTTAGGCTCACGGAGCCGGGGGACGCGAAGCCCTGGTTTGCGGGCGAGGAGGGTAAGCTGAGGAGGGCTCTGGTCGACGAGTTCGGCAAGGATGCCGGGCTGAGGCTATACTCGAGGCTCTTCGAGGGCAGGGCCTTCGCCACTAACAAGGTTCCTCATATGGACGAGATGAAGGAGGTTATACTCGGCGGGGGTCACGCGGGCAAATTCTACTATGACCCCGTTGAGAGGCGTTGGAGGTACAGGCTCTCGAGGTGGACCGCCAGGATAGCGGTTGAGGAGGGTATCGTGGCGACTGTTCGCCTCCAGAGGGGTGAGAGGCTTAGACCACACTTCGAGGCTCCGGGGGACGGCCTCCGGGAGGGAGAGCAGGTTGTAATACTCGATGCCGATGGGGAGCCTAGGGGCGTTGGGTATGTCAGGCGTGGCCGTGTGACGCTCCAGACGAGGTTTGGGGGTGAGAGGGAGCCGGTTAACCCGGATAAGAGGGCTACTGTGGATGACGTGCTGAAGGCCAACGATTACGAGATGTACGTGCGGAGTGCGAGAGCACACGCCTTCATAAACGTGATGGCGGAGAAGGTGGGGAAGCCGGTTGTCGTCTCGTACTCGGGCGGCAAGGATAGCCTAGTCGCCCTACACTTGACCCTCGAGGCCGGCTTCGATCCGAGAATGCTCTTCAACAATACCGGGATAGAGCTCCCCGAGACGATAGAGGCTGTGAGGAGGGCTGTGGAGAGGTGGGGGCTGGACCTCGTAGAGGCTAATGCTGGCGATGCCTTCTGGAGGGCTGTGAGATACTTCGGGCCTCCTGCCCGTGACTACCGCTGGTGCTGCAAAGTCACAAAGTTGGCTCCACTCGCCCGCGTTGCTCGCCGCGAGTGGCCTAACGGCGCTCTCAACGTTGTCGGTCAGAGGGCCTTCGAGAGCCTGGATAGGGCCAGGTCTCCGAGGGTGTGGAGGAACCGGTGGGTGCCCCAGCTGCTGGCCATAAGCCCGGTGCAGGAGTGGACGCAGATGCACATCTGGCTCTACATCTACAAGCACCGCCTAGAGTATAACAGGTTGTACGACATGGGGTTTGATCGTGTAGGCTGCTTCATGTGCCCGGCGTCCACCATGGCAGAGCTGCGGCTGGTTGAGGAGACGCACCCAGACCTCTGGTCCAAGTGGCTCGCTGTGCTAGAGGAGTGGAGGAGGAAGCTGGGAATGCCGCGCGAGTGGATAACACTGGGGCTATGGAGGTGGAACGCGCCAGCCGCCCAGAAGGAGAGGCTCGCGAGGAGAGCGGGTGTAGATCTCTCAGGGTACGAGTGGAGGCCTAAACTGGAGCGCTGGGCCGAGCCCAAGCCCGTAGAGTACCTCGAGGGCGAGGAGCGCGTGGAGGTTGTACTGGAGAAGCCTTTGAGGAGAGAGGCTCTTAGAGAACAGGCCCCGATCCTAGGCGCTACTAGCGTAGAGGAGCGTGAGGGCAAAGTTATCCTCGAGAAGCGCGGGCTGTGGCGAATGGAGTTTGACGGCAAGAAGCTCGTAGTCGAGTCTAGGGGGTTGAAGGGCGCGCGCCTCCGCGAGGAGGCTTACGAGGCGCTGAAGCTGCTGTATCGCGGCACCTACTGCGCGGAGTGCGCCGCGTGCGAGGCCACATGCCCGACAGGGGCTATTAGCGTCGCAACCGGCCACCCGGTGGTAAACCCCGAGAAGTGCGTCTCGTGCAGGATATGCGTCGACACGTGCCCACTTGCCGAGGTATACTTCGAGCATATAGTGCTCCCAATCATGCGCAACGATCCGACCCCGTGGAAGAGGCCCACGAAGAGAAAAATAGCGGACACCATAGCCATTGCTAAGAAGCTCCTGGGCATAGAGGAGCCTTCGAGGGAGGTTAAGCCCGTGGAGACATTCTGGTTCCCTGGCGAGCCGGGAGAGGGCGAGGAATCTTAGCCCCAGTAGCGCCTCGTCTTAGCGAACCTCTGCTCGGCTTCCACAAGCTCCTTGAAGAAGGCCTCCTCGCCGAAGGCGAGCTTGCCTAGAACCTTCTTCGCCGTCTTCACACCCACGCCTCTAGTAGCCAGCGCGTATAGAGCCATCTTGCCATAGCTAAGGACTAGATCGGCGGCCTCGGCTAGCTCTCTAGCCTTCCTCTCCTCGCCCCGAAGCCCCCTCAACCCCTTCCTCCTGAGGACCTCCACGAGGCGCCTAGCCTCGCCGGGCTCTAGGCTAGTGGGCGCCAGCAGCCTGGAGCCGCAGCGCGGGCACTCGGGCCTCTCTGGCAGGTCTCCAAGCCTAGCCTCGAAGACGTGACCGCAGCGTATGCAGACTAGCCTCACTCTCCTAGACTCTAGCCGCTTCTTCAACGCCTCTGCGAGGACGGAGGAGGGTATCGTAGCGCTTTTGACACGATCGCCGGAAGACACCACCCCTACAGCCTCGAGGAGCAGGGGGCTGGGCTCCTCCGAGTACCTCGTCACTATCCTCACTCTACCAGAGCGTACAGCCTCCAAGAGCGCCCCCAAGGCCTCGAAGTCTAGCTTGTCGTGTATGAGCTCCCTTAGCGCCTCGCGGCCCGCCAGCGTATCGGAGAGTGCTTCTAGCAGCCTCCTCTCGGGCTTAGCCCCCTTCTCCACGAGGCCCATCCTAACGGCGACATGGTAGAGCTTCCAGTAGTAGAGAGTGGAGCCTCTCGCAACCCTCTCTACTATGCCGCGGGCCTCCTCCAGCGTTAGCCTCGAGAGCGTCCTCTTCAAACCCTCTAGGAGGAGCGGAGAGGGCCTCGAGTTGAGCCTAGCCGCGACTAGGTAGGCGTTGCTAGCGGTCTCTGGGGTATAGCCTAGCATCTCCTCTATCAGCCCTGCCACGAGGTACTCGAGTGTCTTGGCGAGCCGGGTCCCGAAGAAGCCTAGGAGAGCTACTATGTCGCGCGCAGCCTCCAAAACTATGGTCTTATCATCGGGTATTGGGGCCCCGGATCTCCTCTGCCTCTCCAGAACCTCCCCGAGTATCTCCCACGCGCGACGACTTCCCGGGTACTTCCGGTAAACCCTCTTATCGCCGCTAACAAGCCTGCGTACAAGAGCCCCCGCCTCTCTCGCGGCCTTCCACTCTACCGGTATGAGGTCGCCCTCCCACACCGGGAGTACTAGCGAGTCGCTACCCACCTGCTTCGCGATAACCCTCGCCTCTCCGACCTCCACGACCTCCCACACGCGCCCCGCTAGGACGAAGCTCTTGCCAGGCTTCAGATCCGCGACGAAGACCTCGTCGAGCACACCAACCTTTCTACCAGTCCCGTACTCTATCACCGGGTATTGCTTCACATCCGGTATCATGGTCACACTGTAATGGTACGTTTTGAGTCTCCTACCCGGCCTCAGCTTCCCGTCCACACGCCTCACGATACGAGCATGCTCCATCAACTCGACAACCTCCTCGAACTCCTCGCGTGTCAGATCCCTGAAGGGATAAGCCCTCGAGATGATATCGTACACCTCGTCTATGCTAACCTCGCCCCTCTCGTCAACAATCCCTGCAATCTCGTGCACCAGCACGTCCAGGGGCTTCTCGTAGGGCCTCGGCTCCTCTATGTCACCCCTCACGGCTCTAGCAGCGAGCACGATGGACTCGAGTACATCGTAGAAGTTGTTGAGGGTGAGCACAACTCCCCTCGACTCCTCGCCCAGCCTGTGACCAGCCCTGCCCACGCGCTGCACGAGCTTGGAGGCTTGCCTAGGCGAGAGGTATTGTATCACAAAGTTGACGTGACCAATATCTATCCCCAGCTCGAGGCTCGACGTGGCGATTAGGAGCGGGAGCCTACCCTCGCGGAAATCCCTCTCAACCCTAACCCTCAAATCCCTACTCAAACTCCCATGGTGAACCTCGAGAAGCCCCTCACCATAGAGGGTCTTGAGGAGCCTCCCGAGGAGCTCTGCAGTATCGCGGGTGTTGGTGAAGAGGAGAACATGCCCAAACCGCTCTACATACTCTCTAATCCTTCGAAGCCTCCAGAGCGTCTCCGGCTCAAGACCGTAAACCTCCGCCTCTCTCACATCCTCGCCGCTCGGCTCCGGGGCCTCGACGCCGATTACATACCTCTTACCCCCAGGAGCCTCGACAACCTCAACATGACGGCCACCGCCTAGGAACTGGGCGGCCAGACTAGTATCCCCTATAGTGGCAGACAATCCGATACGCTGAACACGCCTCCTCGATATCCTCTCCAGCCGTTCGAGCACAACCGCCAGCTCAGACCCCCTCTTATCATCTATAAGCTCGTGGAGCTCGTCAACAACCACTGCCTCGAGATTCTCAAGGTGGGAGCGGAAGCGTTCGCTAGAGGAGAGTAGGTACTCTAGAGACTCTGGCGTCATGATGACCACGTCTGGCGGGTTCTCGAGGAGCATCCTCCTCTCGCTCGGGGTGGAGTCGCCATGCCTCACATAGACCCGGAGCCCCACCTCCTCGAGAACGCCCGTAACCCTCGCAAAGATGTCGCGGTTGAGGCTGCGCAAAGGAGTAACGTACAACACTCTTATGCCCTCTCTACGAGCTCCCCGTAAGAGCCTGGAGGCTAGAGGTAGGAGAGCGGTCTCCGTCTTACCGGAGCCCGTCGGAGCGACAACTAGCGTATGGAGACCCTCAAGGATTAATGGTATCGCTTTTTCCTGTATAGGTGTGGGTTCGCAAATACCCCTCTTCTCGAGAACAGCTACGAGCCGAGAATCGAGGCGCTTGAATACGCCTCTGACACGGCAGGGTGGCACCCTACCATCCACAGCAACTCTTTAGGATTAAAGGGGGGTATACTCTCAACCCTCTACCCGCATCGCGTCTGAGGGCGACATGCAATGGAGGAGAGCTACGAGGAGATCACCGAGGTTGAAACGGCAGAGAGTAGCGCGAGCGAAGAGGAGGAGGTTGAAGAGATTAGTGTTAACGTGCAGATGCTCGAGGCTATGCTCGAGAGGCTATCAGTACTAGAGAAGCTGGCCAAGGGCGAGATGAAGCCTGAGGAGGCGGTGGAAAAGCTAGGGGCTATCGCTGTCCCGGAGGTCGAGAAGAGGAGGAGGCGTAGAAGAAAGTAGTATCTTCCGAGTGCTAGAATCTAGAGCATAGCCTTCTTGACCTCTACCTCCTCGTAACCCAGCTTTTTGAGAGCCTCTTTCAGCTTCTCTAGATCAAACCTCCTATCAAAGACTATAACGACGCGACGCTCACCACCCTCACTCTTATACAGCTTCAGCTTGTCAACCACCACAACACCCTTGATGAAATCATCGGGCTTCTTTGGGGGTGCGATGTAGTCCTTGAACTTCTTCCTCATATACTCGTAGAACTCCTCGAAATTCCTAATATACCTTATTGCCTCCATCACATCCTGTGTACGCCTACCAAACTCCTCGCTAATGATCTCTAGTAGCTTGAGCGCCTCCTCGGCCGGCAGGTCTACATACTTGTACTTGGCGAGATCAACCTCCACAGTAACCTTGCCAGCCATGCGCCAGCCCTCCACTACGCTTTCAAAAAGCTTCTATATTTTGCTTGCAGCCACGAGACCGGAGCGTAGGGGGCATAGGGGGTCTCCGGCGTTCAGCGAACCATACTTGAATAACGCTCTTGCGAAACAACCGCCCCGGCACTGCCACGAATATGGGCACTCGCGGCATTGGGGAGGTAGATCCTTCGGCGCGAATATCTCCCGGACCAGCGGGTGGTTTTCGACGCGCTCTACAACCTCTCTCAGCTTCTTCCCCACGACATTATCAAGCTTTATGTCCATCACGTCGCAGAGCAGGACGTTGCCCTGCGGGTCTATGTCTATGACCGGCGCTGTCCTACAAAAACTGATTTCGACGACATCGCGGAGGGAGGGTGGCAGAGCCGAGTAGGCGAAAGGCGAGCACCAGAGTTGCAGTTTTACACCCAGCTCTTTAGCCCGCGACGCCGCACTCAGCACTGCTTGCCAATACTCCTTGGCGTCGATGTATATCCTGTTCTCGAGTGCCTTGCCGAATGGCATAACGGGTATTAGAATCGGTCTAGTTGAGCCTAGCTGCACGCTTAGGTCTACAAACTCTCGCGTATAGCGCCAGTTTAGCTTCGAGACAGCCATTATGGTTGCGAATGCGGCACCCTCCTCTCTTAATAGACTCAAACCTTCCACTACCCTCTCGTAGGTACCCCGACCCCGTTGGAGGTCGTGAACGTGCTTGGGGCCGTCGAGGCTCACAAAGACGAATATGTTATGCTTGGCTAGAAACCTGCTCCACTCGCGCGTTAGCAGCGTCCCATTCGTGACTATGCTGGTCTCTATGCCGTAGTTGCTTAGCTCCTCGAGAATCCTGCGGGTGTGCGGATGCATTATCGGCTCGCCGCCGCTGATATTCACATACTCTATGTTACATTCTGCGAACTCGCGCACCAGTCTAAGCTTCTCGTCCAGAGGCAGCTCCGGCTTACCACGCCATTTGTAGGCGTAGCAGTGCTTACAGTTTAGGTTACAAATCCCCGTGATTATCCATATAACGCTATCTACTGGACATCCTGCCAAAATCTTGACACACCATTAGACACGCCGCTAACCCCTATTTTCAGCAATGCCTCATAAGCTACTGGCTCTCGCCCAGTTCCTCTCGTAGTAGCTCGCCAAGCCTTCTAACACCCTCCCTAATCTCCTCAACGCTCGGATAGCTGTAGTTGAGCCTCAGCGTGTTCCTACCACCACCGTCAATGTAGAACGCGCTACCCGGCACATACGCTACACCGCGCTCAATAGCCTTGGGGAGGAGTGCCTTGGTATCTATACGCTCCGGGAGCCACACGAATATGAAGAGACCGCCAATCGGCCTTGTCCAGCGCGCGCTCCTCGGGAAGTACTCCTCAAGCGCCTCCAGCATTACGTCACGCTTCCTCCTATAAGTCTCGCGTATCAGGGGCAGCCGCTTCTCCACAATACCCGCGTCGAGCGCACGAGCCGCTATGTACTGGGAGAGGGTGGACGTGTGCAGATTTATAGCCTGCTTGAGCTTCTCCATAACCGCTATGAGCTCCTCGGGTCCAGCTGCCCAGCCTAGGCGGAGGCCTGGAGAAAGCACCTTGCTCAGGGAGCCTAGATATATGACGCGGCCCTCACGGTCGAGCGTTTTTAGCGGCGTCACACTACGCTCCTCGAACCTTATCAGCCCGTAGGGGTCATCCTCGACCACCAGGAAGTCGTATTGGCTTGCAAGCTCGAGTAGGTGCTTACGCCTCTCCTCGCTCATTGTCGTGCCAGCGGGGTTCTGGCACGTCGGCACGAGGTAGACTAGCTTTACTCGCCTACCCTCACTCCTAAGCCTGCGGAGGAGTGACTCTAGCTCATCCGTCCGCATACCATCCTCGTCGATACCGACGCCCTCGAAACGAGCCCCTAGGCCCTTGAGAACCTGGATTGCTGCTAGGTAGGTGGGCTTCTCTACTATCACAGTGTCGCCCGGCTCTATAATACTACTCGCTACTAGGAAGAGGGCCTCTTGACTACCCACAGTAGCTATGATAGAGTCGTACTCGTAGACGCGAACCCCATGCCTCTCCATAAACCTCTTGACAGCATCGAGGAATGGTTTCACACCGCGCGTAGGCGCATACTGTAATACCTCAGCCCCCTTCTCGAGGATAACCTGCCTCGCTATCTCGGCGAGCTCCTCCTTAGGGAATAGGTTAGGGTCTGGCAGGCCGCCAGCAAGGCTTATGATACCCGGCTTTTCGAGGAGCTTCAGGATCTCCCTAACCTCTGATGACTCGAAGGCATCTGCACGCCCCGATAGGAAGCGTGTATAGTCCTTCACGTTACCACCGCTCAGCCTATACACCGTGACACGAGTGTGTTTTTAAAACACTAGCGTCTTCTAGAGAACACCAGCGACGCCGCCGATACTCCCAGGTTTGCTACCAGCAATGCCACCAGCAGGTAGAAGAGGGTGGTATCAGGAAGCTTCGATGATAGGCTCTTGGCGAGGCTGCCTATACTCGTTCTGACCTCTGTTAAGCCGCGCGCGACCTCGACCGAGATTGTCGATACTCTAGCCTCGAGACCCCCTAGCGCCTTGTTCACACTGTTCGCTATGCTGGCCGGCATCTTCTCCTCCAATTTCTTCAACTCAGACTCTATAACGGAGGCGCGTAGCGCGAGCCTCTCCACGCTATTATCTATCAAGGATGCGAGGCTACTAATTCTGCGTAACACTGTCTCAGTCCTCTCGTCGATCTT
>CAZTIR010000040.1:0-12183 GCA_964613695.1 uncultured Desulfurococcales archaeon | reverse complement strand
AGCCAAGGCTACTATTCGCGTACCGCTTTGCCCAGGTTGCCCTCCGCCAGGGTATACCACTAGTGATCAACACTAAGCTACCCTCCAGGCTACTAGCCGAGCCCTGGAGGAGCCTTGTAGGCGAGTTGAGCGACAGGAGACTAGCCTTGATCCAGGTCAGTTTGTCTCTCGATGACTACCACTCCCTCCTCCTCGAGCCTGGAGCCGAGAGTGCCTCCACCCGACTCACAGCTATAAGAGGGCTCTTGAGGGAAGGCATACCGGTCGTGGTTAGGCTACAGCCCCTTATACCAGGCCTAGAGCGTGTACACGAGAGGCTGTTGACAGAGCTCGCCTCCATTGGTGTGAAGAGCTTCATCGGAGAGTCTATACGCCTCTCTCGCCGAGAAGCTATAGTGCTGGAGAAGCTCCTAGGCCTCGATTATAACGGCTGGGAGCCGTACGAGCTCCACCGGGCGCCTGGTAGAGAGGGTCTCATACACCCGCCCCGCCGCTGGAGGCTGGAGGTTCACAAGAGGCTCTACTCGATAGCCGAGGGGCTCTCTGCCAGGTATACCGCCTGCAAGGAGGGTCTGCTCGCGCATAAGCTGCCAGGCGACTGTTGCCACGCGTCACAGCACCTTGACTATATTCTCCTGAGACCAACTCTACTAGAGGCTCTAGCCTATCGACGCGAGAGAGGCTCGTGGCCGGGTATTGGCGAGCTGTGCGAGTATGCTAGAAGCCTTAGCGATGCATACGTCTGCGGACCCCTAGTCAACCACTACCCCAACCCCGTTGCCAAGGCGTTGAGGCTGCATGAGAGGAGGCTGGGCAGGTTGTTGAGTGCTCTACGGGAGGGGAGGATTGGAGAAGAGTGGCTCCTGGGAGTTTTACAATAAGCACTTGAAGCCTTGTAGGGAGAAGTAGTTGCTAAGCCCATGCTTCTCGAGCACATCACCGCTCTTGACGGGTCTAAGCGAGGCTATCTTCATTGCAATCTTCTCCCCGAGCGCAGCCCTCACGAGGCTTAGAGGGGCGTTATTGGGGTCTAGGGGGAGTGGTAGTGCTCTAACACTCCTGGCTCCATGATCGTAAACCACGACGTCTATTACGCGCTTCTCCTCTATGCGGCATGGCAGCTCCGCGACTAGTGGATAGCTCCCCGTCTGTCTTGCGAACGTTACGCCTAGGGAGGGCTCATACCTCTCAATATATAGTCTCTTCATGACAGTGCCTCTGGGGACCACGCGTCTCAGGAAGAGCCTAGAGTAGTTCATAACCTCTCTTCTAAACCATCGCGCAAGGTGCTTATGCTTCCTCAGCCACTCGTCGCCATAGAACCACATTCTCGTCCCCGGGAGTATCAGCACCTGCCTCACGTTGATCCTTCTAACCATGAGGCCGGCCTCGTAAACCTTCTTGACGAACTCTAGGTTGAGACGGTAGGTCTCGCGGGTCTCCCCGCGAAGACCGAGCACGAAGTTTATGCCGGGGAGCAGCTCCGGCAGCCCGTTATAGCCGCGGCGGGAGCCAAGCTCGTTAACAACCCTTATCGCCTCAAACGCCTCCTCGGGGTACACTCCTAGGTTGTTTAGTTTAACCACGCGGGGATCCGCCGTCTCCACACCCATTGCCGCCACGTCGCCGGGCGTATGGTACTCTATGATAACCTTTAGAGCCTCGCGGGCCTCCCGCGGATGATGGACTATGGTGCCCGGGTTCACATTGTCTATATGCAATGTCTCTAGGTTGGGTGCCACCGAGCGTATGCCATGCAGGAGTTTGCGGAGAGCCTCGGGGTTTGGCCGAGGCCACTCTTTCTCCGCGAGCTCTGGGCTACCATAGACGAGTATGTCAGGCTGCCTGCCGAGCCGGAAGGCGCGCACGCCAAACTTGTAGAGAGCTTCCACCTCCCTCACGATAGCCTCTGGTCTGCGTTGGACAGGCATACCATACGCGGGCTCGATGCAGAAACTACACCCGCCTACAATGCTACGCGGACAGCCGCGGAAGGTCTCGATCTCGGCTATGAGATTATAGCCTAGGTTTGGGTGCTGCTCGACTATACGAGCGCCTAGGACAGCGAACTTGTCGACTAGGCTGTAGTCGCTCCTAACCTCGTACGGGCTAGCCTTCTCAAAGCCCTCGGAGAGCATCCTATAGACGTATACCTCTGGATCGCCGCGGACTAGAACGTCAAACACCTCCTGGACCTCCTTAGGCAGGCTCGCAATCCTACCGCCCTCGCCGCTGCTGATGCCGAAACGCGCGGCAGGACCCACGAGTATCTTCAGCGGCTTATCGACGACGCGGAACCACGACCTCAACTCCTCTAGCCTGATAGGCTCGCCCCCGAGATACTTCCCGGGCACCACAACACCAGCGATGACGATGACAACGTCGTACTCGTTCATACGGGCTAGGCTCTTATGGAGGTCTCTACGGACCTCGTCAACAGTCACATAGTCGACTCGTATACCCTTATCCACGCTCCACACAGCACCTGCAATATAACGCGGGTACACGTCAATATAGGGCGGCACGCCAAGACCGGCAGGCTCGTCGGTATACCCGTCGAGTATCAGCACCCTACTCGGCCTCACTCTCCACAAACCCGGTACATTTGCTCACATAACCCGGCTAATTTCGAAAACCTCGGAGAAGCCGAGATCCGGGTACCTGCAACGCTAAGAGAGGCGGGACTCCGCTCGATGAGTGAGTGGAGAAAACGAGAGTGGGGGAAGAAGGCTTCTAAAAAGAGGGTTGGGTTGGTTACTCGCACTTGGCGACGCGGCGTAGGACCTTCCTCGCGAACTCCTTCTCCTCGGCAGTAGCCTTGTCCTCGTAGCAGAACCACCAGTCGTAGCACTTGTACTGCTTGAGCCTCTCCTGGGCCTCCTGCTCGGTAGCGGCAGGCGGGACTATCAGGTTGTCGCCGATTAGCTCGTTGTTCGGCCAGTTGGCTGGTATGGCGCGGCCATACTTGTCGCTAATCTGTAGTATATGCACTAGCCTGAGTATCTCGTCAATGTTGCGGCCGGCCTCGGTCGGGTAGTAGAGGATAGCCCTTATCACACCACGATTGTCGACGATGAAGACTGCGCGCACCGTGACGTCGGGCGCGTGGGCTGGGTGTATTAGACCTAGCTTCTTGGCTACCTCGCCAGTAGAGTCGGCGATCACGGGGAATGGTATCTCGACGCCCAGCTTCTCCTTAATCCACTCGGTCCACTTGATGTGGCTGAACGTGCTGTCAACGCTGAGGCCGATTAGCTCGGTGTTGAGCTTCTTGAAGTCCTCGTACCTCTTAGCGAATGCTACGAACTCCGTGGTACACACTGGCGTGAAGTCGGCTGGGTGCGTGAACAGCACGAACCACTTACCCTGCTGCACGTAGTAGTCTGGCAGCTTGATCTTGCCCTTGTGGGTCATTACCTCCATCTCTGGGAACTTCTCGCCGATCGAGGGGATCTGGATGGGCATGCTCCTCACACCTCTTCATGTCGGCTATGCTGGCACCGCTTTTATAAGAGGTTTTCGCTTACGCACGTAGCTCGAAACGATTATACCCAAACCCTAAACCAGACAGTTAGAAACCCTAACTATTTTGCTTAGAGGTGCAGCGCCTTTAGTATCGAGTTTAGTAGTTCAAGGCTAGGCTTATAGCGATAGGAGCGGAGGAGGTCGCGTAACTCTAAAGGAGAGCGTTTAATGAGGCCTAGCCTCCACAGCCCCGTCAACAACCTGGTTAGGTTTCTTGGCTTGCGCTCGATAGACGCGGAGTCATAGTCGATTATGTATGGTTCATCCTTCTCGACGAGGACCTGGCCCTCGGGGCGTACAAGCTCCCCATGATCTATCCCGAGCCTATCTAGGAGATAAGCCTTGTAGATGAGCCTGCGGAGGACGAGCCAGAGTCTCCAAGGCTCGCTTGCCTTATACTCGCCGAGTCTCGGCCCATCAATTAACCGCATTAGTATGAACCAGCGGCTCATCTGGTAAACCTCAGGGCCTATGCCATAGAGCCCGGCTACTACAGCAAGGAGCGCTTCTCGAAGCATACTAGGTCTCCTAGAGCCCGGTTTCAACAGCTTACCGGCCACGAGCTTGCCACGCCATACGAGAGCCACGACGTTGCCAGCCCAGCCGCTGCCGAGGATGGAGTAGCCGCTTGGGAGTCTATGCGGCCCATAGCTACAGGCCTCTTCTACACCAGCCTCTCTGAGCGCGCGTAGGAGGCGGGAGCAGTACGGCTCAATGACGCGAGGATAGCATAGAAGGTTTTTCGCGTCACCCTCGCCCAGCGGGATACAGTCTATGCCCCTCCTCATGCAACCCTCCTAAACTCCCTCCTCAACCGCTCGCGTATATCGCCAGAGAGGAGTATGTGGTCAAATATGGAGCCGCTCGAGTTGCGAAGCTCCAGCCTCTCTACTATGGGCTTGTAGCGGCCGCCCGCCAAGCCTGAGGCTATGACCGCTGCCCCATAAGCCGCAGCTTTAGTAACACGCCCGGGGCTCTTGACAACGCGTACCTCGACTCCTAGACCATAGCTGCGGAGCCATTCCAACACGCGATCAACAAGATACTCTCTGAACTGTTCTATACGCGTCCAGCGGCCGCTCAGGAATATCCAGCGCGGCTTCGGGACAGGGACTAGCATTACGGCTATGTCCTTCAATATGCCCTCCACGAGGGCCTCGAGCGCAGAATGGTATGGCTCTTCGCCCCTCAACCCCCTCTCGACAAAATCCTCGAGGTTACGCGGGTCGCGCAAACCCGCTATGAATGCAGCCCCGCCCTCAAAGAGCCTGGTCTTGGAGAACCTTGGCTCCACAGCGGCTAGAGCATAGGCGAGCTCGGCGTCCATAAACCCCATTCCAAGATAACCCGTGAAACCGCTTGTACCGCCCACGCCGTCGACAATCCTACCCTTCTCCACTGCCATTGCAGCCGTGTAAGCATAGCCTATCTCAACCACAATAGCGTCAACACCCTCGGGCCCGACCCCCTCCTCGTACAGGTTGGCGAGCGCAGCAGCAACGGTGAATATCTTGTCCGCTGTCCCCATGTCAATCCTGTTAGCCTTCCTGTATTCCGGTACCGTGGGCAGGTGGATAACCCCCGGCGTGAACCAGGCTGGTAGGCTAGACTCTCGGAACGCCTTCATAACCTCACGTAACCCGATTATCCTTAAACGCCTCTCAACATCCTCCCGTGTCACGAAAGTAGCCTCGGCTATATCCTCGAGGCTCGCCTCCTGCACGCGCATGAGGGGTAGACCGTAGCCGCTGGGAGCAACTATAGCATCTACGCCTCCAGCCTCCTCTACGGCCCGCGCCACACGCTCCACGACGGTGCGCGGGTTGCGCGTCACCTCGTCGCGTGGTATGCTCTCGTCAAGGAAGATCCTCAGGGTCTCGTCATCTAGGCCCAGGAGGTCCATGCTCATGGTGCCGGGATCGATGCCTATTACGCGCGGCACTCACTCCACCAGATACTCTAGCATCCTCCGGGCGATTAGTGCGGCGCGCCTCTCCCACGCGTAGAGCCTTGCACGGAGCCCAAGCTCCCTCCTAACACCCTCGTCCTCGAGTATATACGAGAGCTTCTCCACGAGATCAGCCACGTTACCCAGCTTATACTTCACCAGTGGGCCTCCCTCCTCTAGACTCGGGATGGTCTCAAAGTAGCGCGTATCCGGAACGACTACTGGAACACCCGCGTAGAGAGTCTGCGCCACAGTCGAGGAGACGACCACACCCGGGTGATCCCACTTCGGTATCAAGTGCACAGTACTTGCCCTGAGGAACGCGTACACCTCCTCCACGCTAAGCCTGCGCTTGACTACTATGAGCCACGGCGCCGGGTACTCGATATCGTCGAGACTCCTCGCTACAAGGTAACAGACTGGTAGCCTACCCGCTATGCGCTTGACGGCCACGAGGTAGTCTATGTACTCGCGCTTGGGCTGTCGGCCGAAGGTGAAGAGGAGTAATGGGCAGCCGGCTGGCTTGCTGAGAGACATTCTGGGCTCGAGCGTCAGGAAGGGATAGGGGAGAACCACAGTATAGACGTCGGCAACACTCTTGACCATGGCCTCAAACCTCTCGTCAAACACGAAGACTACATCCCAGAGCCTAGGGTCTTCTAAGAGCGGCTCTACTTCACGTGGGAAGAAGTAATGCACGACTAGGGCAAGCCTAGCGCCATGCCTCTTAGCCTCGTATAGGTATGGGCGTAGACTCCGCCAAGGCAGCCTCGAGTACCCCTCAACAACCACAATATCGTTTTCCAGCCAGTCACCCGGCCTTACGAAGCCGCCGCAATCCGGGTAACAGAGCTCATCAGCCTCGATGTAAACCCTCCTAACCCACGGAGGGTCGCTCTCGATAACAACATGGTGCCAGTCCCGGGATGCGCTCTCGATTGTAGGCGCGTACACTCTCACCTCATGGCCGAGCCCGCGGAGTGGCATAGCTATCAACTCTGCGTGCAGGCTTATGCCGCATGCCGCACCCCATCGAGACACTATGCCTATTCTCACTAGCCACTCTCACCCCTACATGCGTCAAGGGTACCGCCACACGCGGTAATACATGCTAGCCCTCCATGCTGAGCTTGAAAACACTCGCCAAGAAGACTAGCACTTCAGACTCTTGACCTCTTGGGAGGCGGGGCTAACATCTACACCCATCTCGCTAGCTATTGATACGATCTCGCGGAGTGTGAGCACGCGTGCAAAGGGTATACCCTTCTCCATGAACTTCTCGCTAGCGCCCTGGCACCTATCCACGAGCACCGCCACCCCGACAACGTTTAGACCGCTAGCCTCGGTAAACCCTATAGCCCCGAGTAGAGCACTCCCCGTCGTAACCACATCGTCCACGAGAACCACTCGAGACCCGTCTTCTATACCGCCCTCCACAAGCCTCTCAAGGCCATGATCCTTGGGCTCCGGCCTCACATAGCCTGCCGGCAGGCCTAGCTGCTCTGCCGCTAGTATAGCCCAGCCTATACCCCCCGTAGCGACCCCGAGTATAGCATCGATTTCTACTCCAAGCCCTTCAATAGCGCTAGCTAGTAGCGTCGCCGCCAGTCTCCTCCCTATCGGCCTCGAATAGAGGCTACGAGCATCAACATAAATCCGGCTCAGGACTCCACTACGGAGCCTAAAAGGCCCGCCTATGCGCAGGCCGCCCGCCTCGACAAGCTCCTTCACTAGCCTATACTTCGCCTCCAGCACTTACCACCGCTTCTCTGAAACCCTGCCACGCTTTAACTTGTAAAACTCTAGCCTCGAGCCTTTAGGATAACCCTTGGCACCACGTATCCCACCGCAGCGCCAGCCGCTAGCCCCAGCGCAAGGTACAACAGTTGAGCCGATACTGGCGCACCTTTACGAGCGGTTACACGCAGAGTTAGTGTCTTGACTATGGTCTTGCTGAGTTTAACCGTTTTTGTGAGGACGAGCGATCTTGTGACGGTACTCTTTATAATACTCCTCACAGTCGTCGTTGATACGACGGTTATGGGCTTAAACTTCACCAGGGTCTTGTTAACAACCCTCACACTCGTTACCGTGCGCGTAAAGAATCTTGTAACGGTTTTCGTGAGTGTCCTCGCCAGCGTCTTCACTATGGTCGTCGTTGTTGTTATGTTCCTATAGACGATAACGGGTATAGTTATATTCCTATATACGGTTTTAGTCGTAGTAGTTGTCGTTGTAACCGTCTTCGTGACCACGCCCGGCGCGGCACCATACACTATAAGGTATAGTTTTACCGGCATCACGCTACCCTTCCTGGCCCTGACCGTCACGTTTACACAGCCACGCTCAAGCCGATACACTGTGACGCCCTCGCTGACAGATAGGGGCTTGCAAACAGAGCCATTTACTAGGAGCACGAGGTTCACGCTATTAGCGGGTATTACCGCGAGCTTGGCGTTATTTACGTTACCGGTGCATATCGTTATCCTCGTAAACCCCTCTGGCGGCACAAATACGGTATAGACTCCGGTGACGATGTCACCATCTATCAGTTTTTGAAGCGTGGCAGCGATCCTCGAGTCGAGGAAGATGCTGTGAAATAGCTGGCACCCTTTCACGCGCCTAGCAGCCAGGTTCACGAGGCGCGCTAGGAGTGCTGGCCCGCTGACTGCCAGGGACGGGCTGTCAATCTCTAAGGGCAAGCTAGAGTAGATTATCCTAGCTCCGCTGCACAGCGGCAGCTCTAGTATGATAGAGTCGTCGCCCACTAGGAGAAACCTGGGGCCTAGGGATATCTTGTATAGTTCCAACCCGAGGGGCTGGTAGGAGGCCTCGAGCCAGCTCGAGCCCAGCAGGGGTAGAGTAACGTTAGCTAATATACCGCCCTCGACGCCCTCGCCGGAAGCGATCGAGGATAAGATGCGCGGGGCTATAGCCAGGGAGGTTGAAACGGCCTCAGCGGCTAGGTTGGCGTCGAAGCCCGGGTAGAAGACCCTCGTTAGGTTATAGACGAGGGTCTTCAACGCCGTTTGAAACACCTTATCGCTTAACAGGGCGGTGATGCGTGCAGGCTCCACATGGTATAATGGCAGCCATGCCAACGAGCCATAGCCGCGGAATCCGAGCTTCTTCAACCTCGCATCAAGAGGCAGGTTCAAAGTCACGGAATAGCCCTCGACGAACCCAAGCTCCAGGAAGCCGGCCCTCGTTACAGTAAGGGATGCTTTTACTGGGGCTAGTGCGGGTGCAGGCAAGTCAGCCAACGCGACAGCCAGGCTCTCGTTGACGCCGGCAACACTCTGATAGAGGCTTGCTCCTAGATCCGCTAGAGCCGATGATACCAGGCCGCCGTACACGTGGTCGAGGGGTAGAGGGGCTCCCAGGTAGTACCCGTTGCCGAGGGACAGGCGTGAGAGGCTCAAGCCAGTAGCTATTACCGACGCTCTACCCTCGACGGCCATCCGAGCCACAGTTCTTACAAGCGTGGGCCACGAGTATGGTAGTCGAAACCACCACCCTGAGAGTATCACAATATCATATGAGCCTCTCTCAAGCTCCCGGAGGGCAAGCGACACGTTAGCGACTATACGTGCATCGGTGATGCTAGTAATGTAGCCCCAGTATGGGAGCGGCGTATAATCCCACGCGCTCCGTATATAGTGATAGAGTGGCGAATATATCCTATGTAGTTTAGCCCAGGTTATGTTAGACGCCCATAGGCCCCACTTGCGGAGCGAGGATTCGAACGCATCAAGCCTAGGATTAGACAGTTGAAGCGCGTAGGGCAGGCCAGGGTCTATTATCAGTGTCTTCGGCCCCTTGCCTCGAGGATAGAGGGCTATAGCATCGCTGGTGACGCCATCCGCGTCGAGATAGACTAGCATGTTCGAATCGAATCCGAACCCCATCTTCTTCAAGTCGATCGTGTAACAGTAGTAGCTTATGCCGGGTTGCGCTGGGCTAGGCTTCTCCATCGAGTCGGGTTCGACAAACGTGACGAAAGACTCTATAAGCTTCTCGACTATCTTATCGTATGCTCTAGCGATGCTCGACAGTGACGGAATGCTCCACTCTCTCGAAGGCTCTATAGAGACCTCGGAGCCGCTGGGCATATAGCGTATCACGAGAACCGGTTTATGCCGTAGTGGGAGGCCGTGGAGCACAGCCGCACAGAATACTGGCTTCTCGCTAGCATCTAGGATGTATGCTAGGCTAGTGTTGAGGAAGATGGGCAGTGGGGTAGTGTTGGCACGAGGCTGGTAGTATATACGCGCCTTATAAACGACGTCGTATTTTTCGCCCCTCTTGACCGTTATGTTGACGTACATCCAAGCTCTTATCTTGTACCTGCCGTTAACCACGTTTAGCTTCGAGACGTTAAAGAGCAGCGTGTCGGCTGGAACACCGGGCACTAGAAACACTACGCTATTCCCCGTGTGTAAGGGCTCCTCGCTCAGCGGCTTCAGGCACATGACACTACTCTCAGCATACCGTTCTATGAAGGGCGTGTGTTCGAAATACGCGGGTGTGATGTTGACGATGAACGCCACTTTAAAACACAGCCTTGTGGATTGAGGATCTGCCCCATGCACTATGAAGAGTAGTGGCTGGTAGCCCGTGACGTTAACCCCCGGGTATAGCTCGACGCGTATACCCTGCCTCCCGCCCGAATCCATGGTAGATGATGCCGTGGGGGCTGCGTAGCGGAGAGCAGTACTAGATGCCAGCACTAGGGTAAGCACCGCGAAGATAACTACCAGGGTTTTGCGCATACCGGCTCCCGGCTCGAAACGAGGGTGTACCTATGTGACTATATCTCCTAGTCTACCTTGCATAGCCGCCTCGCGTATCTCTCTAGCAATGCGCCTGCCCACCCACATAGGCTCATCCCAATACAGCCACGTATAGGGGCTCCCAGTACCAGTATATACATTGGTCCCGGCGACTATGCGCCCAGAGAACTCGAAGACTATTATCTCGAGATCATCCCGGACTATTGACTCGAGGCTAAAAGGCCCTATCATGGGCAACCCTGTAACCGCCTCAACCTCTCGCGCAAAAGCATCACCATACTCTAGCACCTTCATCAACAGCCTCTCGCGTAGAACCATAGGCTGGTTGCCAACCACAACGAAGCTAGGCTCTACGCCAGCGGCGTAATCGGGCGGGAGCCTCCTAAGCCCATCGACGTTAGACTCGTATCTCACATCCATGCCCGTGAGCTCGACCCTCCGATAGAGGCGAGAAGCGTAATAGTGGTAGTAGGCTGGCACACCGATAACATACTCCTGGATTATAGCCTCGCGGGGATCGCGTATTAGGCCCCTACTTATAGCCTCCCGTAAGCCTCTCCGCACCTCCTCTGGGCTTCTCGCGAGGAAATAGCCCCGACCCCCCTTAGCGCCGGGCATCTTGACTATAACTAGTCTATCAACCTCCTCGGGGCTGGTGTACTCGCGGGGCGTCGGTATGCCAGCACTCCTCAAGAGCCTCATCTTTGCATGCTGATCGGCCTCTATACGGAAGAGGAGCCTATTACCGTGTATCGGCAGCTCTAGCGCCTCAGCGCGGTCGACACCAACATACTCGACCAGACCCGCGTGCGGCACTAACACGGCGTTCTTCTCGCGTAGGTACTCGATTAAACCGGGTGATGCAATATCCGACCAGGATTTTAGAGTGATCATCTCCGTGTACAAGTGGGGAAATCTACGGTATAGTGGGGCCAGATCCTCGCGGACGAGCAGTATTGAGCAGAGGCCCTCCTTTCTAGCTCCCGCGAGGATCTGGAGTGCCGAGTGGCTGCCCGGGACGGCCAGGCATAGTCTCTCAGCATCATACTCTGACGCGATGCGGGCGCCGATGCTAGCGGGCTTCAAGCAAGGCACCGTGGCGGTGTTGCCGGGGGCACACCCATTATTGTCTACACGTCGGAATTCTCCTTCAGGGTCTCTAGGCGTATAGCCGGGCACACTCTCTTAACGCCGGGGATGCGCGAAATCTCCTCGTGTATCCTCCTAAGCTCCTCGCTATCACGGGCCCATATCACAGCGATGAGGTCGTGGTCGCCCGTAGTCAGTACGAGACTCTTAACATACTCTTTCTGGCGTAGAACTTCTGCAACCTCCAATAGGCGCTCCGGCTCTACATCGATACCCGTGTATGATACTGCACGGTAGCCTAGAGCCTCCGGGTCGATACGCACGGTATACCCGCGTATAACCCCCATCTGTTCCAAGCGGCGGACCCTCTTCAACACAGCAACGTCGCTAATGCCGAGGCGTCTCGCAAGCTCCGAGTAGGAGATACGCGCGTTACGCGACAACTCACGGAGTATGGCACGATCGCGCTCATCAATCCTCAAGACCACTAGCCCCGCATCCGCTAAGCATGGTGCAACCAAGGAAGTGTATATTCTTAACTGTGGACGTTAAACCCGGTAACCCTTGCCACAGTTTCTTCCAACCTCCTCGTACCAAAAATGCTGTACTTCACTCTGTGTTCTCGCGGGCCTCTCGAGGCTCTTCTCCTCGCATCGTCCCATATTCGTTGGTGCTTCCTCGGCAGGTAGAGGATGACCTGCTTGTCGCCTAGCTTCTCCTCGATGAGCCTCGACAGTAGGCCGACTATGAGCTCGTAGTGCTGCCTAGAGGCTAGGAGCTCGTCGGGGTGTAGCTCGTAGCAGCAGGCCGGGTACTCCTCGGCCCTCT
>CAZTIR010000039.1:0-12268 GCA_964613695.1 uncultured Desulfurococcales archaeon | reverse complement strand
GGCAACCCCTTCCAGTCCGGCCACAGCTTGCCCTGGAGGAAGTAGACGACCTTGTCTATCGTCTCGGGCGGCGTCTTCTTGAAGAGGTCTACGAGGTAGAGGACCATCTGGGTCCTGCTCGTAGTCCTCTCGAGCTTCTCGAAGGTATCAGCAAGTATGCTGAACGGCATTGGCATGGTAGGGCTCTACACCCTATGATACACTCACGGCCAACCCCTATAACCCACGGGGCTCCTTAAGAGGACTCGAGCATCTCGCGGAGCTTGGCTAGCCTCTGTTTCCCACGCCGCCAGACCCGCAGGAGCAGCGGGTATACCCTCTCGAAGCCCTCCAGGGTCACCACGGGCTCGCCCTCCGCGACTATCATGGTATCCATCCTCTCCTCGCCGCGAATCACGACGTAGTAGCCGCTGCTGCTGGGGCGGAAACCCGCGTACTTGAACCCGGCTCTCAACGCAGCCTCGACTATAGCCTCCGCGGCCTCGAGGCTATCCGCGTAGAGCGCTATTATCGGCGGCTCCGCCGAGACCCAGGAGTATGGGCCGCCCGAGAGGGCGCGATAGTACACGAGACGCGGCGGAGGGGGCTCGAGGTGCCAGGAGGCTAGTATCGAGACACCCGGCTTAGTCCAGAGCGCTGGCCCGCTCTTAACCACAATCCTCCCCGAGCAGCTGCTGCTCGTGCAATACCCCCTCGACCAGAGGAGCGAGAGGAGAGGCACCACATCCGGATCCACGCGTCCATCCTCCATGTCTCGCAGCAGCCGGCTCCTAAGCCGTTCACAGAGCCTCTCCACCCTTGCACCTCCCCGGCCTGGGAGACGGGCGGGTGCTGCAACGGGTTTAACCGAGGGCTCCTGGGGGGTACGATGGCGGTGTTCTTGATAAAATGCTTCGAGGGCCGGCTCGGGGCGCTCGGGGCCTATTACCGCGTCACCCTCTACACGTCTAGCGATGGGTTGTGCCGCGAGCTCCTAGCGCGCGCCTCGGGGGTGCGTGGTGTCGGCGAGGGGCTAGCCCTAGTGGAGGAGGTTCTCGCGGAACATGGGGGGTGTCGCGTGGTGTCCGAGGACCCGCTTATACTCGAGACGGGCGATGCTAGTGTCAGGGTTGTGGCGGAGCCCGACTCGCCCCTCGCGACTATGATGCATAGCCGACTGGTGGCGAGGGTGCGGGAGAGGTGCTCAGCCAAGGATACGCCGCTCAACGGCCCAGGGGCCTCGCCCCCGTGATCCGCTCATCACCGTGGAGGGCGGTCTGCGTAGCTCAGCCTCTTCACCGTTCAGCCCGGTCTTCCTCTTCACCCCGCCCCTCGAGTCTAGACACCACCCTAGGCTTAAATAGGGCGGTAGGGGGTTCTATGCGCCTCTCCAGCCTCGTCCAGGCTACTCTTTAATCCTAGGAGGCGTGGTCGTACCCGTTACAAGAGTGGGTAGGTATTGTTGAGCGTGAGGAAGACAGCTCTCATAATCGCCGCGCTCCTCGCGCTGCTCGCCTCGCTCCTCTACACCATGCCCCACGCCGCGGATAGGATAGGGGCTGGCCGCGGCGCCGCCCCCGCGAGGCTTGAAAGCAATCCAGACACTAGTACACAGCCTGTAGCCGGAAACAACGTTATAATAGTGACCTACCCGGAGAGGGTGTGCGCATATCACCCTACGATACTCTTCCTGTACATGCCCGAGAAGTACGGCGCCGCACGCCTCGTGCTTAACGTCACAACGGTTACCGAGACCGAGGTGAAGCCCGTAGAGGCACCCCCGTGCAGGGGTAGCGTGGCGATAACCGTCCAGCCGGTGTTCGAGAACGGTAAGCCCGTGCCTAGAGCCCTTCTCCTAGCCGTCGATAGGTACACGGGGAGTGTCTGCCGCAGCGAGGCTCCTGGCGTAGTGTATCTCAACCAGTCCTCCTACGCCCTCGTAGCACTCTACGACGGGGATGGCGACAATCTCTACGAGTACATCGGCGTCCAGGACGCGTACGTGACGGGGCCGGCGAGCGTGACGATCACGTTAAAGGATGTTAATGAGGTTGTCAGCAACACGCTATTCCAGTACGAGAGGGTCACGTTCGAGACTAGTATACCCGTCTTCAAGGTTATCGTGCCCGTCTCGCCCGTGAAGACTGTAGTGCTGGGCGTGACGGGTATACCCTCGCTACCCTCCTTCCTCGTGAAGGCGGATAAGAGCGCGTTAACACAACACTTTATAGGCATAGACCCCGCCATCGACAGCATCTATGTCAACCTCTCGACGCTCGTAAAGCTGAAGATAGTCGACAGGTTTGGGAGGACGCTCAACCAGACTATGATCAGGGTTGCTAGGGGGTGTAGGCAGGGCGGCGACGCGCCACCCGCCGCGATACCGATGATAGCGGATTATCTTAGAAATCCCCTGCTGTTATGGAACGGCTTCCTCCTCTCGACACCCTACTGGTCTGTACAGGCTGGGGCAAGCGTTAACGTCACGATACTCGCGATAGACGATAGGCTCGTCAAGAGGGTTGAGCTATACTACAGGGTCAATGGGGGCCCGTGGAGCGTCATAGAGGCGAGGGACACGCCAGTTACTAGAGAGTTGAAGAGCTTCACGAGCACCACCTTCAACTATTATAACAACACGATACAGATTATCCTCGATGCCGTGAACTACATAGGCGGCAGCCCGCCAGCCTACGCCCCCCACCAGCCGCCGGTCGTGGTCGAGTATGCCCTGATACCGGGGCAGCCTCCCGGAGAACTCATCGAGTACTATGCCCGCGTGGAGGACGACAGGAACAACGTGTATGATACGGTGAGAGGCCTCTACATAACCTATAACGTCAGCGGCCCCTACACGGTGCTAGTCTACGATCCTAGCATGCCACTCTACCTTCTCCGGGAGAACTACGAGAACATCATCGATAAGCTCTTGAAGACGCCATACGCCGAGAGCTTCTACTACGTTGCTAAGAGGTTGTTCGGAGTCGATCTGGCGGAGGAGGTTGAGAAGCTAGCAGCGGTGTACAAGCTAGCCTCGAGCCTGGTGCACCTCCACCACTGGGAGAAGCTCGCTAAACACTACAAGCTCTTCATAGTCGCGAACCGCTTCTACCTCCCACGCTCCCTGACGCTCTTCCTGCCGCGAGTGATTATAATCAGTAACTCGTGGCTAGGCTTCAACCAGTCTATAGCACCGTGGATCACCGACTGGGATCTCTCCAGGTACGACGTGCTCGACAAGATACTGGACTATGTTAGGCAGATGCACGGGGGACTAGTGGTTACGCACGCCAGCCTCTTCGACATGGTGGCATGGGGTGATGGCAAGCCCCTCTCCCCGATAGGCGCGGCCAGCCAAGCAGATATCCTCGCTAACGCCATCGGCTTGCCGCTCCTCCGCCTCTACCGCGAGCTGCGCGACACCGTGGCCAGGGTCTATGCAGGGGGTAGTGTAGGCCTAGCCGATAGGTTGGGCTCGACGCCCACGATACTACCCTACGTGCCGTGGGACGGGAGGCTCATAGTCACAGAGGAGGCTAGGCGGATGGGGTTCACCAACCTTGCCAGCGTGGAGGTTAGGATACCGAACCCCTTCGAGAAGCTCGGGTATAAGGCGTATACGAGTGTAGGCTGGCAGCTCGGCTGGCCCATCGGCGTTAACGCGTCCAAGCTGCTATCCGAGCTCGAGGAGAGGCTCAGGAAGGTTGGAGACGAGTATAAGAGGCTCTTCTCCAACGTGTTCAGCGCCCTAGGAGCCCAGATCGATGTAGGAGACATACTCTACTCTACGCCCGAGAGGCTGAGGCTCCTCTACAGCCTCGCCGCCAACGCAACCTACTACACCAGGGCTGGCGGCCTCGTGGCCGTGGTGAACACCACCCTACCGGGTGGGCGTGAGAGGCTAGAGATCCCGATTAACGGTCTTCCAGTCTACCAGCTCATCTATAACCCGGTTAAGCTGGTAGCAGTCTCACCCGACGGGCTGGCGGGTATAGTCGCCTACGACTACTACTGGAGCCTGGTGCACGGCTATCGCGCCGTGTATATAAGCTTCGAGATAGAGGCGTCTGTCAACGACGAGGCTTGGAAGCTGCTAAGCGACGTCATACGATGGGCTGCGTCGTGGAGCCCGCCGATAAGCCCTGGCGGCGACATTGTACGGGCTGCCATCGACTCGGCGTCCCATGGTTATGTGGGGAGGCTGCTCGGGGGATTCCATGTCACTAGGCTAGGGGGGATTGTCGCCTCTAGAATGGGGGCCACCTATACTATAAGCACGCGTCCGGGTGTGGCCGCTCTACTCATCTATAACTCTTCCAGGGTGAGAGTGGCGGGTGTGAAGGGAGGCGATCTCCTAGGCCAGTACAACATACCCGGCGGCTTCAAACTAGTACTCATATACGCGCCGGAGGCGGTGCGCATCAACGTGACGCTCGCCTCGCCGAGCGTGGAGCCGGTCGCACTAGCACTAGTATCCTCTAAGATCGTCTCAAGCCTCGCGGATATAATGCCGGAGCTGCAGAGCCAGGCTCTCGACGCGCTGCGGAGCCTAGGTAGCCGCTACTATACCCTCACCGACGCTATGCTAGTGCCCAACAAGACTATAGTGGAGTATAGGGTGCCGTATCGTAGGCTAGTGGTGGCCATAGCGTTCAACAAGAGCCTGGATATCGTAATCAAGGGCGCTAAGCACTATATTATAGTCGAGAGGCGGACGCCCGTCTATAGAGTAGGGCTGCACAACCTGGTGCTGCTCGCAGCATACCTGAAGAAGGGTGCTAACGCTACACTAGTACTCAGCACCAAGACCCGTGGCCTCGGAGAGCCGGTCTACATAGCGCTCCGGAGCCTACCGGCCGCCGATCTTAACCTCGACGGGAGGGTTGACTTCAACGACTTCATCATGCTGAAAAAGACTTATGGGGCGACGAGGGGGAGCAGAAACTACAACTGGATCGTCGATATAAACAGCGATGGCGTCATAGATTACAGGGATTTAGCCATACTCGCAGCCCACTATGGAGAGGAGTATAGGGGGTGAGGGCCGTGAGAACCTGGCTCGCCATACCCCTACTCCTGCTACTGCTAGCCACCCTCACCAGCCTGGAGGCTAACGCCGTTAGGGTATACCTGAGGGCCCAGCCCGTCGCGAAACCGAGCTACACGAACCCCCTTATCAGGATAGACGTGGTTGTTGATCCCGCTGGCCAGCCGGTGCAGAGCGGCGAGATTACCGTAGCCTACCCCGACACCGGGTTGAAGGTGCTCGAGGTTAAGCCGGGTGGCTTGTGGGGAAGCCACCCTCTGGTCGCTAGGAACGAGTCGGGCAGGGGCAGGGTTGTTCTCGTGGCGGCCAAACCGGGGGAGGCTGCGAGAGAGCCCGGTGTCGCGCTTAGCATACTCTTCGAGGTTGTGGGCGACAAGTCTTATACGGTCAGGCTCCTTGAGGCCAGGTTCGCCGATAGCGATGGCGACGACCTGCCCGTCATGCTGGTGAACACGTCGTGCACGGTTACCGTCACTAAGACCGTTGCAACGAAAACCGTTACAAAGACGACGACGGTCACGAGGAGAGTAACGCTCACGAAGACAGTTACGCTACCACCAGTCACGGTCACGAGTGTGAGGACAAGCGTTACAACAGTTACTCTGCCAGCGAAGACAACCACGATAGTGAAGAGCGTTACTGTAACAGTGCCGGGCGGTCGGAGCATCACTGTAACGATTACAGCCTTCAGGTTAAGGACTGTGACCAGGACTACGACAACGACCGTCAGCGTGGGTGCGGGCGGCAAGCCCGCTACGATAGTGAAGACGCGAACCGTTGTGAAGACAAGGATTGTCGAGAGGGTACCGCCCTGGAGCTACGCGATGGCCGCGATAGCTATAATCTCGCTTGCGGCGCTCGCCTATCTCTACCTACGCACGAGGATGACACCATCACCGCCGCGCTGACACCCGGGGCGGCTGGGCGCCTAGACTTATACCACTAGCCTAGGCACATGTATCGGTGTGAAAGAGTGGGAGAAGAGAACAAGGGCCATGTCAAGGTTTTTGAGGGCGAGGCGCGGGTAGGGCAGGTTATGAAGGGCTTGGAGGTTGTCCAGCTGAGGCCCGAGGATTTCGCTAGCCCCGTCTCGCTCCAGATGGCGCTCACGAGGATATACGATGCCGTGCTGAGGATGATGCAGGAGGGGCCTAAGAAGGTGTACATTGCCGAAGTACGCTTCAAGGACGACCTGGGCAACGAGGTCGTGTTCGCCGTGGAGCTTGGAGAGTCTCCACCGCCGTTCACGCGGGAGAAGGTGAAGGCACGTATAATGGTAGAGTTGTTCGAAGAGGAGGGTGAAGAGAAGCCACCCATACCACCGTAGGGGTTCAGCGGAGAGAAGTTGTCATCATGGTTCAGGGGTCGGACTCCTCATCACAACCCCTTTTACCAGGCCCCGGCGGGTTGCAACTCACGGCACCCCGCTCGACTCGGCCGCGTCGCGGCCGGTGGATGAGTAGCGCGGGGCTTGCCCCCCGCTCTCTGGTATAACGCTCACATACCCGCATTGTGTTACCAGCCTTGAGTCTTATTTATCCTGGTTTAGCGCTTAGAGCCTGGATGGCGGGGTATAGTGGGCATGGCTAGCACCTACGACGAGAAGAACGGGAGGGAGGAGGTCAGGGTTCACTTGGACTGCGATACCCTCGAGGAGTATGTGCGTCTCCTTGAGAGGCGTGTGAGAGAGCTTGAGGCTGAGCGCGACGCCCTCAAGAGGGAGCTACAGTTCTATAAGAATGAGTTGAAGAAGCTTAACGACTGGCCTCTCTTCGAGGCAGTGGTTCTGGACAAGCTCCCCGACGGCAGGTTCGTGGTTAAGAGCAGCACGGGCCCCAACCTCATAGTAAGGGTCTCGGAGAGGCTGGACCCGGATAAGATAAAGCCTGGCATGCACGTAGCCATCAACAACCGTGGTACAGTTATACTCGAGGTGCTGCCGCAGCGCGAAGACCCGTACGTGAGGGGCTTCGAGGTTGTAGAGAGGCCCAAGGTGAGGTTCAGCGATGTTGGCGGTCTTAAAGAGCAGATCCGCGAGCTTAGAGAGGCTATAGAGCTGCCGCTCAAGAACCCAGAGTTGTTCAGGGAGCTCGGCATAGAGCCTCCTAAGGGTGTCCTCCTCTACGGGCCGCCGGGCTGCGGCAAGACTCTACTAGCGAAGGCCCTGGCGGGCGAGACTAACGCCACCTTCATCAGGCTCGTTGGCTCCGAGCTTGTCCACAAGTTTATCGGTGAAGGCGCTAGGATAGTGAGGGAGGTCTTCCAACTGGCCAGGAGGAAGGCGCCAGCGATAATATTCATCGACGAGATTGACGCCATAGCCGCGAAGAGGATAGATATCGGTACGAGCGGGGAGCGCGAGGTCCAGAGGACCCTCATGCAGCTACTCGCGGAGATGGACGGCTTCGACCCACTCGATAACGTGAAGATAATAGCGGCTACCAACAGGATAGACATCCTGGACCCGGCGATACTGAGGCCTGGTCGCTTCGATAGGCTCATCTACGTGCCGCCGCCAGACGAGCAGGGCCGCTACGAGATACTCAGGATCCACACGAGGAGGGCTAGGCTGGCGCCCGACGTAGACCTCCGCTATATAGCGAGGATTACCGAGGGGGCTACGGGCGCGGACCTCAAGGCGATAGTCACCGAGGCGGGCTACTTCGCGCTGAGAGCGGGGAGGCGCATGATAACAATGGAGGACTTCCTCAAGGCTGTTGACAAGGTTCTTAGGAGGAGGAAGAGGCCCTACGCCGAGAAGGATAGCAGCACGCCCGCCAACTACTATGCCTAGGGGTTGGCGGTGCCCATCCTCCCCCTACACTTGATGATAACGATTCTGGTCATACTCGTGGTATACTCGGCGGTCCTCAAGACCCTCATGGGTGTTAAGAAGCGCCGCTCTGAAAAAGCTGCACTATTAACCTGGATTGTCGCCATGACTGTTTTCGTTGTCTCCGTCCTAACCGCTATTCGAGCCTTGAACGGTCTAACTCGGCCATGATATCGTCTATCCTGGCCTCTGCGAAGCCGACCACGCTGTCAGCAGCGCCATAGGATATTATGATGCTGTCTCCGTGCTTGACTGCCCCGCAGGGGAATATGGTGAAGGGGCGGTCGCCGTAGACCTCGTAGATGGCCCTAGGCTCCATTATGTAGCGCGGTGTTACCGCTATCGCCCGCGGGCCGTAGTCGCGGTCGTAGCGTATGAGCGCCGCGAAGACCCAGTAGCGTTTAAGCTTATTGTCGACGGCGTGTATTAGTGTTAGGAATGTGTTCTTCTCCACCTCTATAGGCGGCGCCGCCCAGCCGAGCTTGTCCTCGAAGATGGTTGGGAGGAGGATTGTTCTCGTGCTCTGCACGTATATGGGCACTGGTTCGCCTCTCTGCGCCTCCTCGATAGCCCTCTGGTAGGCGTTCCTAGGCACCACGCTCACCGTGAGGTAGAACTGCTCGTCATCCATGTGCGGCCTGTGGAAGAGGAGCAGGTCCCCACCCGCCTCCACGATGAACGCGTCCTTGTCGCTGACGAGGTGTGGTCTCAGATGGTCGGGTAGCACGAAGTACCCTACCTTGAGCCACCTGTGCTTGCCCAGCTCTACCGCTAGCACTGGGAGGGTGCGCTCGCGGCGTACGTGGGACTCGAAGTAGTTTATCGTGCGGCCCGCGTAGACCATGTGCCTCCTCCCATCAATCCTCGTCACCCTCGGGTCCTCAGTCCCCCAGATGTCGATGCTCGTGGAGGGGTGTATGATGAGCTCGGCGGGGTAGTGGCTTATCGATATGCTCCCGGTGTAGAGGTCCTCGAGTGGAACCTCCATCTCGACTATAGCCGAGACGTACTTGAAGTACCCTATGACAATCCTCGGGTAGAGCACGAGCGTGTCACTATCATTGCCGTAGTCGAGGGCGGCGTTGAAAGCGGTGAGGGGGTTGGCCAGGGGATGGTTCTTGATGTGAATCCTATCAGGGGTGACAACGCCGAGCCTATGGAACACATCGTGCGCCGTGGGCGTGCGTAGCCTTGTGAGCTCGTCCGCGTAGGGGGCTAGGGGGAATGAGCCCTTGTACCTCAACTCGTGCAAGCCTCTACTCCACCCCAGAGCCGCAGTCAAATAGGGCTATGTAGCCGCCGTCGAACCCCCCACGCTCCTCCCGTTTAGACCTCGCTCTCTCGAGAGCATCCTCGAGTCTATAGCCGTGTAGCTTCAGGAGGGCCGAGAGGGCCTCGAGTATATCGGCCGCCTCTTCTAGGAGCTCCTCGCTGCCCTTCGAGGCCGCTAGCTCGAAAGCCTCCTCGACTATCTTGGCGCGAAGTGCCCTCTCGTACTCGCCTCTATCCCTAGCCCTCCAGACTATAACGCCCCGAGACTTCAGCTCCTCGGCGAGCTTGTCGCGCACAAGCTTCCAGCACATACTGCTACCCTAGCACGTGACGTGCACCACAGCCAATATCCTCTTGCAACCCTCTAACTCGAGGCCGAGAAGCTCGCGCGTCTTAGCAACATACACCCTCACCCCGCGTCTCCTCAGCTCGTCCACAAGCCTTTGAGCCTCTGGAGTGAGTCTCATACGCCCCTCCAA
The DNA here is from genome assembly GCA_964613695.1 of uncultured Desulfurococcales archaeon. Taxonomy (GTDB): domain Archaea; phylum Thermoproteota; class Thermoprotei_A; order Sulfolobales; family Pyrodictiaceae; genus Pyrolobus. The sequence goes on along the minus strand of CAZTIR010000039.1, from coordinate 2,658 downwards.
CCCCGTCCCGACGACGAGACAGTCTATGTCGCCAGCCCTAGCCAGATACTCCTCGAGCTCCTCGCGGGAGAGGGGCGTGTGCTGGTACAGCTCGGCGTATTTCTTAGAGAGCCTCTTGGCCCATCTAGGCTCCACGACGCAACCCGGCAGCACGACAATATCGTAGTGGTACTCTCGGCCGCAGAGCCTAACACGTAGAAACTCCACGTGCTCCAAAAGCTTCAACGAGGCGCACCTCCTACAGCCCGGTTCTCGCCCTAACCCATTCGATAGTCTCGCGTAGCCCCTCCTCGAGGCTCACCCGGGGCTCCCAGCCAAGCACCTCCCTAGCCCTAGTGATGTCTGGTCTACGGCGGCGCGGGTCGTCCGGCCGTGGAGGCGTGTGGATTATCTCCGAGCTTGAGCCGGTAAGCTTCTTAACGAGCAGTGCTAGCTCGAGTATCGTGATTTCCTGGTCGGAGCCTAGGTTGTAAACTAGGTGCGGCACCCTGTCTCGCGCCACTAGCCTAACTATGCCGTCTATGAGGTCTGTTATGTAGAGGAAGCTCCTGGTCTGCCTGCCGTCGCCGTGGATGGTCAGCGGCTCGCCCCTCAGCGCCTGGAGTATGAACTTGGTCACGACTCTACCGTAGCCACCTAGCCTGAGGTCTAGGCGCGGGCCGTACGTGTTGAATATCCTGGCTATCCTGGCGTCGACGCCATACTCTCTAACATAGGCTGCCGTCAACGCCTCCGCGTACCTCTTACCCTCGTCGTAGGGGCTTCGGGGACCGATGGGGTTGACGCGGCCCCAGTAGTCCTCGGGCGTCGGGACTATCTCGGGGTCGCCGTAGACCTCGGAGGTGGACGCTAGGAAGAATCGGGCGTCGCACCTCCTCGCGACTTCTAGAGCCCGTCTAGTACCCTCGCTCGAGACGAGCATCGTCTCGACAGGGTGCTTCTGGTAGTCGTCCGGGGCTGGGCGGGCTGCAAGGTGGAAGACGTAGTCGTAGCACTCGTCGACCTCCACCTCCTCTACCGGCTTGCGGACAAGCCTAACCTTCCCAGTGGCGAGGAGGTGCTTAACGTTACCCTCGTCGCCCGTCGAGAGGTTATCAATTATAGTGATGCGGCTCGCGCCGGCAGCGTAGAGGGTATCCACGAGCCAACTGCCTATGAAACCCGCGCCGCCCGTCACGAGGACCCTACTACCCTTAAAGGCCTCGAGCCACTCGCCACCCCATTCCAGGATGCGCTTCAACCCCCTGCATACTATCGCGTCGGCGCTACAGACTGGGTGCTCCACGCCAGGCCCGCCCCGGGTCTACCCTGAGCAGCTAAGGGATAATGGAGGTCTTGATGCCTCTAGGCCAGGGAGGAGGGTGGCTTGCGAGTAGCTATGGTTGCTGCTGGGGGTGATGCGCGTCGAGTCATCCCGAGGTCTGCGGCCGCACAGCTTGCATTGTGGCTCTCGAGGGTTAAGAAGGGGTGGGAGGTTGAGCTCCTAGTACCTCCGCCTGTTAAAGGCAGGTGGAGGGGCCTGCCCGGCGTCCGCGTGGTAGAGGTTGGTGCCCTGAGGGTAAGAGGCCTCTACCTGGCATCATACGCTATTAGCCTGTCGAGGCTGCTCGGGAGGTATGACGCCGTAGTCTTCTATAGTGTTGCAGTGGCGCTCTCACTCTTGAAACCGCGGATCGGGTTGAGGACTCGGCTCGTGCTCTACGAGTGGGAGCCCTGGTGGCTCCTCCAAGTGTACCACAGGAGGTGGCCGCCACGGGTCGCGTACCTCGTGAGGAGGATTGGGTTCCTCGTCGCTAGGAGGGCGGACGCGTTGATAGTCGTACACCCCAGGATGCTCACAACCCTCTCGCCGAGCGACGATGGAATACCGGACGTGCTTCTCGAGAAGCCTCTACTCATACTGCCCCAGGGCGTTGAGCCGGAGGTGATCGGCGCGAGGCCCCCGCGAGAGGAGGTGGAGGGGGCTTGGGAGGAGATGGGCGGGGGCGATCCTCTACTAGCGTTCGTCGGGATGCTTCACCCTCTCGCAGTCCCCTGGGAGCCGGTCATACTCTTGAAGAGGCTTCTCGACGCGGGCGTTAGGGGCGCTAGACTAGCCTATGTCGGCGACGGCGAGGCTGCCGGCATCGTGAGGAGGGTTGCCGAGAAGCTCGGAGTCGAGGATAGGGTTGCGATGCTGGGCTTCAAGCCGCCGGAGAGGGTCCAGGCGTATATACACGCGGCTGACCTCCTCCTCTCCCCCGCCGCCCCAGGCTACTATGAGCGCACGGGCATACTGCCGACAAAGCTACTCTACTACATGGCCTTGGGTAAGGCTGCTGTAGCCGCACCCTGGATACTAGTGCCGGACCACGTGGTGATAAAGAGCAGGTTCGATGAGCCCAGCGATGCTCTACTAGAGGCCGCCGTCTCGGAGGAGACGCGTAGGAGGGTGGGGGAAGCCGCCCTAGAGTATGTGAAGTCTCGTCACAGCTACGATAAGCTAGCGGAGCGGCTTGCAGCGTTCCTGGGGCGTCTGGTTGAAGCCTAGGCTAGCATTGATCACGCCAATGCACTGCTATGTCACCGGTGGGGGAGAGTTATCAAACCAGATACTCGTCAAACACCTCGTAGACAAAGTCGACATCCTGCTCGTAACTCTCGTCGACAATAACCTAG
>CAZTIR010000038.1:0-12743 GCA_964613695.1 uncultured Desulfurococcales archaeon | reverse complement strand
GTTGTGTGGCGCCGGGGGCGGGATTCGAACCCGCGCGGGGGTAGCCCCCACCGGCTCTCAAGGCCGGCCCCTTAGGCCGCTCGGGCACCCCGGCAGAACGGCCAGGACGGCACCTTGTCCAGTATTATGTGCGTGTTTACCCGCTCCTAATAGGCTTTAGTGTTTATCGTTCACGTTGAAGTATATCCTTTTTCTTCGTTTGCCCCTACTCTCGATCTTCTCGAGCTTAATCTCTCCTATCTCGCAGGTGTTTCTCACGTGCGGGCCCTCATCGGCTTGAATGTCTACGCCCGGTATCTCGACTATTCTCAGCTCCCTGACCTCTGGTGGCATCTTCTCTGCGAGCTTGACGAGCCCCGGTATCTTTAGAGCCTCTTCTCGTGGAAGCCAGTAGATCTTGACCTCTATGCATCTTCTTGCAATCTCGTTAGCTTCTCTAACGGCGTTCATCAGCGCATTCTTCCAGTCTTGCACGTTTGACAGGTCAAAGTCCGCTCTAGCACCCTCGGGTGTTACGCTGCTACCTGTGACGCGCGCATTATACCTGTTGTAGAGTATGGCGGCTATAATGTGGAGGGCTGTGTGCAGCCTCATCATCTTGTATCTGCGCTCCCAGTCTATAACACCGTGTACAACGTCGCCGGGTTGTAGCCCACCAGCCTCCTCTATCACGTGTGCTACGTCCCCCTCCTCCTCGTAGACGTCTATCACTTCTAGCCTCGTGTCGCCCTTAACCAGCCACCCCCTGTCGGCGTCCAGGCCGCCGACGGGACGCGGGTGGAAGGCCGTCTTGTCGAGAAACACCTTGTTACCCTCAACCCTTGTAACCCTTGCGTCGAACTCGCGTAGGTAGCTGTCGCGCTGGTAGAGTCTCTCTGCTGGCATGGAAGCCGCCCGTTGTATCCCTGGCTAGACCACGACTATTTTAGGAGGAGAGGTGCTGATGCAGAATCTGGTGGGCTCCGGGACCCCGGCCCCGCAGACTGGGGCCGTTGCCCGTGGATGAAGCGGGGTTCTCCCAGCCCCGCAGTACAACTTGGGGCGCCGCTTGGCAGGATAGGACTTCATCACTCTTCAGGCGGGGTTCTAGGCCTCATCGCGGCGCCCCCGCTAGTATCTAGCGTGTTGCGCGTTTAGCGCTTAATACTTCGGGGTTGTGTGGAGCGCTGGGGGTTGCGTGTTGAAACCTCAGCACTTGACCGCGAGGCCAGGCGAGGTTGCCGAGAGGGTTGTGGTTGTCGGGGACCCTGCCCGCGCGAAGATGGTTGCCGAGGAGTTCCTAGAGGAGGCTAGGCTTGTGAGCGAGAATAGGGCTCTCTACGTGTACACGGGCAGGTATCGCGGTGTTCCGGTCTCGGTTGCCGTCCACGGTATTGGGGGGCCTAGCGCTGCGATAGTCTTCGAGGAGCTTAGGATGCTGGGCGCTAGGGCTATGGTGAGGCTTGGTACTGCGGGTGGTTTGAGGAGGGAGGTTGATGTCGGCCACGCTGTTGTTGTGACGGGCGCCGCCTACTACTGTGGCGGCGTGCTCGGCGTCTATACGCCGAACGCGTGCATGCCCACCGCGCCCGATCCGGAGTTGACTGTGAAGCTTGCCGAGACTGCTAGGAGGGCCGGCCTCACTGTTCACATGGGCCCCGTGGTGAGCAACGATGCTTTCTACGCCGAGAGCCCGGATTTCGCGGAGTTCTGGTCCAAGCGTGGCGTTATAGCAGTGGAGATGGAGTGTGCTACACTATTCGCGCTCGGGTGGATGAGGGGCTTTAAGACAGCAGCGCTCGTCGTCATCGCGGATAACCTAGTGGTGCCGGAGAAGAAGAACCTGTTGCACCATGAGCAGCTGGCGCCGGTTATGAGGAAGGCAGCGAAAGCCGTTCTCGATGCGCTGGTGGAGGTTAGCGTGTAGGCTCGTAGAGCGGGCATAGCGCGCAGAGGATTGGTGCCCTGTCCACGCGGGGTCTTAGCACTCCATCCTCCCCCTTAACCGCGGGTATGCTGTTATCGCTCCGCAGCCTCCAAGCCCTACACACGCCGTTATGGTGGTGCTTGCAGTGTAGCCTCTTCCACTCTCCGATGGCCCTTAGCAGCTCGTAGGCCTGGCTAAACTTGGATACCTCGTCCTCAAGCCGGGGGAGGGCGGCCAGAACCGCGTCTATGGTTGCGTCGTGTGCCTCAACCTTAGCCTCTAGACCGGCTATCCTGGACTCTATGTGCTCTACTCTTCTCTCGATCCCCGTGTAGGGCGGGACCACCTCACTCTCTAGGATAGCCTCCTCGCTCTGTGCTTGGGACAAAGCCTTCACCATAGGTGAGTTTTCAGAGAGCTTAGCGTGGCTGTTGTTGCGCTGGTCTCACCGGAGTATCACTAGGCGTCCTGGTAGGACGAAGGCCCTGCCAGCAGCGTGCATTAGTATATGGGCTTTTGTCAACACCCAGCCGTAGCGGGGGTTGTATAGGTCGCTCCTCGCGTACGCCGCCACAACGTCGGCAATCACCAGGTCCACGTCATCGGCCACGTCCTCTATGATTCGGTGGATACGTGCCTCGATGTATCCCAGGGCGTTGCGGAGGTGCGGGGCCTTTACACGCGTAGAGTCTTCAAGCTCCACACTACACTTGCTTATCTTGTCCACACTCCTCCCGCTCGTGGTTCCGACGCACCATACGAGCTTAGCGTGCTCCTCTCCAACCACGTTTATCGTGAACTCTTTAGTCTCTCTTATCAGCTCGTAGGTGAAGCTATCCTTCTCCAACGCTAGCGTAACCCTCTCCGGCTCCTCCGAGAGCGGGGAGACCCACGAGGCAGCCATAGCATTGCGCTTTCCATCACTCGCTACTATAACGTAGACTGGGCGGGGGTGGAGCAGCCTATACCTCTTCTCGCTAACCTCCATGTAGCTCATTCAACGCCACCCGTGTATACCCGGGGTGCGGCCAGAACTATAGATAGGGCTCTGATGTAGCCTTGGACGAGCCGAGTTGTGAGGAGCACAGCCGTGGCCGCTGAGCCCCAAACCCCCATCAACCTCCCTAATCCCACTTAACTCTGGGTGGAGGGCCCCGTGGGCGATGCCAACGTCGAGAGGGTGAAGAGGATGGTGGAGAAGGTGATGGGCGATGCGGGTTTACACGTTGAGGCTAGGAAGGTGCAGGTGCGTAACCTCCTCGGTCAGGTTGTAGAGGGCGAGAAGGTGATGGGGGTCCGCGAGGGCAGGTACAAGGTAACCTGGTCTCGCGAGCCCGACGGGCGTATAATGGTGCGTGTCACCATGCACGCCCGCGACGAGGAGAGTGCGAGGAGGGCGGCGGAGAGGCTAGAGAGCCTAGGGGCGAGGGTTGATGTGACGGAGCACAGGGTTCACGCGGTGTTCCGCGTTAAGGGTGACGGTGTGCGCCAGGTGATAGACTCTATCGATGTGGCCGAGGAGGCTACGCGCAAGGAGGTAGAGTAATGCGTGTATGAGGAGAAGCTCATCGAGTACAGGCCTAAGCCGGGGGCTGCTTCAGGCTTCCGAGCCTCGCCCCTCACGCTTCTGAAGCTTCTCCAGCTCCCGCAGATAGTGCTGATAGAGGGTATCGAGCCTCAGCTCCTACCCGTAGACGCTGAGTGCGTAGAAGTATGCTCGAGGAGCAACGGGTACTGTGTGAGGCTCGGGGGCGGCAGGGATTGTGTATCGTCCTACACTCCGCTGCTGCCGGGTTTGACGCCCGCTTGGGCTAGTTTCATGGGCCGGGTTGAGAGCAGCGATACAAGCAGCCCGATAATCGAGGGCGTGGTGAAGCTCGAAAAAGGAGAGGTTAGCGTGACGGGAGTTTATCGCCCTCGCCTCTATCACTTGGAGCCTCTGGCTGTACGAGTGTTTAGACCCGAGCGCCTAGAGTATATTGCTCAAGTGGCCTGTATAGAGTGGCCTTCTGCCGCACTACTAGCTCTCGATGGCGAGCCCTTTACGCTCTTCATTGAGCCGGGTAGGATTAGTAGCGATAGGCCGGTTGGCATTGTGAAGGCTAGGAAGTGTACACGCGGGTTGATAGCGCGTGCTCTGAACGCATTCTTCTACGCTGGGTTGAGGGGCCCTGCAACCATCCGCGGCGATCTCGTGATACTCGAGTACGTGTATAAGGGTGATGTCCTCGAGGTGGTGTTATGGAACCCTCACTCGCACCCCGTGTACGCGGAGGTGTATACACCCGTCTATGCCGTGAAGAAGGCGCTGCTCTATACGCCAGCGGGGAGTGAGGAACTTCAAGACGTTTATAACCGAGTGGCTTTAAACGTGGCAGCAGAGAGCGTTGTCCGCCTCCAGCTAAAGCTAAGAACCTTACCGCCCTTGTTAAGACCGAGAAGAGGTGCCAGGTAGAGAGGTGTAGCGACTGTGGCCGTAAAGCCAATAGAGTATTTCGACCGTGCTGCCGAACTCATCGAGGATCCTTCGCAACTGGTTGACTTCCTCCAAGAGTTCATAGAGAAGGTTGACGCGCACAAGGAGGGCGAGTTGGGTGAGACCGTTAGACTCTACAACCACGTTGCTATCGCTAAGCCGCGCGAGCCGCTAGTGGTTATAGGGGACTTGCACGGCGATGATGAGACGCTTGCAACCATACTCGAGGACCCTGACGTAGAGACCGCGTTAGAGCAGGGGCTCGTGGTCTTCCTGGGCGATTATGTGGACAGGGGCCCCCACCAGCTAGAGACGATACTGGTGCCGATGCTGATGTACGTAGATCACCCGGAGCACGTTATACTCTTGAGGGGTAACCACGAGCCTCCCCCCGAGCTGGTCCCCTACCCCCACGACTTCCCATTCCACTTGAAGGTCAGGTACCCGGAGGCCAAGTACCCGGGCCTGGCTGACAAGCTCTACGCTACTTTCATAGAGGAGATATTCCCCCGCCTGCCCGACGCCGCCCTCGTAGAGGGTAACATATTCCTAGTTCACGGCGGCCCCCCGTCGACCATGTTAGAGGCGGAGAAGTGGACGGAGGCGCTCGCGGCCGACGAGTTCCCAACGCCGCTCCCCATCCTCGAGGAGCTGCTATGGAACGATCCGTGTGAGTGCGAGGAACCCTACCGTTTCAACCCGCGCGGCGCTGGCAAGCTCTGGGGCAAGCCAGTGACCGAGGCCACGTTGAAGCTGACCAGCACGAAGCTAATCATAAGGGGTCATGAGGTTGCGCAGGAGGGCTACAAGTTCAACCATGACGATAAGGTTTTAACCCTGTTCTCCAGGCTGGGGGAGCCTTATAGCAACGAGAAAGCCGCCTACATAGTTATCAGGTTCGTTGAGGAGTGGTATAAGCGAGAGAACCTCGAGAAGATGATAAAGACTATCGTGTTCGAAGACTAGGGGCCCGAGTATAGAGCAAGCAGCCTATCTAGGAGCCCCTCGGGCAGCCCCTGTAACGGGCTGACGCTCCACACGCTCCCCCACCGGGTCTTGACGGAAATGATCCTACTGTTCACAAGGAGTCCTGCGCCACGCGCGGCTCTCTCTGCAGCGGCGTTCAGAGGGTTGCTAGTCTCGTGGATGCGCGCATCCCTGCACGGCACCCACTTTTCCACAAACTTTTCAACAATGCTCCTCTCGCCGGGCCTATGGTAGAGGTTTAGGTATGCTCCGCGTCTTGCAACAAGCCAGGCTGCGAGCAGGTCGGCTTCGGGGTCGAGTATGGGTACTAACGCGTTACCCTCCACACCGTAGGGTAGCCCGCCTACCCCCCTCACTCGCCACGAGTCGAGATAGATGTATGCTCGTCTAGATCTAACCTCGACGCGGATAACCTCCTTAGGCTGCCTCAAATCAACCTTAATACCAGGCAGCTCATCTACAACCTCTGCGCCTAGTATCTTCTCAAGCTCTTTGCTCGTAACCGGGTATGTCTCAACCCTCCGCGCTCTTACTGCGAAGCTGGGCACGCTCCTAAGATGTTCGCGTGCTATCGCCCGCACCGCCTCCCTCAACGAGTTGAGGTCATTGGGTATGCTCCACGCGGGGATAGCCTCGTGGACACCGAATACTCTCGCCACCATCTGCGCTAGAGGCTTCGAGGTGGGAGGCTCGAGCCTGGCATCTATTATCACGCGACCCGGGCTTAGACGGATGGAGTTGATCTTGTCCGAGGAGAACGCGAGGCTGCACCTTATACCCTGTAGGAGCCTCTTCTCAAAGTATGTACGTGTCCGCCCGAGCTTAACCCCTATCTCAGCGTACCTTACTAGTATGACCGGCTTCTTCAACCCCCCTCCTTGGTCTTCAGGGCTATGTCGGATCTTAATAGCCTGCAGAGGAGGCAGGCATAGACTGTAATCTCTTCGGGGGTGGCGCCGCTGAGCAAGCGGTTTATGATCTCCTCCACTATCCTCTTGTACTTCTCGTTACCGAGTATTACGTCGACCAGCTCTGCACCCCTCCTCTTGAAGATGTAGTTCGAGATGGCTGCGGGGGTTAGGCCTAGCAGCTTGGCGGTACGATAGGTTGTGAAGCCATACTCCTTCACTAGGAGTATCGCGGTGGCGGCTCTCAACGCTGGTAGGACTTTCCTAGTGGCCATCTCGCATGGTAGTAGCAGTGTTGGCTCGTTACGCTCTAAGGCCAAGCCTTTTCACCACCGTGAAACAATATTTGAATCTGGGCCTTTTTATACTAAGGGTCTTGTGTTCAAATACAGTGTTAACCTACGGTGCTATCTTTTCACAATAATAGCTAGCATCTAGTCTAACGACGTAGGTGTTAACAACCCCTAACCAGTCTCCTTGATGCAATCCGGCTGGGAGAGATGAAGCTAATCGAGGTGAAGTTCTCGAAGGAGGATAGGGAGGCTCTTAGAGAGGCCCTAGAGGATATGGAGAAGCCGGTGGATATCCACGTCTTCATAGGGCCCAACTGCGAGTATTGCAAAGAAGCAGTCGAGCTTGTTAAGGTGCTTGTCGAGGAGTCGCCGGAGAGGAACGGGCAGAAGTTGTTGAGAATGCACGTGTGGGAGAAGGGCAAGCATGATAAGGAGTTTGAGAGGCAGCGCGTCGAGAGGATACCCAGCGTAACCCTCCTCGACGGCGTTATACGCTACACGGGAGTCCCGGCGGGCGAGGAGGTTAGGGGTCTTGTGGAGACGATAATCAGGATATCTACCGACGATAGCGGTCTCGACGAGTCTACGATACAGAGGATACGTGCTATAGACAAGCCCGTCCACATAGAGGTTGTTGTCACACCCCAGTGCCCATACTGCCCCTATGCAGCCCTCCTAGCCAACATGTTCGCGTTCGAGGCTTGGAAGGCGGGTCGTAGGGACTTCATAGCCGACACGGTGGAGGCCTATGAGAACCCGGACATCGCGGACAAGTATAACGTTACATCCGTCCCAGCTATAGCGATAAACGGTGTCCTAGCGTTCGTCGGTGTCCCGTACGAGGAGGACTTCATAGACAGGATAGAGAGGGTTGTACTGCGCCACGAGAAGGTGAAGACGGAGGTCATTGGCGAGAGCGCTACCAGCCTATGAGCGGCTCAGGCAAATGCCTTTTCATCACAGGGCTCAGCGCCGGAAGTATACATCACAGCCGTGTAGCATCAGCTGCCGCAACCCGCTCCAAAACAATTAAAACGTTTTTGGGTCTCCTAGCTTCTTGTAGCCTCGAGCTTCTCCCTTATCTTCCTCCTCACGATCTCCGCGACTACCCTACCCTCAATGCGGCCGCGATACTTTGACATTATCCTCCCCATCACCTTGCCGAATATCCTCTCGCCCTTCACCCTCAGCTCCTCGGCAAGCTCCTCGAGCAGTTTCTCGACATCCTTCTCGACCTCCTCTATACTAGCTGCGCCTAGCCCGAGTTTCTCGATAGCTTTCTCGACGGTTAAGCCAGGCTCCTTGGCTATCAGTCTTAGAACCTCCTCTATCGCGTCCTTGGGCAGCTTGCCCTCGGCCACGGCTTCGAAGAGCTCGTAGAACCTCTCCTCCGGTATAGCCTCCACGTCTAGACCCTCATGCCTCAAGCTCCTCAAGGTGTTTACGAACGTGGAGGCTATAACTGTGGGCGGGACGCGGCCTGCATACTTCGCCAGCAGCTTCTCTATAAGGTCTAGGTGAACGTCTCTCAACACTTGCTTAGCCAGCTCCTCGCTAAGCCCGAGTCTCTTCAGCTTCTCTAGCTTCTTCTCCGGCGGCTCGGGTACCAGCTTCTTAGCCTCCTCTATGAGATCCGGCGTAACCTCTATCGGTGGCACGTCCGTCTCGGGGTACATGCGGGCGGCGCCGGGCTGCGGTCTCATGAAACGTGTTGTCCCGTCTTCGAGCGCTGCCCTAGTCTCTCTAGGTACTCCTATCAGGGCTTGCTTAGCCCTCTCGACGACGGCCTCCAGGGCTTTCCTAGCCTTCCTCTCCTCATCAGCGACGATCACTATAGCGTCGATCCCTCTCCTCGCGCCAGTAGCCTCGTATAGCTTCTCGACTTCCTCCCGGGTTATCCCATAGCCGGGGAGCTCGTCAGTATGGAAGATGCCCCCTACGCCGCCCCAGAAGCGCGCGTAGTCGGCAAGCTCGGTGCCGAAGCGGCGTCCGGGTTGAACCTCGACACCTAGTATCCCGTGGAAGCCTGGGAGGACTACTGCTAGCACTCTCCCCCCTTGCGACAGGGCTCTACGGAGTATCTTGCTCCGCGTACTCTTGAACACCTCGGTCACGTCGATTATTCTCGTGGAGTCGAGGTCCTCTGGTTTAACGCCTCGCGAGTGTAGCTCGTCGCGTATCTGGAGGAGCCTATACTGTCTAAGAGCCTCGTAGGCTACAACGCGTGCTATAAGGTCTAGCCTCTGGACCCCCTTAATCTCTACCTTCGCGCCGCCCTTGATAGAGACGTTGAGATCCTGCCTTATCGTGCCTATGCCCCTCCTCACGCGGCCTGTGAGCCTAAACAACTGGCCTATGATGTAGGCGGCCTCCTGAGCCTCCTCCGGCGTATTGAGGTCTGGCGCGGTTGAGACCTCTACGAGGGGTATACCGAGCCTATCGAGCCTATACTTCGTCTTCTTACCCTCCTCTCCAATCTTCCTCGCAGCATCCTCCTCCAAGCATATCGTCTGAATGCCGACCCTCTTGCCGCTCGATAGCCTAATCTCGCCGCCGAGGGCCACGACTGCTGTGCGCTGGAATCCCGTAGTATTGGAGCCGTCGATCACTATCTTCCTCATAACGTGTATCTCGTCAACGGGCTTAGCCTTGAGCGCCAACGCTATCGCAAGAGCTATTTTCAAAGCCTCCTCGTTCAGAGGGTGCGGGGGCTCCTCGTCAGCCTCGACGAGGCACGATGCTGTACGCGGAGCGTGGTACTCGTAAACCCTCCCCTTCCTCCACTCGAAGAGCGCCGCGACATCCACCTCGCCTAGCTCGCTGCGTGTCGGTCTAAGCCTCCGCGGAAACACGTCCTCCGGCTCATCCTCCACCAGCTCTACAGGACAGTTGCAGAATAGCTTATGGCGTGTCGCAAGCTGCTGGTGTATCTCCAGGCCGACTCTCAAGCCCAGCGTCTTGAAGTCTATACCCTCGAGGCTTGCTTTAGGGTCGAGCGGCATGACTCCCATCCTCCCCCAATCCCACTACCCTACGGATAACCTCCTCCACCTGAACCCTCGCTGTGTCAACAAGCTCTATGCCGGTATTTACACCCTCCAGGAGGTAGGGTAACTCCGTGCAAGCCAGTATAGCGGCCTCCGCTCCCAGCGCCTCAACACGCTTCACTATATCTGCTGCTCTAGCGCGGTGCACCTGCTCATCCTCGCCATGGGCGACCACCGTTATAAGCTCGTCAACCTCCTCGATAATGTCTTCGGGCAGCTCTACTACCTCGACACCCTTCTCGCGCAGAGCCTGTTGGTATATGCCAGACTCGTATAGCCTCTTGGCGCCCAGTACCGCTACCCTACGATAACCCCGCTTCGCCACGTGCTCGACAGCTGCATCCACTATACTGACGGGCTCGACACCCAGCCTATCAGCCTCCTCTCTAAACGCGCGCCAGGCTATGTGCGGGGTATTAGCCGATATGAAGACGACCTCTGCTCCCCCTCTAGCTAGCGACCTCAACGCCTCCAGCAGGAGCGACGCAACCATGTCGATCCTATCCTCGCGTATACTCCTGCACATCTCCTCAACGGGTATAGTGTAGATCAGGAGGCGGGGTGCGTGGCCGCACACCCTGCGGCACTCGCTTACAAGGAGTCGATAGTAGTAGATGGTTGAGAGGGGGCCTAGACCCCCGATCATGCCAGCTAGCTTTGACTGCCTTCCCTTCACCACGCCCCTCGCCGCAGCCAGGCTCAAAAACTCAAAAATGATTACACTCGAGGCTGTAGTACCGTGCGGCCACCCTACCGGCTTTAAGGCTCGTGAGGCCACCTGGGGTACATGTTCACAGTGTGCCTTGGGTTTATCTCCCCGGCTATGTTTTCGAGCATCATCCTCTTCGCCTCGTCAACGCTCTTAGCATGGGCTAGTACCCATGATAGTTTCACGAATGCCACCTCGGGCAGCATATCCTCGCCTGGGATAACGCCGGCTGCTAAAAGCTTCCTGCCGGTGGTATAGACGTTCATGTTGACCCTGCCGAAGAGACACTGGCTAGTCATAACCACGACCACTCCGGCATCAACAGCCTTCTTGATGGAGTCGATTAGCCACTCGCCTACGTGCCCCAGCCCCGTACCCTCCAGGACGATGCCCCGGTACCCCCTCTCAACCAGAAACTCGATTATCTCGGGGCTCATCCCGGGATAGTACTTCACGAGCGCGACTCTCTTCTCGAATCCGTTCTCGAGTCTCAGCTTCTCCCTACCCCTCTCCCTATACTCCCTAGTCAACAACTCGATCCTGTTCTCAGAGGGCCATATGCGCGCGAGCGGGAACGCGTTTATAGACTGGAAGGCGTCCCTCCTGCTAGTATGCATCTTCCTGACCTTCGTGCCGCGGTGTGCTAGTGCATAGGTATCCCCAGTCTCCCCGTGCATGACCACAACTACCTCTGCGAAAGGCGCCCGGGCTGCTGTTAAGACAGCCGCGTGGAGGTTGAAGGCGGCGTCGCTGCTGGGCCTATCGCTACTCCTCTGAGCACCCACAAGCACCACTGGGACGGGGAGGCTTCTAAACGCGAAGGAGAGTGCAGCCGCCGTGTAGGCCATCGTATCTGTACCATGGGCTACAACGATGCCATCGTAACCCTTGCCGATGAGCCTAGCGACCTCGTCCGCTATCCTCTCCCAGTGCTCGGGCGTCATATTCTCGCTCAGGATGTTGAAGAGGACGCCAGCATCAATCTCCGCCACGAACCCTATCTCGGGGACAGCGTCCAGAAGCTCCTTCGCGCTCATCGCCGGCTTCACAGCGCCCGTCTCATACTCTATCTTACTCGCGATTGTGCCACCCGTACCGAGTATATAGACACGGGGCTTAGGCGTGGGCGGCGGGCTCTCTTCGAGAAGAGGCACGGTCACTATAGCGCCTGGTGCCGCTCTCCTCTTCTCCACAAGCTCTATGCGCGTACCCGGCTCGAACCGCACACCAATATTATAGCCGTTGTCGAGCTTCAACACTATTATCTGCTTCCTCGACAAAGCATAGCGCGGCATCAAGAGGCCCTCATAGACGCTCCCGTCTGGTTTCACGATACGAATCCTATCTCCCACCTCAGCGCCCAACTCGCGCAGAACGCGCGCAACCTCACCAGTATACCCGAACAGCTCCTCGCCCATCAAAACCCCGAAAAATACGAGGCAGAGGCTAGGGCTTTAAATCAAGCCGCTAGGCAACCGGCGCAGCCTGCTCCTGCAGCCTCTTCAGGTACCGTAGATACTCCTTACGGTTGCGTACACGCGGGCAGGGGTTCTTCCTAGGCTTGGGCGGGATTTTCGGAGTCTGCTTCCTAACCTTACCAGCCTTGGTTATCGAACCGTGCGTTGGCATATTATCCTCCAGAGCCTTGCGCTACCACCAGCCACTCTTATAAGCTTATCATATGCGCGTATAGCCTCTCGAGCACGCGAGCAAGCCTACACAATGCTATAACCACTGCAGGATCCGCGTCGAGAGCATAAGCTAGTACAACCTGTGGAGGGGCGTCAACCCACCCATACCACCGCAGGATAAGCTCGTATAGGAGTCTCGCGTCGCACTCGTGTGGCGCGCGTCGCAGCAGAGACGATAGGCTTGTAAAAAACCAGCTATCGTTATTGGGCTGCTCAACGAGCTTACTCCTTCCTCTCCAATACTATCTCGATGGTGGAGACGCGGGCGCGGCGGCCGTCGGGGTTCTGTATCTCCTGGCTGTCCACCTTAATCTCTTTGATGTCGACCTTGCCGGGTAGGAACCTCTTCCTTACAATCTCGGCGGTGTCCACAGCCTTGCAGATGGCGCGGCCCCTAGCCTTAATGACGACCTCCTTGACGCCCTGGTTTAGCAAGGTTAGGGTTGCTAGCACGTAGTTCATTACTGGCTTCTTGCCTACTAGCACCACGTTGCTCTGGGCGGGCTGGGCCGACATCTCTCCCACCTCGCCGGCTTCGGGTACGCCGCACCCGGTACTAACCTATTTATATCTTACTCGCGCGAGCTCTCGCGCAACATACCTAACCAGGTTCAGTGGAGAGGCGCCCCCCTCCGAGGCGACGCTGAGCTCGCCCGCCACGCCGGGTACATAAGCGCCTAGCAGCGCGGCAGTCCAAACGTCCTTGGTTTCTCCCAGCAGCCCCGC
>CAZTIR010000037.1:0-12871 GCA_964613695.1 uncultured Desulfurococcales archaeon | reverse complement strand
AGCCGGGCGCCACGAGGACAACTTCCACGACGTCACCGACCCTGTATAGCTCTGGCACTTTCCTCGCCCTCCTCATACCCCACTCCTCCATACTCGGAGCCAGGTTTACGCCAAGCTCCCGGCTCCACTCTCTAACCCTCCTCCAGAAGACGCGCCAAGACACCTCACGCACCCCAGGAGGCCTCCTACCATGCTCGTGGATCAGGAACTTCTGTACAGTGGCCGGTGGCCACCTCTTACCAGCGCCTATCTCCAAGGCCCACTTCACAATCCTCGGTATATCCTCGTCGTTCAACCCCGGCAGCCAGACGGGCGTAACATGGAGGTCTATCCTCGTCTCTCTCGCTATGAACTCGGCGACCCTCTTCACACGCTCCACGTCATACCATGGCGTGCCAGCAAGCACCCTAGCCTTAGCCGGGTCGAGCGTCTCGATGCTAAGGTTTATCCTGTCCAACCCCGCCTTCTCCCACTCCCTCACAACCCTCTCGTCCAGGCTCTGGCCGTGAGTCTCGAGGGCAACCGACTCGACCCAAGGGCTCTCCTTCAGACGGCGTATGAGCTCAACAAGCCTCGGGTAAGTAGTGGGATCCCCCACGCCATCTATGAGGGCCTCAACCCTCACGCCCTTAAACCTGGCAATCTCCTCGACCCACGCCACGAGCCACTCGACATCTTCGACCAGGTACTCTGCCTGCCTGCTCCTGCTCGAGGGCCCTGCATCCACGCTACAGAATATGCAGGATAGGTTGCATAGTGTAGTGGGCCTGACCTGTAACACGTTAGTACCGCGGTCAATAACGCCTATGAAAACGGCGCCCATGAGGGGGGCGGGCCTACGCAGATAGACTATCCTCCTACCCCAGACGCTGCCCCCTATCCTAAAAGCCTCTAAGACGCTGGCATCCATGAGGCCCTACACGCCTCTAAAAGATGCTCAGGGCGTCTACGGGGGTTTAGCCCTCAACCCTCCTCGGGGGCCTGGGCGGCCTAGAAGCTACTCCAAAAGCCTCGAATATGGCCATAGGCTGGTTCTTCTTGAGCTCCTCGAGGGCCGGCGCCATCAGCTCCTCGATAAACTTCTTGTCCTCGACGTCGCGTGGCTCATACTCGCCCCTCCTCACCTTCTCCTGCAGCCTGATGATTGCGCGTGCAACCGCCTCGGGGCGCGGCGGGCACCCTGGTATATAGACGTCTATCGGGACCACCTTCCACGCAGGCACGATGTTATAGCTATTGTAGAAGATGCCCCCGGAGAGGGCGCAAGCCCCCATAGCTATAGCGAACTTCGGCCACGGCATCTGCTCCCAGACTATCCTCGCCGCCCTGGCCATCTTGATGGTTAACGTGCCCTCGACTAGCAGCAGGTTGGTGTTACGCGGCGAGAGGAAGGGCAGGAACCCGTACCTCTCAGCATCATACCTCGGGTTCGAGACAGCGGCGAACTCGGCACCACAGCAGCTCGTCGTGAGGTGAACCGGCCAGAGGCTGAAGGCAGTCCCCCAGTCGCGTAGCGTGCGTATAGGCTTCCTCTCTACCAGCCACTTGGCAGCCTTGCGCGCCGACTCCTCCAGCCTGCCGATGAGTGCGACTACCTTGAACACTGTTCAAACCCTGCCTCTCTAAGCGAGAGTGGGTTAACAAAACAACTCTCGAGGGCTATTGCCTCAGCCCCTGCCGTCCCTTCACAAGTTCTGGTACTGGAAGACGTTGAGTATCGTCTGGGCTAGGTGCACGGGCTTCGTGTACCACTTGTCATAGGTGTACTTGTTGCCGCGGAAGCTTAGCTCCACTATCTGCCCCTTATCCTGCAACGTCATCAAAGTCTCCCCGTTCTTCGTTATCTTCATGGTCGAGCCGATCACGATTATCTTGATGTCATCCCGGTTGAGCTTCTCGCGGAGGATATCCCTCAGCTCTTTTAGATAGTCACTCACGCCGCCACACCGAAGCCGCTAAGCGCGCGAAACCCATAATATATCTATTGTCTAGTGTCCCCCTCCACGCACTCACCCACAAGGTTGGCTACGAGCCTTGCGAGCTGAGCCTCCCCCATAGACTGGGAGGGGCGTGGCGCCCCAGCAGCCCTCTTGTGGCCCCCACCGCCCAGCTTCTTAGCAATACACGAGACGTCTACCCTCACACTCCTCAGGCTAAGAGCGCGGGGGTAGACGTATATCTCGACATCGACCCTCTCCGGGTCCCAGCCCCTGCTCCACAAGAGCTTCTGGACTGTGCAGACGTCCACACCGGGCTCCATGAGTATAACAGCCACCCTCCTACCGTCATGCTCGTAGACGTGGAGCCTGGAGGCACTACGCTCAGCCTCTTCGAGATAGCGTGGAGCGGTCTCCGAGTACAGCTTCTCAGCCCACTCGGGCCAAAGCTCGCCGCGTATGAAAGCCTCGACAGCCTTACGCGGGTCCCGGAGCGAGCGGAGAACGATCCTCCACCTATCCGCCACGCTGTCGCCAGGCTCACAGGTGTCATCCGCCTTCGCCACCTCCACCAGCTTGACGCTATACTCGTCGCTTAGCCCCAAGGCTCTCGCAACAAGCTCCGCAGACACCATGTCACGGTAGTGGTAGACCTCTACACCAGCCTCTAGTAGCCTCTCGGCAGCACCCTCGGGCCACGGATGATGATCGAACCAGGCTGCTGGCATGCCGCGCAGGTATCTAGAGTAGAGGATCGCGTCAGAGACTGATTGTATCGCGAGGTCTACTAGAGCGACGCCAGGCCTGCCAAGCATGGATCTCGCGCGATTCGCCACGCTCCTAACTACCCTAGGCAACGCTCTGACCGTAGAATGGTGTAGCTCCCAACGCGAGCCCCTCGACTCGGCCCATCGTGCGAGAAGCGCAGCGCCTATAATCCCGTCCAGGTCGCCGTGAAAGATGATGTAAAGGCGTCTAGCCTTCTCGAGGCTAATCCCCTTCAACACTACTGGCCTCCGCCCTGCCCCCCGCCAGCCTGCTTCATCCGCTCCCATACCTCTTTCGGTATTATGTGGAGGCTCTTGCCTCGCCACTCGTACCTACCCTCCTTCAAAGCCTCTAATATCTCGCGGGCAACCTTGTCGTTGGGGTGCTTCTTTAGGTGCCGTTCAAGCCTCCTCATCCAGCGTATCTTCCTACTCAACCCCAATCCACCCAAGCTCGGGGCGAGTAATGTGAGAGGCGGTTATAGATGGTCCTCCCTGAGGCCAAGCTCGTGGTGCGTCGCCGTCATACTCCTAGTGTCTAGTATCGCTGCGGTCATCTTCCCGGTTAAGCAGCCGCAGGCCTCACCCGGGTTGAGTATGAGAGCCGCACCAACCCTCTCCAGCCTCGCTACGTGAGTATGGCCATAGAGTACTATATCCACGCTCCCCGCGACAGCCCTAACGACCCTCAGGGTCTCATCCTCAGAGCCTACTCCATGCATCGCAAACACTCTGCGGCCGTCGAGCTCAAGCACCACAGGTGGCTCGTAGAGCTTGAACCCCAGCCTCTCTGCTGTACGCGCGAGCATACGCTTCTCGCCATCATTATTACCCAGGAGTATTATCGCGTCCCTGACGCCCGCCTCGCGGAGAGCGCGTAGAGTGAAAGGCGCCACTATATCCCCGAGGTGTATTACAAGCTCCACGCCATGCTCCTTGAAGAGCTGGGCGGCTAGCCTCACACCCCTGATATAGTCGTGGGAGTCGCTCATCACACCGACTAGCATCGAATCTCCACCAGGCTGTCTGCCCGGGATAAACTGCATCTATATTTCTGAGCGGCGTCTGGAAGCCTCATGGGATGAGTTGAGGCCACGTAAGCTAATCCTCGTGGCTGGCATGCCTGGATCCGGTAAGAGCCTGGTGTCGCAAACCGCGCGCGAGATGGGGATACCCGTCTACACGCTGGGGGATGTTGTTAGACGCGAGGTTAGGAGGAGGGGGTTGGAGCCCACGCCCTCCAACCTAAACCGCGTTGCCAGGGAGCTTAGGCAGCTCTACGGCCCCCGGGTTATAGCAGAGAGGGTCCTGGAGGAGATTAAGGAGGGGCCGCGCGCGGAGGTGGTTCTAGTAGACGGTGTTAGGAGCTTAGAGGAGGTGGAGGTTTTCAGGAGCTACGCGCCCGTGGTGATAGTGGCTGTCCATGCTTCCCCCAAGACGCGGTTCGAGCGGCTGCGTGCACGCGGGCGTCCAGGCGATCCGAGAAGCTGGGAGGAGTTCGTGGCGAGAGACTCTATGGAACTAGGGTTCGGCCTGGGTAGCGTGATAGCGTTAGCCGACTACATGCTCGTCAACGAGGGTGTGAGTATAGATGAGGCTAGGAGGCTTGCACGTAGCCTGCTAGAAGCCGTGATAAGGGGTGAAACGTGGAAAGCATACCGGGCGCTAGGATGCCAAGAGTGAGAGTGGAGGCCGAGATAAGGCCCACCGAGGACGTCGAGAAGGTAAAGCAGGCCGTGTTGAACGTGTTTACACCGGATCGGGTGAGGATAGAGGAGTATGGCGAGTATAAGCTCCTCGTCGCGGAGGCGGATTCGCTGAGAAGCCTGGAGAAGCTGCACCAATTGCTACGCCAGGATAGGATCCTGGACGCGGCGCGCCGCTACCTCCAACGCGGCGTGGATAAGACCTTCCTTGTCTTCAAGCTGAATAAGCAAGTGGCGCTCGTAGGCCACGTCTCCTTCGTGGATATGGACGCCGAGGCCCCCATGGGCCCCATAACCTTCATAGTCGAGTGGGATAATCCACAGGAGGTTATCGACTGGCTAGCCCCGCCCACCCGCATGGGTAGACCGGTCTACGAGAAGCCGAGGCCCGACGCCTAGACCGAGTGCAGCAGAGCTTTCCTAGCCTTATCAAGTACCGTGACCGGGGCTATGGCCACGAAGGGCACCGTGTAGACTGTCTTAGCGGCCTCCTTTACAACGTCTCGCTCGCCACCCGCCTCTATGTAAGCGCGTGCAACCATCGCAGCCCTCTTCCCCGGCTCGCGGGGGTTGAAAAGGAAGCTATAATAGACGAGCACGGCGAGATCCCACGCCCTATACCGTAGGCTACTCGCCTGCATGGCCTGCTCGAGGTCAACCAGGTATACCCTCTCGCGCCCGACTATGAAGTTTGATGGATTAGCATCGCCCACTACCCATCCCTTCTTATGAACCTCGGCTAGTAGTGCACCAGCACTAGCCATGGCGGGCGGCACCGGATCCTTCGAGATTATCTGGTGGAGGGGCGTGCCCTCGATGTACTCGTAAGCCGCTTTCAGGCCGCGAGGGTCTACCAGTATAGGCTGTGGCACCGGGAGGCCTAGGTCTAGCATCGAGGAGACTGCTATATACTCGGCCTCGAGCCTCGAGCGCGGCGTAAGCCTATAGGGGTATATGGGGAGGGCTGCACCCGCAGCTATAATCCACTTGGCGGTGGCGGGGGTTAGGTAGCGCTTCACTATAATGCTCTTAAAGCGCGAGTAGTGTATCGTGACCGTCCCCCCTATACCCCTCCTTATCGTCTCGAGGGCTCTCGCTATGCTAGCCACCCTGTACGCCTGATCCTCGAACCTCATGAGCTTTGTCCGGAGCCTAGCCTTGTCGAGCCTCACGAGCAACAGGGGGTCTTTTAGGAGGGGGTGGTCGGAGCCCCCGGGCCTCACAAGAGGCCATAGCCTAGTAAGTCTCGCAGTGCTTAGCTTCCACCCCCTCCTCGAGATGCTCGAGGAGGTGCATAGCCCCGCGACCGTGCCCTGAGGCTTGCAACCAGCCTCCTCGAGGATGCGGGCCGAGAGAGCAACGAGCTTACGAGGCTCCTTGGCGAGCGCCTCCACCAGACCGTGCCCAGCCCAGGGGTAGAAGCGTTGTATTCGAGATGCTCTCGCGAAGAGGTGGTAGACGACCGAGACTATAGCTCGCTCTGAGAGGCGGCCTAGCATCTTCCTAAGCCTCTTATGCTCCTCGAGCAGCACGCGATAGTGGTACGTTGTCATAGCCTCCTCTACGAGACTCTCATCGCCATAGAGCATCTCGGGTGGCGCTAGAAGCGTTGAAGCCACAATCTCGCCAAGGGTGGCAGCCTGCACATCACCCAAGAACTCCTCCTCTGTGACGATGTTCACACCGCCGCACTTCTGCTCACACGGCGGCTCGCAGATGACGTACACGCTTGACACACTGCGAGGCTTATAAGCTGCTATAACCTCGCCAGCTACACATTCCCTGACGACGTCAGGGAGGCTGCTCACATCATAACCCCCCGCTCTCCAAGAGTATCTCCTCCAGGAGGACCCGCCTCCCACCACTCTCGAAGCTTGCCAGGTCACCCTCCGTGTCCACGTCTCCCCATCTACAGCCCGTCACGTCAACCACTGTTATAACGCCGCCGCTTGCAGAATACTCGCTCCACAACATGTTCATGGTGAGGTCTCTGCGGCCCTCGAAACGCTCCACTAGCCCCCTAACATCACGTACTATGAAAACCCCGGTGTCGACGTAATCGTAGTCCTCTAGGCTCTTCGAGAACCTTACCCTACCGTCACTGATCTTCACCTTGGTAGCCTCCTCTATGTCGACGAGCTTAGGATCCTTATCGCCGGCGACACAAACGCCAGCATCGCTCGGACACCCTGATAAGAGCCTCGCAACTAGACAGGGCTCATAGATGTGGTCTGCAACGCTGAGAAGCACGGGCTCGCTTACACGCTGTAGGCCTAGGAGCAGGCTATACCCGTTCTCACAGTGGGGGCAGAAGCTGGGCACAAGCTCCACGTCCAGGCCGTTCTCGCGGAGCCTCGCACGCGTCTCCTCGAGGTACACGCTCTGCACAACCACCAGGGGCTCCTTGCTGGCAAACGCCCCGGCTATGCTCAGCGGGTAGTAGATGAGCGGGCGCCCCCAGACGCTCACCAGGTGCTTGGCACCCTTCCGCAACCTCGTGCCGAAGCCAGCCGCCACGATAAGCAGTCTCATCCCACTACTCCCCGCCGCCAGAGTAGCCAGAGCTCAACAGTCTTAGCGGCAACGTACGCGTAGGAGAGCAGGGAGACTATCAACAGCGTGTATAGTAGGGATGCCCAGCCGAGAAGCGGCACCAGGAGCGAGCCCACCGCAAGCAGGAATAGCCTAACGTCTCTGGAAGCCCAGGGGCGTATAGAGCCCAGCAACTGTAGGCTAGCGCCTATGCTGGCCTCGCCACGCGCGTGGATATAACTAACCATGAGGTTCGCCGATACCACTAGTACCGCCAATAGCGCCGAGATACCAGCGTCCAATCCGAGGGCCTCTACCGTAGCGTAAACCGCGAGGCCGTACGAGACGGTATCGACCACCCTATCGGTCACCGCGTCGAGGAAGGCGCCGAACCGGCTCCTCCTCCCAAGCATCCTAGCTATCTCGCCATCCACGCCATCGAGTATAGAGGCGAGCTCAACCAGGAGACCCGCTATGGCAGCCCACACGGGGTCGACCAGCAAGTATGGCATAGCAGCAAGGACGCCAATCAAACCAGTGACGAGCGTAACCTTGTTCGGGTCCCTGACCCCGAGAGCCACAACAAGCCTCGTTATACGCGTGGACACCCTCCTGTTGATGAGCCTGGAGACTGGACCGTCCGTAGGCTTGCCATAAGTCCTCAAGACCCGCAGCCCCCCGGCTGCATAGACGCGCCTCACCTTGTATACCTCTCGGGCGCGGGGCGTCGCACTCCACGAGGCTCGGTAGATAGGGCTAAAGGGCTCTGCAAGCAAGTGGTTATGTTGAGGACAGGTCCGGGTGGAAGTATGCAGCGTGTAATAGACTATGGCTTCCTTAGGAACCTGGACGAGTGGGTCAGGATGCAGAAGAAGGTGATGGAGACATTCCAGCGTGTGGAGAGCGACATAGAGCAGGGTGATAGGCTACAAATAATACTGGCGACTAGGGCCGCCTTCCAGCACATGATGAGGACTATAAAGGCCTTCGACCACTGGCTACAAGACCCCGTGATAATAAGCCACGTGACGCGCGACATGCTTGTAGAGGTCTGGAGGGTGATGTACAAGGTCCTCATAGAACTGCTCGAGATCGACATCAAGCACACTAGCGAGATGCGCCAGCTGCTCGAGAAGCTCGCAAGGGAGGGCAAGCTCAACCCGCTGGCAGCAGCCGCGAGGAGCGAGGAAGAGGAGGAGCAGAGGAGGCCGCCGACGCTCTCAGTATAAGGATAGCCCCTACTCTAACGGGACTAGCCGCAAGCCTTTCTCCCCAAGCTTCTCCCTAAGCACCTCAATCAACACGCTCATGGCCTCCTCGAGGGTGGCTCTGCCCGACGCCCCCGCAGCCTGCGGGTGGCCGCCGCCACTACCCCCTATCCGGGCACCAACCTCCTCGAGGATGTCGGCAACACCCAGACCCGTAGCCTCTATGAAGCTTTTCAAAGCCCTGCCTATAACCCGGGCTCTCCCATCCTTAACCGAGACTATGAAGGCGGCATCGGCGCCAAGGTCTAGTATTGCTCTCGACGCTGAAGCCTCGAATGCTTTCACGTGGCTCACCCCTATGAGGACCTGCCTCCCCTCGATACGGTAGACTTGCAGCCTCTGCGCAGCCTTCAGCCTCGCGACCCTCTCCGAGAAGTCCATGGGAGGCGACTGGAGAGCCTTCAAAACCCTCTCCAGGCTCGCACCACGATCCATAAGATCCGCCGCTATCCTAAGCGTGCGCGCCGTCGACTGGCGCAAGTGCTTCGTATCATAGACTATCCCCGCCAGGAGGACCGCAGCCTCACCGGGTTCGATCTCGACGCCCCACTCTTGTACAGAGATGTAGACAAGCTCCGCCGTAGCACGTGCACACGGATCGTAAACCGAGGCTATAGCGTCACTCACGAGATTATTCTTCTCGTGATGGTCTATCACTATGTAATCCACGTTCTTGACGAAATCGGCCAGGTGGCCCAGCTGCTCGATGCTAGCCGAGTCTAGTATAATCGCGAGCCCCGACTCCTCCGGCACCTCGTCCTCGACGCTATCCGGTTCAACTCCGAGAAGCTCTCTAACAACACGCTTGGAAGCCTGGTTCATCCCCTCGGGGAGCAGGAGGCGAGCATCCCTATCCAAACGCCTTATGGCATTCCTGACGACTATCGCCGACCCGATAGCATCCGGGTCAGCGTTACGATGAGCCGTCACCACTATCGGCGTCTCTGTGTCGAGTATCTCTCTCAACACCTTCCTCGCCGACTCCCTCAACGCCTCGAGGCTCGCGCAGCCGGCTCTCAAGCCACTGCCCCGCCTCCTCGATAGCCTCTGCTATAACCTCCTCGTATGAGAGCGGGCCGATAGACTTTCCCACAACCCTCACATCCACAGTCAGGTCTAGGACACCATCATGATAATGGCCTAAAACGACTATATCGAACTCGTCTATACGTCTCCGTAGACGGCGTCGTAGATGAGAGCGTATACGCTCCTCGAACTCCTCGAGAAGCGCCGCCAACTCCTCCTCGCTAACCCGCCTGGCCGACAACCCGACCTCGATAACACGCGGCATTCAAAACCCTCTCTCATAGGTTAGTGGAGGCGGTTCACGTGTTTTAGCCTCCGCCCTTCTTGCCCAGCTGCTGGAGCCTCGTCTGCTCCTCCCTAATCTCGGATATGAGCTTCTCCAGGCGCTGCTTCAACTGGCTCTCCTGTTTCCTAAGCTTCTCGAGCCTTATCTCGAGGAGCTCTAGCCTATCCTTAAGCTCGTTAACAACCTTATCCTTAGGCACCTTGACCAGTATCCCGCCCACACTCCGGTATACCTCGTTGACCTGCACTTCATCGAGGAGCCTCAATACTCGCTCTATCTCAGCCTTCTCGCTCTCAAGCGCAACCCTCTCCTGCGCAACCCTGTTGAGCTCATCCTGGAGCTTCTGCGCTTCAACCAGCTTGGCCTCGAGCTGGGGCGGGAGCCTCTGCGCCAATGCATGCCACCCCCTCTCCAGACACGCTCCTCACTTAATGAACCCTCTTCTTCTCTAGAAGCATCTCCAGGTATGATAAGTTCGTACGCGGGTACCCGCTCAACCCCAGCTTCTCCACGACCCCCAACACCCTCTCCTCGCCGCCTCCGAGCGCCTCAACCTCCACGAAGCAGCCTAGCTCATCGACCCTATCGAGGGTAACCACTACGTTATCGGAGGGTAGCGTGTAGTACCTCCTCTCCTTCCTAACCACGAGGACAGGCCTAAAGCCGAGGCTCTCGAGAAGCTCCCTAGCCGCGTCGTAATCGTTAACCACTATGCTAACCTCCTTCCTGGCTTTAACCACGCCACCCTCCTTAGGCCCCTTGTAGGTGAGCTCGACCCGATCGCTCCGCCGCCGCAGCCTAAGAGCCTCATCGGTCACCGCGAAGTCGCGGCACGGGTGCTGGAAGTAGAGATCCTCCTCGACAACCTCCTCGGCCATACTCGCGCCTAGGCTCCTAAGCCTCTGCTCAACCTCCTCAAGAGCCTGGCAGGAGGGTAGAATTATCTTAGCCTCGACCTCGCGGTGAGCCATCCACGAGCCCTAAGTCTTGTGGGGGCGCGGGAGCTACGTTTTAAACCGAGGCGCTTGGGCGCCATGGCATCCGACATCGCGCTTACCGTGGT
Organism: uncultured Desulfurococcales archaeon; assembly: GCA_964613695.1. GTDB lineage: Archaea > Thermoproteota > Thermoprotei_A > Sulfolobales > Pyrodictiaceae > Pyrolobus. The sequence continues at coordinate 2,286 of CAZTIR010000037.1, read as the reverse complement.
GTACGCGGGTCTAGTGTTAATGGTGGCGAAGCTCCTAGAGGATATCGTGGGGCGCGCGGGCCTACCGGGCTTCATAGGCGCTATACTAGCTGGCCTAATCCTAGGGCCAGCTGGCCTCAACCTGATAGACGAGAAGCATGTCGAGGAGATGGGCCTCTTACTCGTGGTTGGCGTCGACTTCCTCCTATTCCTCGCGGGCGCAGAGGAGCTCAGCAGGATGAGGAGGGGGTTCGAGAAGAGGGATGCCATAATAGCGGCATCGGTGCTCGCCCTAACAGCATTGAGTGTAGCTCTCATAGCCAGATATATGCAGCCGCTCCTCTCCTGGAGGACTGCACTCGCCTACGGGGTTACGATGGCAATCGTTAGCCTTGGGCCGCTCACACGCGCGCTGATAGACACCGGCTTGATTTCTACACCCGCGGGTCTCGCGTTGACCAGGATAGGTTTGTTGGCCGAGGTTGGCGGCATACTTGTCTTTAACACGCTCTTCTCGAGCAACGTTATAGTGAGCGGTGTTGTCACTATACTCTTCTTCCTAGCCATCTACGTGTTTGGCAGGCGTTTGCTAACACGCCTCCTCTACCTGGTCGAGGATTACGTGTCGTCAAGGGAAGCCCCCTTCGCTATAATAGTCGCGTTGGTCTTCACGGCTAGCTATCTAGCCGAGCTGATAGGCTTCAACGCCGCCGTTACAGCCCTGCTTCTAGGCTTCTTCGCGTCAAACTACCTCGAGGAGAGGCCCGCGTACATGGAGAGGCTTAGAGCATTCACCTACGGCTTCCTCGAACCACTCTTCTTCGCAGGCATCGGGTTGAAGACGCCACGCATCAACCTCACCCACCTCTACACGACGCTGATAATCACTATAGCCGCCAGCGCGCCCAAGCTCCTCGTAGCAGCCGCCACCGGCCTCATGCCGCTAGGCATAGGGCTCCTAGCGAAGGGCGGCGTCGACGCAGCACTCCTACTGACACTCTACGAGGGGGGCAGCGTGCACAGGCTATCGGATAGCCTCTACGCTGGCGGCGTGCTCTCAATGCTGTTAATGACCGCGGTGATGGCGGTGGGTCTCAGAGGCTTTACGGGCGTGAAGCCGCGCGTGGCGGAACCGTGGCGCCTTCGCATAGGCGAGCTGAAGCTGGGCTATGACGTGGTCCGGGCGAGTGACAACCTGTTAACAGTCTCTATGATACTCGGTGTCAGCGACTCCGGCGCCGTGGTGGTTATAGACGATGAGGGGAGGCCTCTGGGCTACATCACTGCGGCGGACTTGATCTACGTGGCGCCCAGCGAGATGAAGAGGTTGAGGGCCGTCGACGTCATGAGGGAGGGCGTTGTTATACTAAGGACTAGTGATCGCATCTCGGAGCTCCTAAGAGAGCATGTGATGAACGAGCCCATAGTCGCCGTTGTCGACGAGCAGGGTAGGATAGTGGGGACGCTTAACCCGAAGAGGGTGGTGAGGCTACTGATACATGGTGCCAAACACTCCTAGGATCTCACAACCCTCCTCCTAAGCAACTCTATCGGATCACGCCAAGGCTCTGAAGCATCCTTGAGCGCCACAAGGTCGTCCGTGTATCCTCCGGTCGCGTAGCCCAACTCGTCCACAACCTCGTCGCCCAGTAGCCTCTCAAGCTCCTCCCACGAGTACACCCGGTACCCCATCGACTCGAGCATCCTCCTACTCCTAACGTTGCCAGCGCGGAGCGTTGCAGCGAAAACCTCCGCACCCATCTCGACGAGCACCTCCTCACCCGATGCCAGCAGCACCTTGCCATATCCTCGCCCCTGGAGCCCAGGCTCGACGCCAATATAGTGGTGCACGCCAAGCATTAGACCGCAACAGGGCCAGACGTAGACCTGGTTGAAGCCCGCGGGCTTATCGTCGACGAGCAGGACGAGGGTACGTACCCACCTGGGTTCCCAGCGGAAACCCGCCTCCACCCAGTACGCCTCCTCGCCGAAGAGCCTACGCGCTAGCCTCACAACAAACCTCCTAAGCCTCGAGTCGGCTTCAACAACCCTCACCTCTACCAAATCGCGACCCCAGACTCTCTCGACTAGAAACGCGCCAGGAGCAATAGAGGCTGGAGAGCAAAAATCATAAACCCTTGCCCCGACCCTAGGCTCATACACGGGTCGTGGGCCGGTAGCTCAGCCTGGCAGAGCGGCGGGCTCTTAACCCGTAGGTCCCGGGTTCAAATCCCGGCCGGCCCGCTACACCACCCTCCTCCTCCCACCCAGCCTCCGCGCAGGACGGGGTGGTTACCGTGGCCTCAA
>CAZTIR010000036.1:0-13184 GCA_964613695.1 uncultured Desulfurococcales archaeon | reverse complement strand
GACGCCAGACCTTCGCGAGGTGCTTAGAGAGATTAGCGAGGCTGTAAAGACGGCAGAGCTGATCAGCTACGGGCCCGAGAGGCTCCCAGCCGGGCCCGATGTAGACAAGGCTCCCGAGATCATCATAGTCGAGGGCCGCGCGGATGTACTCAACCTCCTGCGCTACGGCTACCGCAACGTTATCGCACTTGAGGGCGCCAGGGGCAGGATACCCGAGACCATCATCAAGCTCGCCAAGGAGAAGACCGCGATAGCGTTCGTCGACGGCGACCACGGCGGCGACCTTATACTAATGGAGCTGTTGAGGGCCGCCCCCATAGACTATGTTGCGAGAGCGCCGCCGGGTAAGGAGGTCGAGGAGCTGACTGGGAGGGAGATTGAGAAGGCCCTGAAGAACAAGGTGCCGGCGCGCCAATACCTAGAGATGCTGGAGAAGCGCAGGAAGCTAAGGAAACCAGCACCGCCACCCGAGGCTAAACCAGCAGCTCCAGCTGCAGAGCAGCAACCAGCACCACAACCCACACCACCGCAGCCAGCACCACAGCCTCCAGCCCAGCAACCCGTAGCCAAGCCAGAGGCGCCCGCAGCCGCGCCACCGGCTCCTCCGAGGCCCGCCCCGCCGAGAGTCGAGGAGAAGCCGCCCGCGGTGAAGGCCGAGGTCATACACATGCCAGAGGAGGTTGTAAAGACTGTAAGAGAGCTTGAGGGGACCCTCGAGGCGATACTCTACGATAAGGACTGGAAGCCCATCGCACGCATACCGGTGCGTCAGCTCGCCGAGACACTGGAGAAGCTCGAGCCTGGCAAGGTGTACGCGGTGGTATTCGATGGTATTGTGACGCAGAGGATACTCGATATCGCTTCGAGTAAGGGCGTCAAGCTGCTGGTCGGCGCCAGGATAGGGAATATAGAGAAGAGGCCGGAGGGCGTGACGCTCCTAACCTTCAACGATATAGCCTCGTAGCCTTTTTACCATAGACGCTGCTTACCGCAACCCCTGGGCTGTGAGGAGAGGCCCGCATGATAACACCTGTATCCGCCGGGGGGTCCGACCCCCGGCGGGGATGGGGAGCCGCGCAGCACCACCGAGCCCTTAAGCCTCCTCTCCTCCACCACCTGCGCCTAGGGGATGTGGAGCCTTCCCCTCGACCCTGACCCGTGATGTGATCTGGTGGCCGCCGCCGACCCTCCTCTCGGCAAGCCTCTCTGCGAGCTCGCGGGCCTTGTCGAGGATCTCTCTTATCTTCCTCCAGTGGCTCCCCTGCCAGTATACCTGCCCGCACTTCGGGCAGACCCAGAAGTCCTCGTAGCGTATGTAGACCTCGGGTGGCACCCTGTCCTTCACCTCCGTCTTGTTCACGTGGCGTAGTGGAGTATTGCAATAGGGGCATCTGCTTCGAGACGGGTCGGCATACAGGGCTACACCGGCCTCAACATTCAACTGTGCAAGGTACTCCTCTATGCTCTCCCCGCGTAGGAGTATAACCCTTGCACCACGCTTCTTCGCGAGTATCGCGAGGCCGCGATCGCGCGTGACTATTATCCTGTCCTGTTCTAGAGCCACTGTCACGATACGCGGATCCGGTATCTTCCGATAGTATAGCGTGTCGTAGCCTAGGAGGCGTAGCCACCTAGCCAGGTCGCCTAGCATAGAGTCGACTATGAACCTGGGCCTCCTTTTCGCCACTTGCTGCATGAGCCGTACCCTCACAAGCCAAGCAAATAATCCGCTATTAACGTGTAGGGGGCGGCGGCACGCGTAAGACGGGTGATTAGTACGAGGCGCGTGCAGCGCTACACTGTAGGCCTCGTGCTGGTGGCGCTGCTTCTAGTACCATCGATAGCCTACGCTGTGAAGCAAGTGCTCCTCATAGGCGAGCAGGTTCTCTGGGTCCCAGGGGTGTACATAGCTGAGAATGGGAGCTTTGTAGGGCTGCCCTCGAGGCTCGATGTTAAGGCGATCTACCCCGGCGAGGGTAACGTGTACTTCTCGACCCAGCCGCTTACAATGGTCGACACTCAGGCGGCTGCGCGGATAGCAGCGCTGATAGCCTCCCTGTACGCGGGAGCTGACCCGCTTAGCGTCGACTGGCTAGTGTCTCTAGAGTCCAACACCACTACCATCGGCGGGCCTAGCGCGAGTGCGGCAACAGCGCTGGCGATGTACGCCGTGTTGACGGGGCGGAGGGTGCCACGCAACATCTCTCTCACCGGCATGATAGATATTGATGGCTCCATAGGCCCCGTGGGCGGCGTCGTGGAGAAGCTGCGCGCGATGGCACGTATGGGTGTAAAGCTCTTCTTCATACCTGCTGGCGAGGAGATAAGCTACGAGATAAAACGCGTTGTAGAACACAAGCCCGGCATTACTATCGAGAGGGAGACTAGGATACCAGTCAACGTAACAGAACTCGGCGCTAAACTCGGGGTCCGTGTAGTACCGGTTGCCAGCTTTGCCCAGCTGATAGAATACGTCTTCGGCGTTAAGATGCCGAGGCTGAAGCCGAGGCTCCCAAAGGCCCTCCAACTACACCTCAAGAAGGTTACTATGGAGTATCTGCGCGAGGCAGAAGACAACCTAACGGCGGCAGAGAGCCTCTACAAGAAGTACTCTGGGAAGCTGGATAGAGAGCTGGCAAGCGTTGTGAACCAGTTGTTGTCGAGCGCAAAGAAGAGCATAGAGAGTGCTAAGAAGGCAATAAGGAAGAAGCAGTACTACGTGGCAGCGAGTAGCGCGTTCCAAGCCGCCATCGAGGCTGGACAAGCACATGCTCTCCTCGAGGTCATTGATAACGTGTCGAGAGGCGAGTCTGTCAAGAAGGCTGTCTCCCTCGTCGCGGGAAGATACCTAGAGGCGGCACGCTCAATGCTGGACCGCGTTAAGAGCAAGATAGACTCGCTGATAAGACGCCATGATGTCAACGCGCTGCAGATAGCTATAGCTGTTTACACTAGGCTCCTCGAGGCCCGCGACCTGATAAACGAGGCCACGAGGAGAATGTCTATTGGCGACTGGTTCCACTCCACGCTTAACGCGGTCTACGCCTATTATCGTTCACGCACAGTTATCGACTGGCTTGCAGCCTACAAGCTTGTAGGCAAGGGGCCGAGCTACGACGTGAACCGTCTTATCAAAACCGTGAAGATGTTCGTGAGCTACGCTGACATGCTCGACACTTATCTCACCGACATAGGCATATTCAACAATTTCGTTACCACGGCGCGCAGCTACCTGGATAAGGCCAATGAGTTGCTAGCCGCTGGCGCGCCTCCGGAGGAGGTGCTGGCGCCAACCATAACCGCCATAGTCTACTACGTTCTAGCCCTTCACGCCCAGTACGGGACAGCAACCGTGCTCTACAACGCGTCTAGAGAGATGGCTATCTACGCCTATACAGTGGTGGCTAGGAAGGGCGCCACTCCCATACTAGCGGCGAGCTACATAGAGGCTGGGGATGCCGCGAACGATGCACTCACAAAGATAGACTTCTACTCGAGGGCGGCTATGATACTCCTGGTGCTCTACACGCTACTCTACAAGGGCTATCCGCCACCCGTGATAAGCCACCATCCTCTCAACAAGGCGAGCACAATCAAGACCGTCACGCAAGGAGAGGTGAACGAGAGCAGGGAGATGAGAGTAGCAACCACCACAACCAGTACAGCCAATAGTCAGAACGTTAGTAGTACAACCGTGCAGAACACCACACCCCTAACCAATACTCGCACCACCCCGCACATCAGGGGAGAGGTGGGGGCCACCAGCACAACCACAGAGGGCGTCGTAGTCTCGGCTATCATAGTAGCCTGTATAATCGCCGGCATAGTGATGATAGCCGCTTATGGACTAGGCAGGCTATAGTCCTCCTCGCACGCCTCAAACCATTGAGAGCAGCTTCTCGAGGTTAGACCCGTATTTTTTGCGGAGCGGGCGTAGCCAGGAGGCTAGGTTGTAACAGCCCTCACCCCTCTCTATGAGCCCCTTCTCCCTAACCCGTTTCAACGCGAGATCGGGCTTCTGGACGCCCTTGTATAGGCGTAGCTCCTGCTCCGCTATGATCTCGCCCACGGATACATACTCCCATACGTAACGGAAAGCCTGGTACTCCTCACGCGTCAGCCCCGCAACCACACTCTTAAGCCTTTCCACTACGCGCCTCTCCTCGTCGCTGATAGCTGGCGGCATCTAACCCCCTATACCCTTAGATAGCAGCCGGGCTCCATGAATAGACTTATAGCCCATAACCCAACAACGCCATACTTCGCGGCATCGACCACCTCGCCTATTATGCGTGGTTTCTCTGCATAGAATGCCGCAAAGGGGCCAACACTCTCAGCCTCAGAGTATAGCCTCGAGGCTACCAACCCCCGCTCTCTCAACCGCCTCACAAGCCTGGTGAGCCTGCCCAGCTCTAACACCCCGGGAAGCCTTGAGCCCCTAACACCACCATCTAGGCCCGCAACCCACGCCACGCTAGAGTCTACGCCGTATTCCTCCAAGGCGCCGATACTGTAGACTTTACAGTCGCATGAGAGGAGGGTGTCTACGGGGTAATAGACGCGGTTGCCCTCGTAGACCACCACAGTGTCGTGGACGCATATAGTATCGCACGTGAGCTTCTCTCCCGATGGCGTCGGGTTAGAGAAGACGGGTACCCGCCCCCTAGCCCCTACTAGCCTTGCTATTCGCATTGGAAGGCTCGAAGCCTTGTAGAGCCCTCCCAGCCTCTCCGAGAGCACCGCAACAGCGTCCTCGAGGCTAGGGTAGAGCGCCACCTCTAGGCTAGCTCCACCATAGAAACTGTCTACTATCGCCTGGCGTAGCCTACTAACGTCTACGAGATACGCTCTTGCGAGAGGCGGGGGCGTCTCTCTAAACGCACAACGCAAGTTAACCCCTTTACCAGTGGCGGGGCAAATGAGTTATGTATTCTCGGAGTGTATCGGCTACCGATAGGTGCCGAGGGTTTGAGGCGCCAACTAGCAATACCTGCTATAATAGCGGCGCTGCTAGTACCCCTACTAGCCAGCATCGCCCACGCGTACGTCAGCTTCGAGATCGTCGGTTACTCGTGGAAGTCTAGGACAGGGGGACACGTATACCCTGGGAGCAGGGACGCGGTCCTCGTTATCAACGTCAAGTACACCGGCAACGAGACACTCGAGGATGTGACGGGGTGCCTCCAGCTACCAGAAGGATTTACACCATCCGCGAACCACGGCACCTGCTCACCCGCCTTCGTCAACAACACGTTAAAGACAACCATTAGGCCCGGTGACGTGCTCACCTTCAGATACTGGATTGATGTAGCACGCAACGTGACCCCCGGAGAGTACTACGCGCTCCTGACAATCAACTACTATAGCGTGGCTTCGGGGTCGCAGGGGGCCTACGGCCCCTTCGGCATCAAGCTCGTTGTGAGCAAATACCCCCCGCTCAACATAGCGTTTGTCGAGGCTTACTGGGAGCCTGGAGCCTACATAGGCGTACAGGGCGCCACCTTCCACATAGTGCTCCGCTTCGATGGTAGCGAGGGCAACAGGCTGCTAGGGGGGACCGCCTATATTAGATTCATGACGCCCGAGTTCTTCAGGCCGAACAGCTTCCATGTTAGGCTGGGCGCCGCCAACGAGGGGGATAACATCTACATTGATCTTAGCGGGGTCTCTATAAAGCCCTCTGCAAAACCCGGCTTTTATAACGCGTATGTCGAGATAAGGGGGTCTGCAGAGACTAGCGACGGAGTACGCTACACAGCGCGGGAGGTTCTAGTTGTCACGTTCCGGGTCCTAAACCCTCCCCCTATTAGCGTGAAACTCCTCGACTATGGTTTCGAGGGGATAGTCGAGCCGGGGTCCCGAGACGCCAGCATCTATGTGACGCTGCTACAGTATGAGCCTGGTGTCAGCGTAAGGGGTGTTGTTGCTAGAGCCGTGTTCGAGAACGCCCTCCTAGCTAATGGCAGCCGTAGCGCCGTGTACGCGGCCTCGTTGAACGCTGGCTACGGAGACACGTTCACCATGCGCTTCGATCACATTACGATCATGGGCGAGCGCGTCATCATCCATCTTAACGTGTCGCTCCTAGTCGAGGAGAGGGGTAGCCTCTACTGGACTCATGTCGCCTACAACCTCAGCCTAGAGGCTAGGAGACAACCACTCAACATCAGTGTTATAGGCGTCTGGTGGGAGGGCGGGGTAGCATACCCCGGCTCTTCGGGTCTCACACTCCGCGTCCAGCTCGCTAACCTCGACTACCGTGATGTGGAGGGGGGTGTGGCTACACTCGTTCTACCCGAGGGCTTTGAACCAAGGAATGTAACGATACAGCTCCCGTCTATCAGGCATGGGAGTGTGGCAACGCTAGACTTTAGGGGCGTGAGCATAGGGCTTAGCGTCAAGAGCGGCTATTATCCTGCAACGCTACACCTGCGTGTAATAGCCTCGAGCAACGGCTCCTACCGAGAGTACGTGATCAACGCCAAGCTCCTACTCCGCGTGGCCTCGCTAGCAAAGCCTCCCCTAGGCCTCGCGAGCATAGGGTGGAGCGACGGCATAGCGTTTATAGGCGAGAGTGGGGCGACACTCGAGGCGACTCTATACAACCGTCTACCCGGGTATAGTGTTAACAGCGCCGTGATTCGCGTGGTGCTTCCGGGCTGTATTCTCTACGGCTCATCAAACATCTACAATGCTACCCTGTCCGCCTCGCTCGGCTACGGCGAGTATGCGACGATAAGGGTTGAAGACCTGAGGATAGAGTGTAGCGAGCCTGGAGTATACCCGGTGGCTATCATTGTCAAGGGTGTCGTGTCGAGGGGCGAGGCTCAGACCTGGTTCAACGAGACTCTCGTGGGTTACGTTGCGATAACGAGGCCGTCGCTCAAGTTCATCATGCTGAGTTACGAGTGGGTTGAGGGCGGGTACCCGGGTTCTAGGAGCTCGAGGCTAAGGGTGAACCTCCTCTACCTAACCCCCTGGAGGCTCTCAAGCCTAGAGCTTGTGGTTCTCCCGGGGAGTGGTGCAAGGCTCGAGACGGGTTCAACATCCTCAAGCTATACTAACGTGGAGTATGGTGACGTGATACAACTCGATGTTAGGGGTGTGGACGTAGACTCGGAGAACATAACGCTAGTTGTCATGGCTAGGGGTGTTATCAGCACCGGCTCTAGCCGAGCGCCAGTGGAGTCTAAGCTAGTGCTGCATGTGAGAGCGCGAAGCACCAGCATGGTGTCAAGACCCCTCATTGTGACAAGCCTCTCGGTGCTATACGGCAACGAGCCCTCCCTCCTAGTGCCAGGCGCCCGCAACAACGTGGTGAGGGTTAGGCTGCTCAACCGCGCCCCCTACAGGATCGCTAGCGTGGCTGCCAGCCTAGAAGCCCCGTGGATACACGTAAAGAGCGTGACAGGGGATTGTCTGAGTGGTGTTGCGCCGGGCTCCCAGTGCTACATAGACTTCACGGTATGGGTTGACGAGGACGCCAAACCCGGCATGGTTAACGCGACGCTAACGCTACAGTATACAGTGGTCGAGGGCTCCTCTCTCACGCTATTATCGGAGAAGATCCACATCCCCCTCGAAATACACTCTATAGAGTCCGTCACGCCCAGGCTCGTAGTAGCATCGGTGTATTGGGGTGGCGCTAGGAGGCTACCATACCCGGAGAGCGGCGAGAATACTGTGAACGTTGTCATCCTCAACCTTGGTAGGTGGGAGGCTCGCGGTATACACGCGAGGCTCGAAATACTAGGCCCCAGGGGCGTCACAGCCATCGTACCTAGGGCTGTTTGCACATCCCCCATAGCCCCCGGCTCGGCGTGCACGCTGACCTTCACCCTCCTCGTCGGGGAGACCAACTCTACTAGTATAGTCGCGAGGCTAGTCCTCTCACAGCTTGTCACCGTGTACGGCACCAACCGCGTGGTATCCAGGACCTACACGCTAACGCTACCACTGGCGCAGCCGCCCTTCCCGATGGTGACCGTTGGGCAACACGGCTGGCTTAACGGGTGGCACGTCTTCCCGGGCACCGATAACGCGGTATACCGGGTTATACTCGGGAATACATACCCCCTGCCCCTGACCGGCATAGAGGCTTGGATAGAGGCTCCCGGGCTCACCTCCAAGAGGGTGTACGCCGCTGGCCCCATACAGCCATACGCTAGCGTGGAGTTGAGGATACCTGTCAACGTCTCGAGCACCGTGAAACCAGGCATGATCGACGCTACGCTAGTCCTAGTGTACACGGTGGACGCGCCGGGCGTCGAGTGGAGGCACGTGACGCGCATACCCCTCCAAATACGCGTGGATAGTGTTGAAGACGCGTTGCAGGTGGTGAGAGCCTACTGGGTTGGTGGCGCTGTACGCGGCGGGACGGCGGGGGCGAAGCTACGCATAGTGGTTCGCAACAACCTAGTAGCCCAGCTTAAAGGAGCCATAGTGAGCATCCGCCTGCCTCCTGGCATGCGCGACGCCCTGATGAACACTAGCATCGCTGTAACTACTCCGGGGGGCTCGCAGCTCACCACGCTGTCCAGCATGCCCCGCGAGGCGCTAGTAGCACAGATACTGCAGGCTGGCGGAGGCCTCGAGGCTACCGTGCCCAGCGTTCCTCAAGGCTATTTCATAGTAGCTGATGTGCTCGTAAACCTGGGGCGTGTTAAGCCCGGCTACTATAACATAAGCGTTGTGATAGACTTTATCGACGACTGGGGTTCTAGGCACCAGTGGAGCGGCGTGACGAGAGTCTATGTTGCAGGCGCGCCGCGGCTAATACTGGTCAAGACACCAGCCGCCCTAAGCGTGGCTAACGGGATAGCAGCGATGACAGTGAGGATTGTAAACCTTGGCTCCGGGCCTCTCCTAGATGCGTACCTCTACCTCATCCCCCGAGTACCGCTCCTCGTGCCCAACCAGAGTGTCTTCTACCTCGGAGTCCTGGCGCCCAACGAGTCTAAGATCGTCAACGTGACTCTCTACTACAACCCCTCCGGGCTAACCAGCTGGAGCGGCAGCAAGACAAAGTATTCGACAATAGTCTTCACCTACACTATAATCTACCGCGATGCCAACGGCGTACTCCACATCTATAACTTTACGCGCGGCACCCAGCTACTACCCTTCATAGAGCTTAGGCTGGGGCCCGATACGCGAGCCGAGCAGAGAGGCTCAAACCTGATCGTGAGCGGTACTGTGATAAACACCGGTATAGCGACTGCTCATAGCATCTCGGTGGAGGTAGTAGCCGGGGGTAGGAGGGCCTCAACCTTCATCGGCGATCTTGAGCCAGGAGACCAGACCGCGTTTAGAGTCGAACTGGGCGCCGTGAGGAGAGTCGAGAAGGCCGTGCTCATAGTAACGTACCTGGATGATTATGGGAGGAGCTATGAGCTGAACTACACGCTACCAGTCTATCATCCGCCGGTAGCAACGACAACCACAACTAAGCACAACGGCGCTCTTGTGACAAGAATCACGACTGCTACCCTAATCACCGCTCCCATTGTAGCGCTTGCAACCGGCTACCTGCTGCTCCGCCGCCGGAGGAGGGAGGGCGTACAATGAGTCTCCTAGTGTTCCTCTTCGACGCGCTACGGCTGGCATACAAGAGCCTAACGGAGAGGAAGGCGAGAGCGCTATTGACCATAATAGGCGTGGCTATCGGCCCAATGGCGCTAATAGCGATGGTCTCCACAGTGCGAGGCTACTCCAACTATATTCTCAGCCAGCTCGAGGCATTGGGTCAGAATCTTATAGTAGTGATGCCGTCCCAGTCGTACAAGCTAACAGAGAAGGACCTGAACTGGTTGAAGAGCCTCGCTGGCGTCGAAGACGCTGCGCCATTCTATAGCATGCGTGGCGAGGTGCGCGTGGGTAGTGATCGAGTCAGGGTAACAATCTACGCTACTAGGTTAGACCTGCTCTTCAAGGCGATTAGGGGGCTCCATATCCTCGAGGGGCGGATACCAGCAGAGAATACGCCCTTCTACGCTCTTGTCGGCTACTATGTTGCCTTTGACAAGGAGGGGAGGAGGGTCTACTACCTCGGAGACGCTCTCCCAGTCACACTCTACGTGCCCGGCAAGAGGGGTATCGAGGAGAGACGCGTGACACTCATAATCGAGGGGGTGCTCGACAAGTTCGGCTCGAGTCCGATACTAAACTTCGACTATAGTATCCTCCTGCCGCTCTCGGCGGGTAGACGCGTCCTCGGGGAGAAAGAGTGGACTGGTATACTCGTGCTAGCCTCTAGCGCCTCGCTCGTCGACAACCTTACAGAGACTATAAGGAGGCACTACGGGGATCTTGTGAACGTCGTGTCGTTCCAGGGTATAGCTAGGATGGTCACCTCTATCTCCGGGGCTATGGAGACAATAGCCTTCATCACTAGCCTCTCCGCGTTTGCGGTGGCTGTGGCAGGGGTCTCGGCTACGATGATAACCTCTGTTGTGGAGAGGATACGAGAGATTGGCGTAATGAAGGCGCTGGGCTTTACTGACGCACAAGTAGTCTTCATGATACTCCTTGAAGGGGTCTTGATAAGCCTGATAGCTGGTGTTATAGGCGTCATAGGCGGGATAGCAGGGGCCTACATGATGGCCTCGAAGGGCTTCACGTTCCACGGGATGTACGAGACTTTCACGATATACGCGCAGCCCGAGATAACCCCACAGCTGGTGGCCAGGACTCTCCTGGTAACCCTCTTCGTGGGCGCGGTGGGCAGCGCTGTGCCAGCATACCGCGCCGCCAGAATACCGCCAGCAGTAGCGCTGAGATACGAGTAGGGGTGGTACAGCGTGGGCAACGACGTCATAGTGAGGCTTGAGAACGTTGTGAAGGTGTATGGGAGTGGCGAGGTGAGGACAGTAGCCCTTAGGGGGGTGTCGCTCGAGGTACACAGCGGAGAGTTTATAGCCGTAATGGGGCCCAGCGGTAGCGGCAAGTCGACACTACTCAATATCATAGGGTTGCTCGACAAGCCGACGAGCGGGAAGGTCTACATAGCGGGTATTGACGCTACGAGGCTTGGCTCGAGGGGCCTCGCTCGGCTACGTAACCGTTTCATAGGCTTCGTATTCCAGCAGTTCAACCTCATACCGAGGCTGACGGTGCTTGAGAATATAGAGCTGCCTCTAGTGGCTAGGGGTGAGCCTCCTAAGAGGAGGAGGGAGAAGGCGGTTAAGGCCCTGCTAGCAGCTGCTGGAGACCCCTCATGGCTCCCAAAGAAGCCTAACCAGTTGAGCGGCGGGCAGCAGCAGAGGGTTGCAATCGCGCGCGCAATAGTGACCGAGCCAAAGCTGCTCTTAGCTGATGAGCCCACGGGTAACCTGGATAGAGCCTCGGCTGCTACGGTAATGCGCACCTTCCTAGAGCTCAACAAGAGGGGGCAGACGATACTCATGGTCACGCATGACCCTGAGGTAGCCAACTGTGCTCACCGTATACTCGTCATAAGGGATGGCCGGATTGTGAGAGAGGAGGAGCCTGTTAGAGAGAGGTGCCTAGCCTACCATGGCGGCTAGCGCCACCCCAATATACGAGGAGCGTGCGGGTAGGGCTATGGTGCCCGGTTATTGTGGCGGGCGAGTTCCGCCTTGACCCGTGGGGCACAGCTGTAAGGGTGGAGTACGAGAAGCTCTTCAAGATCTTTGGTATAAAGCCGTTCGCGGAGCTCGTCCCGAGAGTGGAGAGGGTGTTCGGAGACACACTCCACCTTATGAGGAGGGGCGTCATCTTCGGCCACCGGGACTATGACAAGGTGCTTGACGCGGTGGAGAGGGGTGAGAGGGTTGCGCTCGTCACGGGCTTCATGCCGAGCGGCCGCTTCCACTTCGGCCACAAGATGGTGGCCGATCAGATAATCTACTACCAGAGGAAGGGGTTCGAGGTTTTCGTGGTGCTCGCGGACGCGGAAGCGTATGCGGTGAGAAGACTCCCTAGGAGGGAGGTTATCAGGATAGCTCTCGAGGAGTACGTGGCTAACCTCATAGCACTGGGTTTGGAGAAGAAGAGGCTCCACCTATACTTCCAGACGAACTATGAGCCGCCCTACTACCGCCTCATACAGATGTTCTCGAGGCGCGTAACGCTGGCAGAGATGGAGGCCATATACGGTGAGCTCGAACCCGCGAAGATAATGGCCGCTTTAACCCAGGCAGCCGACATACTACACCCGCAGCTCGAGTACTTCGGAGGCTTCAAGTACGTAGTGGTGCCCGTGGGCGCCGACCAGGATCCGCATATACGCCTAACCCGCGATATAGCGGATCGTTTCGAGAACGAGCTGGGGCTTAGGAGACCGGCCTCAACCTACCATAGGTTCATGACGGGGCTAGACGGCAACAAGATGAGCAGCTCTAGGCCAGAGTACGCGATATTCCTCACAGACCCGCCCGAGCTCGCGGTAAAGAAGCTGATGAGAGCCTTGACAGGAGGAAGAGCCACCGTTGAGGAGCAGAGGAGGCTAGGGGGCGAGCCGGAGAAGTGCACAGTCTACGAGTTCTACGTCTACCACCTGATACCCGAGGATACCGAGCTGCGCAGGATATACGAGAAGTGTAGGAGCGGGGAGCTGCTATGCGGGGAGTGTAAGAAGATGGCCGCCGAGAGGCTACGCAAGTGGCTGGAAGAGCATCAGAGGAGGCTAGAGAAAGCCAAGGACAAGGTCCACGAGTACGTAGAGCCCCCGAACTTCTAGAAACGAAAACTTATAACCACTCCACACGCCGACCACCACTCTTGGAGCGCTGCGGGGGTGCCCGAGCCAGGTCAAAGGGGGCGGGCTGAGGACCCGCTGGCGTAGGCCTGCGTGGGTTCAAATCCCACCCCCCGCACCACATAGCCGTCTTTACCCTCCTTCTCACCCTTGTCATACATACGCTAGACCACCCGACGCTCTAGTGCCACGTTCGTAGAGCCCCCAATATTTTACTCTCAGAAGCGGTTGTCTCCATTATCGCAGCTGATTCTTACACATGCCGAGCTGCTCTACAAGTCCTAAATTCAAAGAGTAAGGAAAGCCTCCCCACGTTATGCTAGACGCCTCGCATCATGTATAATAGTAGCTGCTCCATAATGACTACTATCCACCCTAGTATGACTGTTGCCACTACCCACCATAGCCTGCTTCGCAGCTCTCTCAACTCGGACTCTAGCCTATCAAACCTCGCGTCAACATACTC
>CAZTIR010000035.1:0-13359 GCA_964613695.1 uncultured Desulfurococcales archaeon | reverse complement strand
CCCAACGTAAGGACCCTCTTCGAGGTGACCATGGCACAAGTGTTCGACGATGCCCGCCGCCTCTTGTGCAGCGGGAGGCTACTCCTCTCAGAGAGGGCCGCTCTAGCCAAGATACTAGAGGCTATCATCGACGCGTCTCGGGGAACCAGGCTAGGGGAGGAGCTCCGCAAACCCGCCTGTGACTGGAGGAAGCCCCTCAACCCCCTAGACGAGAAGCTCGTCAACTGCCTCCACGCTGTCGTCAAGCGAGAGCAGCGGGGTGTGGTTGAAGTCTACTGCCTGGATACGGGTGAGAGGCTTAAGCTGAACACGGCGGCCGTGGGGGGAACGGTGCACACTCACACATCCGCGCTCAGCACGAGAAGCAGGAGAACAACCACAAGCACATCGACGAGCACTTGGATGGCTACACCCGGCTCTGAGGCGGCGACCAGCAGCCCTGGACATGGAGGGGCTGCCACCGGGACGAGGGGCGGCACAGCACCGGGGACGGTGACGAGCTCGGCGCCGAGTGGCGCTCTGGGTGTATCGGGCCCCGTACTCGGGGCAATAGCCGCCGTTATAGCTGTAGCCGTGGCAGCCGCCCTCATAGCCTCTAGGAGGAGGCGGTGACGCGTAACTAGCCTCGGGCCCGCTCACCCTCGTTTTTAATATACTCGACACGCGCTATTCAACCGAATAGGGTGATGGACGATAGCGGCTCTAGAGGAGCGGCGCGGAGCCACCACTCCAGACGCTAGTGATACCTTAGCGAGGCACTTCGAGAATATTGAATGGGCTTTGAGAGAGGCCGAAGAGGAACTGAGCAAAGGAAAGCTAAGGCAGGCTTATAACAAGGTGTTTCTGGCGTGGCGCGGGGCGCTAGCCCTCATAGCCGCGAAGCTCCTGGAGCACCCCGCGTACCGCGGGGAGGTGATGAATGCTTTGAAGATGCTGCCCGAGCCCGCCGTCAGCGGGGAGGGTGTGAGAATCACCACGGGTAATGCCGCGAGGGTGTTGCCGCGGCTCCAGAGGCTCTGCATGGAGCTCGACTGCCCTGAGGGTATAACCGAGGCTCTTAGGGTGTTAGCGGAGACGCGTAAAGATGCGTACATGCTCCACACCGCGTTCTACGAGGGAGCCGAGCACGCTGGCTTCGAGGGTGACGACGAGGCCGCGGAGACCGCCAAGAGGCTCATCGAGAGGCTGGGGAGGGTGCTCGCGCTTGTACACCGGGGTTGACTAGGTTACCATCCTTATGCGTGCTAGTACTGGTATCCTGCGCTCGGGTAGGGCGTAGCCCGAGACTAGCGCCTCGCCTGGGTTCAGGTCGGGTAGGCTCTCGACCAGCTCTTGTGTCACGCTCTCGGAGGCTGTCCTAACCGCCTGGATGTCCTCTGGGTTCGTGAGCCTCAGTGCTATGAGGGTTGCTGATTGGCTTAGTATCGTGGGGCTTATGCCGGTGGGCCTCTGCGTCACCGTGACGAGCCCTATGCCCCATTTCCTCCCCTCCCGCGCATACCTCTCCAGCATCATCCTCGAGAATGTCTCCTCCCCGGAGGGTGCGAGGTTGTGCGCCTCCTCCACGACGATCATGAGCCTCCTGTCCCTCTCGTACCTCCTCACGGCGTAGGCGAAGAGCGTGTAGAGGAGCCAGTGGAGCACCGGGTTGTTCACGCCGCCGGTGGAGGGCGGGGCTAGGTGGAGTATCGTGAAGCCCTCCGCGACCCTCTGCGCCAGCAGGCCCGCGGTCCTAGCGTCTAGCAGCGGCGAGGCCATCCTAGCTATCCTCGCTAAGCGTCTCTTTAGGGCCCCGCGCGTGCGCGGCGCGGCGTCATGCACGAGCTCTTGAGCGTTGAGAAGCCTCCCTATCCTAGACTCGAGCACCCTCCTGCCAACGGCGCACAGGTTTTGCAGCGCGTGTCTCAGGTTCGTGCCGGTGGGCGGGTAGCCGGCGAGGTATCTCGCCAGGGGTCTTAGCAGGTAGCCGCGTGGGGCGTTGTTAGCGAGTAGTGTTGAGAGGGCCGCGTGCACACCCCTGGAGAGGTTTGCACAGAGGCCATTAGCTAGGCTTGCCGCGTTCGTAGCGGGTCTGAGGGCTTGCATGCTTATGAGCGCGAGTAGCGTCACAGAGGGCACCATGGTCGTGGAGCCGAGCGCGTCTAGGATGTCGTAGAGTAGGTTCGTGTACTCGGTGTCCTCTCGGAAGCCACCAACCTCTAGGAGGAGCTCTACTGGCATCGCGTCGGGGAGAGGCGTCGCCACTATCAGAGCCGGTTCTGTCGTCAATAGGTGACGCACGCTCCTAGCGTCACCATGGTATGTGTTGCTCAGCCCCGTGGCCCGGAGGCCCGGGATGCTATGAGCTATGGAGGGTGGTGCTAGCACGAGGGGCGGTGATTGGGGCGCGAGGATTAGTATTGGGAGCATGCCGCCCGTCAGCGCCTGGACTGGCCCCACCACCCTCTGGTGTAGCCCGAGTAGGCCGCGGATGAGCAGGTATGGTGAGCTTAGGCGCGGCTCGTAGGGGACTAGTATAGTGAGCCTCTCTATTCTCAGCCCCGGGATGCGCGAAAGCGCGTGGAGGAGGGGGGTTGCGGTGGGGGGCGTGTAGGGGTAGCCCGTGTACTCCCCCGCCAGGTCCGTCACCACTATGCCCCTGTGCGCCGCGCTCGCGGAGCCAAACCAGATGCGCACGGCCTCATAGACTATCCTCTTTACGGTCTCCGTCTTGCCGGAGCCCGTCTGCCCCACGACGGCTACATGCGTGTTTATCCTCGAGAGGTCTAGTGCCACCGCGACGCCCGGCAGCTGCCTAAGCTCCCCTATCTCGGCGCAACCACCGCACCCGAGGAGCTGGGAGAGTATGCCGGGGTCGGGCGGCGAGACGATGCTCCTCGGCCTAGGAGGCCTCCCGACATCACTCATAGCGGCGTCGCCCTGAAGCGGGTTTGGGAGGTTGCTGCACACTAGGCCGCTCTGTTGGCGTAGGCAGATGCGGCCTAGGAGACGAAGCTTGACGACAACGGAGGTGGTATAAGTCAGGGGTGATGATGGGGAGAGGAGCTCGCGGAGAACCTCGTAGTAGTTTCTGGGTGTCGCGGCCTGCATGGAGCTCAGCACGTCCTCTATCAACTCGGGGTCTGGGGCCGGGTGGGGCTCCGTCTCGGCCACGTCGCTTATCACTGCAAGGTAGTGGCTCCCGGTGCTCGGGTCGTAGACCTGGACTAGTGAGCCCCGGTAGAGGCTAGGGTCCAGCGGCTGCAGTATAACCGCGTCGGCCTCCACATAGCTGTTGAGCTTGTAGACGTAGCCTAGGTCAGAGGGTTGCCGCGCGCCTGGGCCAGTGGCGGAGGATGACTGCATATGGTTTCAGCCGCCCCGCGAGTCTTCTCGAGACCTCCGCGAGTATAAGAGCCTCGTTTAGAGACACCCTAGACCTGACATCAGCCTCTATGAGGCCCGGGGGTAGCTTGTAGAGCGTGGTGGAGGCGGCTAGAGCCACCAGCCCCGAGGCCTCCACCAGCTTATCATGAGCCTCGGAAACCGCGCTATCGTCTCTCAGGGCTATGGTGTCGACGCGGAGCGGGAGGGGGACGTAGGCGAGCCTTGCCAGGGTGTCTGGCGTAGTGGCGAGATGCAGCCTCTCTACCAGCTCCTGCAGCCTCGCACAGCTCGGCGCCGCTCCCGGCTCGACATACTGCTCTAGGTGGACGAGCTTGTCTAGCGTTTCGGCGACTCTCCTGTATTCGTCGCCGCCTAGCCTTAGCTCCGCTGCTGCACGCGCAAGGGCCAGCAGCGGGTCGTAGACGTAGACGCTGGTCCCCCACGAGCCGGTTAGGTAAACGGCAGTCAGCACTAGGTCCGCGTCTACCACCTCCTCCCTGCTAAGCTCTTGTTGGACGCTCGCAGCTAGCCTCCAGGCCTCCAGGCCGCTCGTCACGGTTGCTAGGCTGGCGCTCGCGGCTAGCCTACGCTGTATCCTCCCGACTAGGTCGTTGAGCTCAACCGGGTCTAGGGGCGGCACGTCGCTCATACACTTCGATGCCTGCAGGTTCTCGTCTAGGAGTCTGAGCCCCTCCCCGTGAAACTCCTCTAGTGCTCTAGAGGGGCTCGCAGGCTCTAGGCTCATGGCTGCCAGGAGGCTCTCGTAGATGAGCTGGGCGGTGAGGTGCCTCGATACGCTGGTATCCTCCGTGACGCCCACTGCTATACGCTCGCGCCTCCTCGAGACCACCTCGGCTATGCGTCTGAGCAGCTCTAGCGCGAGCAGCCCCGGGTTCACGGAGTCGCCAACGGCGCCAGTCGCGAGGATATCATCGACCGTTTTGTTGTCAAGGCCCGCGTGTAGGAGGACCTGCCTATACACCCTCTCCTCGGCGTTGAAGACGGGGTTGAGGTAGACGGCTATCATCTCGACCAGGGGCCCGTGTTTAACCACGAGCCTGGGCGTCTCGGTGTGCTCGCTCAGGAGCGCGTAGACCCGGGCTATCTCGAGTATGTAGCGGGCCGCCTGCCTAACCCTCTCAAGCCTCCCGGGGGGCGAGGAGAGGAGGAGTAGGGGGCCGAGAGGGGGTCTCGAGTCGTGGCGGTGCACGACCACGAGCCTGCCGTTACGGTACGCGTATAGGCTCTCGGCGTGCTTGAGTAGGAACAGGTTACCGGGGCGCGCGGGGCTCCTCCTCGAGCCCACGTCCATATAGATTATCTCTAGCTCGCGGCCGAACCGCTCTAGGAGTAGGCTCGCGTAGTGTAGAGCCGCGTGTATCCCAGGCACGCCACGGAGCTTGTAAAGGTGGGGGTCGAGGAGGGGGTCGCAATGGGCGCTGACGCTACAGAGCCCGGCTAGCCCGCCATTAAGCCTCGCTAGTGCTTCGCGAGCACCTATACTCATAGCCAGTAGGTGCAGGGGGTGCACCACTAGGGGTGTCCACCCTGCCCACCGTGGGGAGGGTTGAGAGGCTATTTGTGCTCCTTGGCCTGTCGCCGGGCGTTCTCCACACGGTTCTATGCGCCTGGAGGAGACGCGGCCTTATCGGAGACGATACTCGGGTGATACTACTGGCCACTAGGCGCGACGCCGCCGAGAAAGCGGTCGAGGTTGCTGCAAGATGCCCGTGTCCAGGCGAGGAGAGGGCGCCGTTGAGAGACCCGGGGCTAGTCGAGGTTAGGCTGTTGGAGCGGGGCGACTATGACAGTGTGGGCGCGGTACGCGAGCTTAGGAGTGTCCTTGTGGAGCTCGGCGTGGGCCCGGGTGATGGCGTGGACGTGACGGGTGGCAGGAAGCTCGCCTCGGTCGAGGTTGCCCTCTTCGCCGCCCAGAGGGGCGCGCTTGTAGGCTATTCGCTCATACCGAGCAGCGAGTATCAGAGGCTACAGGGGAGGGGGGAGGAGGGCGACGTCTGCGAGAGCATGACATCCCGTATCCCACCAGAGCTCATAGCACCGCTTCCATGAGTATATGCGAGGCTGTCGCCACGGTGGCTGAGGCCATCGATATTAGCTAGTGGATGGAGTCTAGAGGAGTATAGGTGCGGCTGTGTGATTAAGCGCGGCGATCCATGCGTAAAGACCCTCAGGGAGACGCACAAGCATCTCATGGAGAGCGGCGTCCACTCCCTCCTCGAGGATAATGGCCAGAAGCTCGTCGTGCCCATAGGCGACGAGAGCATCGGCATCAAGGCTGTTTTCATAGCCGAGTGTAGGAAGGGGGGCCTCGAGCTCACCAGCCTATTCAAGGGGGTTACGGAGATGCTAGAGAAGCTCGATGAGAGAAGGAGGGCCGAGTTGTTGGAGAAGCTGCTGCGAATAAACCTTGATAACAAGATATCGGTTGGCATGGGGGATGGTATCATATCGTTCCAGCCCTGGGGCCTATCCCAGGCAGAGCCCGAGCCCCTCGTCGTCGTATTCGGTATAAAGCTCGCGCTCTCCTTCGAGAAGTGGCTTGTGGAGCAGCTGAAGAGGGCTGAGAGGGGAGAGCCCCTCGAGGACTATAAGCCGGAGGTCCCCGGCGCGAGCAGTTGACGCCGAACCTGCTCTCTAATGCTCAGCCTGGTGCTGCGACGCCCTCGCGTAGGGGCAGTAGCGGCGGTATGGGCAGTAGCGGCACTCCCACTCGAACCTAGGGTGGGCCGTATTCCTCACCGTCTCAGCCAGAAGCCTCTCTATGTCGACATCCCCGGGGTCCACGCTATACTCGACTATCTTGTCGGGCGTTATGTAGACCAGGTATCCCCTCTCCGCGCCCAAGAGCTGCATGTATATCTGCAATTGTAGCGCGTGGTGCTCGAGAGGCTTGTCTATGCTACGCGCAGTCTTAATCTCCACAACCTCGACAACCCTCCCATCCTCAATCCTGACCGCGTCCGCGCGGCCACGCAGCTCGTACCTAACCCCGTCGACCTCATAGTGCTTGACTATCTCTAGCTCAGTGACCCACCCCTCCTGCTCCAAGAGCCTCTCGAGGCCAAGGTGTACGAGCTCACCCAGGAGCATGGGGGGCTCGAAGCGGAAGGAGAGGAGGGGCATGGCTAGGCGGAAGAGCCTCTTCTGGCTACAGGATGTCAGGTCCGTGACGTACACGACATCGGGCCTCGTGGCCTCATTGACGCGGTCCGCGAAGTCCCTCTGCTTAGCCTCGTAGACAATCCGGAGTATACGAGGCTCCACGGCACCCCTACACCCTAACCAGCTAGCCCCCGGGGAGGCTTGGGGAGGGTGCTAGAAGATACTACGCGACGGGGGCGGGTGTTGGAGGGTATCGAGTCTCATGCCCTTGGCACGGCTTTCACTGGGCGTAGTGGCGGCCGGAGTGGGAGCCCCAGCTTCTCCGCTAGCCTGGTGTACTCGCCGGGCTGGTAGGGGCAGGCTGGGTCCTCTCCAAGCGGGTCGCCCGTCACGTGGTAGGCCCTGGCCCTGCTACCGCCGCAGATGTCGCGGAACTCGCAGACGCCGCACCTCCCCTTGAACTCTGCCGCGCGTATCTTCTTTAGGAGCGGGTGGTTGCGGTAGAGCTCGACCAGGCTCTTCTCCCTGATGTTCCCGATGTGGTACTCCATGAAGCCGCTGGGGTAGACGCGGCCATCATACCCGATGAAGATTATGCCCTTCCCGTCCCTGGTGCCCACAGTCTGGGCTAGCGGCTTGCCCCTGGGCTCTCCGAGCCTCTCACGGAGCCTGGAGACTAGCCTCTTGTACAGGGGTCCGGGTTTCAGCACCTCGTCTGGGTCGAGGCCCTTCTCCTCTAGAGCCCTCCTAACCCACGAGACCCTCCTGAACATTGGGCCCTCGGTGGTCCTCACGAGTATCCCGTACTTTGACGCCTCGTAGAGGAAGTGGGAGACGTCCTCGAACTCCTGGGGTGTGAGCATCTGGCCCATCTGGGCTCTACCCACGGGCACCAGGTAGAAGACCTCCCAGGTGTTGACCCCGAGCTCTAGGAGCAGGGGCACCATGTCCGCCAGGTGCTCCACAGTATCCCTCATTACGACGGTGTTCACCTGCACCCTCACACCCTCCTCGACAAACCTCCTTATCACCTCCACCGTCCTCTTCCATATCCCCGGGTAGCCCCTGATAGAGTCGTGAACCTCGGGGACAGGCGCATCGAGGCTAATCGAGACCGCGTCAACTCCAACCTCCTTAATCCTCTTTATGTTCTCGTCGTTGAGGAGAGGGGTCACGCTGGGCGCGAGACCAACGCGCAAGCCCAGGCTCTTAGCGTAGCCGATCAACTCCCAGATGTCTCGGCGCATTAGGGGATCGCCGCCGGTGAAGATTAGTATCGGGTAGGGTTTGCCAAACTCCGCCACCATCTCTATCAGGCGCTTACCCTCCTCGGTGGTCAGCTCGCCCGGGAGGGGCTCGCGGATAGCCCTGGCCCTGCAGTGCTTACATGCGAGGAGGCAAGCCTTGGTAGTCTCCCAGAAGACGAGGAGAGGCTTCTCGTCGTAAGGCCAGTGTCCTATATGCACCTAGCCCCGCACCCGGCTCGATGATACCCCCATCACCGGTTTTAACGCTGAGCGGCACCCGGCATCCCACCCGTAGGCGGCGAGACGAATATCGCGAAGTCGTTAAGGCTCCCCACCATGTTCAACACGGCCGCGGTGATGTACTCGAGTCTAGAGGTGTAGAGCCACGCTAAGAGCAGAAGCACGGTGATGAGCTGGGGGGCTATGGCAGAGACCCTGACAGCGCCGCGGCTACCCTCCTCATAGCGTATACCCACCACGCCTAAGCGAGCGTCGAAGACCAGCCGTAGCCCCTTCAGCCCCGACGCCCTAGCCACGAGGTAGTGTAGAGCCTCGTGGGCAACGACGACGAGAGCGTAGAGTAGTAGGAGTAGCACCGGGTCCACTAGCGTTCACCGAGTTTCGGCGAACCCCCTCCCCCTCCTAAAACCGGGAGCGTCTAGACGCTAAGCTGGTGTAGTGGGCGAGAGGGGAGACCGAAACTATCGGGGGCTTCGGTACGGCCGTGGCTCTCGTCACCAGCTCGGCTTAAACACGGCTCCTCACAAGCCCCGGGCTTAGAACGCTCCTCAGACCCTAAGCCGTTTACACGCGGGGAGCTCCTCGGGGTCCGGGGGGTCTAGTATGAGGAGGTGGTAGAGTAGTTGTTCGAGCGGGTCTCCAGGTGCGAACCTTACTGGCGTCTTCAGCTCGACTATCCTCGGGGAGGGGAGCTGGTTGATGAGCACCCTTAGCCAGTATCTGCCGCTGCCCTCGTAGCCGTGCACGGTCGTGACTGCTATCAGGTTGCGGGTGCGGCCGGCTAGCCTCCTAACACGAGCGGGCCCCACCGCTGCAGCCTCCTCGACGACCACGAGGGGTGCTGGCTCGGCTCTCCAGGCTTCGAGGAAGCGGATGCGAAACCAGGCGCCCTTCACCCCGTGATACTCGCGGCCAGGCCCCCAGGCCTTGAAGCGTATCCTCGCGGCTTTCAAGCCGCGGGCGAGCCACTGGAAGAGAGTCTGAGCGTTATGCGGCGACAGGCTCGTGACCACAACGTCGCCGATCCTCCTCCTCGCCACCAGGTACGCTATAGCGAGGCCTACTGCAGCGCTCTTACCCCTACCCCTATCCCCCGTGACGAGGAGCACACCAGCCTCATACTCCGATACGAGCTTCTCCGCCTCCTCGACAACCCTAGCCTGCTCCTCGCAACAGAGTAGCCTAGAGAGCCACCCGGGCAGGCCCCGGGCCTCTACGCCACCCCACCACCTCTCCGGCCCCCTCTCGACACGAGACTGTAGAACAACACCCTTCTCCAGGTCTATGATTAGGCGGTTGACGCTCATCTCCTCCACGAGCCTCCTAAGCCTAGCGTGGAACCTCCCCTCCGAGCCCGGCGCGGAGAAGCGACTCCAGTCGTCCGCCACTAGCACTAGCACGCCTCCACCCACGACCATCTCCGCTGCGGCTGCGAGAGTGTTGGCCTGGAGGCCCTCAAACGCGTCTATCACGACCAGGTCGTGCTCCTCCCCAAGCCTCTCGTGTATGTGCCCGACGTAGACGGTGTCCCAGCCGCGTAGGTGCTCCCTAGCAGCGTCTATGCCACGGCCAGGCCAGTAGACGAGTATGGGGTTCGACGCGTTAACCTCGGCCACCACCCGGTACACCTTATGCGGCGGGCCTAGCACCACTGCTAAGCCGCGATAGCCGCCGCCCCTCAGACCCTCAATGAGCTCCTCGAGGGCCTTAACGGCGTTCATCCTAGTTTCTCACCTGTTGCTAGGCGAGAGCCTCCACACAACATCATAGACTATGTCTGGCGGTGCGTCCGTCCTCACACCCCTGTTATCAAAGTGTGTTAAGGCCGCCCTGTACCCCATGGACCGAAGCTCCTCCACCACCAGGCGCGGGCTCGGCATGTTAACCTTGAGCACCGACGCTATACGGTCTACACGGTAATGTGGTTGCGTCACGCTACACTCCTCTAGGAGCTGGGATAGGAGGCTCACCACTCGCTCACGCTCGGTCAGCCAGGGCATCTCCTCAGCAACCCTCCTCATCTCTTCGACAAGCTTCTCGTCGCAGAGGGGGCCCGTGTAAACCGGGCCTATTATCCTGGGCTCGCCGCCGCAGCGTGGACAGGTGCCGGGCTTGTCGGGTCTCCTCGTGTACCAGGCTATGTGGCACCGTGGACAGTAGGCGATATACCCTATGTTCTCGAGAGCCGCGTCGCTCCTCCTAGCGCCCGGCGAGAGCTCGACATAGACCCTCACGTAGTAGTCGGCGTAGTATGCTAGGAGCACCTTGGCACCATACTCTCTCGCCGCCGCCCTCCTCACGATATACCCCGCGAGTATCCTCACAGCCTGCTCTTTCTCGAGGAAGCTCCTCCCCGGGATAACATCATACTTCCTCCTCAACGCTGCCTGGTGGGTGCCGGTCAGGGGCGCCGTGTCGGTGGCAGTTGCTGCTAGCACACCACGACCCCGGAGGGCCGCCAGAGCCGCGTCGAGGAAGGGCACCGGGGAGCCGAAGGGGTCGAGGTCGATGATGTGGAGCCTTACACGCTTCAGGCGGAGCGTGTGCATGAAGGCATTAGCGTCGCCCTCAGCCACGTAGACCCTATCACCGACGCCATTCACATCCACGTTTATCTCCGCGAGCTCGACCGCAAGAGGGTCTATGTCAACCGCGTAGACCGTGGCGCCAGCCTCTAGGGCGTACCTGACAGCCCTTACACCGGAGCCCGCGAGAGGCTCTACGACAGTAAGGTTCTCGACGCCGCGGAGCCCCGACCAGGCGCGCGCAAAAACCATTGCAACGTCGCGGTTGAAGGCCATGCGGGGGTTGTAGAAGACGGGGGCCCACGCCGGCTCGTAGACGCCATCCGGCCTGAGATACCGCTGGGGGTTGGGTATGCAGAGCCTGGCCAGCCCCTCCCTAGCCTCTACCAACTCTTCCCCACGGAGACTCGGGCACCCCACCATAGCCCCCGCTCGTCCCGAGAACAGAGCCTCTCTTCACACCAGCGTTAGGAAACAAGAGGGTGGGGAGCGCTACGAGGCGGTGGGGCTGTGAGGAGGCCCGCATCGGCCACCGAGCGGGTGAGGAGCTTTCCTGCGACCGAGCCCTCACACCACGCTCAACCCGAGGACCTCGACACTATCCTCTAGGAGCTTGGCGACCTTCTCGACGCTAGGGTCTAGAACCGCCTCGAGTATCTCCCTGGCGAGGCCCGGGTAGTGCCTCGCTAGGGCCGCGACGTGCCGGGGCTCGAGTCTGCCCGATAGTATGCTCCAAGCGGCTTCGTGCATGCTCGCGTCTCTCACGGTCGCAGCGGAGGCGAGGGCGGCTAGTATAGCCGTGAGCGCGGAGTCCGGCGACTCGTGGAGCAAGCGCCTAGCGTTGCTCAGGAGCCTGGCTAGGTACTCTCGGGTCGGCTGCGGGGCCGCCTCGGCGAGGCACAAGACGCTACAGCCTCGGGTTGAGAGCCGAAGCGCCCCATCGTTAATCGCTTGGCGCGTATACTACTATGCCTCCACCGAGCCGAGGTTGAACGCTGCGAGCTGCGCGAGCAGCACGGACTCCTCTGGGCCTGTGGGGGGCGCGTAACCGGACTCGATGAGCGGGGAGACGTGGTCAAGGTATATTATTACCAGTGTGTCGCCCTTACCCATCACCCTCCAGTACCTCTTCTCGTCTCTCCGTGCCCTCTCGACCCTCCTAGCCCGGAGTCCGGTAGCATCGCGAGAGCCTATAGCCCGCCTAGCCTCTTCCACGCTCTCCACGTAAGCGTCTAGGACAGTGTAATCCACTATCCGGAGGTGTAGCCTAGCCTCGCGAGCCCCCATCCTAGAGCCTCTCACCACATGCACCGCTATGATGCTGGATGCGAGCCCCTCAGCCGCGCGAGGCAGCGCTATAACCGGGGAGGCGTAGGCGGAGGCCAGTAGCAGCGAGTGGGCTACACACTCGTCGAGCCCCGTGATTCCCGCAAGCCGCCGAGCCATCTCCTTAGCCACGGCATCAACCCTGCTGGTGGGATACTCGAGGCGGTGGAACGGGTTACCCCCGAGCCTACCCTCGAAAACCTCCCGGTGCTTCTCTAGGAGGCAGCCTGGCACGCCTAGGTCGCGGTAGCGGAACCTCTTAGAGAGCCAGGAGGCCCAGTCGCTCAACCTATCATCGTCCATAGCGGCTATGACGCCGCGCAGGTTCTTGACTAGAAAAGCGTAGCGGTAGAGCAAGCCGCGCGACGCCTCCCCCGCTACCCTCTCCAGGGGGGCGTGAAGACCGCACCAGCCTTGACGCAGGCCACGCTATACTGGCCAGTTATAGTCACGCCGGGCGGGATGCTAGAGCCTCCATTGTACGAGACTATCGTCTCGTAGACTGGTTTACAGTCGGGCCCGACTGCTGCAATCCTCTCCACGATGCTGTTGACGAGCACGTAGCCGTTGGTGACGCTCAGCGTGTAACCATACACGTTGACATAATCACTGACCGTATTCCCGTTGGAATCCACGCCGCCGAGATCAACCTCGTCGGGGGTTATGCTCACGCCACTGGAGCCCAGCTTAGCATAGACAGTGATGTTGGCCCAGACGTCTAGCTCGCTTATCACCGTCTTACCGCCTACTTTGAATACCGTCAAGTATACTGTCGCGTTTTTCACGACAGCACCATAGCTTATTGTGACGCTCTTACCGGGCTCTAGTGGCGGGAGGCTTGCACTCCCGGTCAGCTTATTGTCGACCGTGAGGCTCGCCTCGCCGCTGACGTTATCGGCTGCCACTAGCACACTATTGACCTGAAGCCACCCGAATCTGGTATTGCTTGTTATCGAGTCGCCGCCGTTGTTCTGGAACGAGATGCTTGTAGTCTCGTTGAGAGGTATTATGCTGAGGCTCACGTCTATCAGCCTAGAGCCTATTATGCCGGATACAGTCGCGTTGCTGCACCCCACCGGGTCCCCGCTTACACTACCCTGCGGGAGTGTGAGCACCGAGCCGGGTGCTAGGAGGATACCGCAGACGACTGGCGATGCGTTAACCCTCATGATGTTCGAGACTGGTAGCACCGCGTCCAGCATCATGGTACCCTGGCCCGCTGGGCCGCCGACGTAGACGTCTATACGGTACCCGGTGCCGGGGGTGTCTAGGCTCGCGTAGCCCAGCTCTACGGGCACGAACGCCTCTATCACGACGAGCTCGCCGGGCTCCCAGACGCCGTCGGGCACGTCCTCTCTCACAATCCTAGCCGTGTGGTTCACCGCTACCAGGTCACCCTCCCAGTCGTAGACGTAGACCGTGAGCCCCAGCTCCTCGAGGCGCTTGATGTTCACGCTCGCGTCCCCCACGTTCCTCGCGAATATGCCGATGTAGGTGCCGTAACCGGGCACGACGTACGCCTTCACGGCCTC
>CAZTIR010000034.1:5645-13813 GCA_964613695.1 uncultured Desulfurococcales archaeon | reverse complement strand
TACCCGTGGCATGGTGGCTTGCTGCTCCTCGTCCACCCCGTCCACACCTCCTACCGGATGGCCCTCTGGCTGGCTGGGAGGGGTTCTGGTAGAGCCTGGGGCGTCTTCACCTGGTTCATCGTCGTCTCGTCCCATGTGCTCCTCTACTCGCTCCTACTCTGGCTGGCTTGGAGGGTCTCGCCGTGGTTGTGGGTAGTGGTGGCGGGGTATGTTGTGAAGGTCTCGTGCCCCCTCTACCCTCTCTTCGATGCCGTCGAGAGGTTTCTCGGGTGCGTGGGGGCGGGCGACTGGGTCTGTGGGAGGAGGTACGCCCAGTGGCTTGTTAGGCGCGATGTGAGCCTACTTGACGAGCCTCACGTGGCGTCGGCGGTGTTGGAGTCTCTCGCGGAGAGTCTTGTAGACGGCTACACCTCCCCCATCACATACTACGCCTTCTTGGGGCCCCTTGGGGCGCTCTTCCAGAGGCTCGTCAATACCCTCGACTCTGCGCTAGGGTACAAGACCGGGGTGTTCCGGGAGCTAGGCTGGTTCTCTGCACGCGCGGACGACGCCGTGAACTATATCCCCGCTAGGCTAACCGCCCTGGCGCTCATAGCGGCCTCCCTCATAGCCCGCCTAGACTGGCGCGGCGCTCTCAGGGTGTGGAGGAGGTGGGCTGGTGTAACGGAGAGCCCCAACGCGGGCCACCCCATGTCGGCGATGGCCGGCGCTCTTGGAGTGTGGCTCGAGAAGCCAGGCTTCTACACGATAAACCCTCTGGGCTCCCCGCCAGACCCCCAGCGCGTCCGAAGGGGGTTGCTCGTCGCGGCCATCGCGGCCGGGCTCTACACGCTCGGGGTGGTAACGGTTATAACCTCCCTATCCGTGTTGGGCATGGTGCCCAGCTCTGGAGTATAAGGTGTTATCGGGCGACGCCTCCAAGCACATTGAGGCGCTCCGGAGGAGCCCATGCTTCTACTTCATCGTCTTCGCTGCAAGCACACTGACCTCAACAATCCCCGGCATTACGGCGGCGGGGCCGAGCCCAGAGGCCACCCTCTACACGCCAACCCTGGACGTAGAGTACCTGGTGGCTGGCAGGCCGTTAACCCTAGACGTTATACCCGTCACGCCCGAGGGGATACCAACCCCAGCCCTCGTGACCCGGGCCGCGCTAAGCCTGGTTAAGGACGCTAGGATACTCGTCGTGAATGCCGGTCTACGCTACGAGCCCAGGGTGCCGGTGGCCGTGCTACCCTCCAGGAGGGTCGGGGGGAGGATTGATGAGGGTGATGCTCTGCCTAGGGGCACGGCTAGGAGGCTCTACGAGGAGGCTAGGCTCCTGGCCCACATGCTGGCACGCGCCGGCACGGCGCTCGTGGTGGGCGAGACTATCCCCGCCGGCACCACCACGGCGCTCGCGATACTCGAGGCGCTGGGGTACCGCGCTCTAGGCAGGGTTAGCAGCTCGATGCCCAACAACCCCCACGGCCTCAAGGAGGGTGTCGTTAGGAGGGCGTTGAGTAGGCTGAGGGGCTCGGAGGACGTGTTCGAGAGGATAGACTCTGTCGGAGACCCCCTACACGTCTCGGTGGCCGGCTTCGTAACCGGCGCTCTCGAGTCGGGCGCGAGTGTCATACTCGCGGGCGGCACCCAGATGGTATCCGTGCTTGGGATACTAGCGAGGCTCGGCGTGGATACGGGCAGCGTGGCGGTGGCGACGACCAGGTGGCTAGTCGAGGACCCCACCTCCGACATCGCCGGCTTGCTGAGGGAGGTGTCGCCCCACACACCCCTCATAGCCTCGATGCTATCATTCGACGACGCCCCCTTCGAGGGGCTGAGGGCCTACGAGAGGGGCTACGTCAAGGAGGGTGTCGGTATGGGCGGGGCTGTGCTAGCGGCCCTCGTCCGCGGCGGCGCGAGCCTAGAGGAGGTGAAGAGGAGGGTCTACGACGAGTACTCGAGGGTAACGAGCTTAGGAGCGTCGCGGGGGTAGCCTGGGTTCACCCACCCTAGGCTGTTTGAGGGGGCATGGGTGGCTTGGGGGTTGGTGCGCCTGCTCGTCGGGGATGGTGTTGTAGGCTTCTACTCGGATAGGGTCTTGCGCGTCGAGTCCACGGTCCCGGTCTACCCCCGCGAGCCTAGGGGCGTCGCGGTCGTGGAGGTCTCGGAGGGCATCGATGTGCGCGATCTCCGCGTGTTGTACGAGATTGTTTCGAGGGAGCGTGGGTTGAGGGGCTTCCACCTCCTCTACACCGCTGCCAGGCTCCCCAGCCACGCTGGCATCGAGGTGGTGGATGGGGAGGGGCTCCTCGTCATGGTTACTCTTGGCCACAGGCCGGTGGCGTGTGCTAGGATGAGGGGCGCGGGTTACGAGCCCCTCACGGGCACTATCAACGTCGTGGTCTACACGGAGGAGCCTTTGAGCAGGTGGGCTATGCTGGACCTCATGAGGGTAGCTGTCGAGGCCAAGACGGCTGCCGTTAACGAGCTTCTACCATGGTGCGAGACGAGGCCTTTCGGCACGGTCACCGATGCTGTTGCTATAGCGAGGCCCGAGGGCCCCAGCTACTATGCGACAAGCGGCGTGTTGACCAGGCTAGGCGGCCTCGTGGCGGACGCGGTGGAGTCTCTTGTGCTCCGCCTGTGGAGGAGCATGCTCTCGCCAGAGGAGCGTGTAGCGGAGACACTAGGCCCCTACGCGAGCAGCGAGATAGTGGAACGCGCGGCTAAGAACCCCGGGCTCCTCGCGCTACTCCTAGCGGCGCGCCACCTCGACCTGCACGTGGGGCATGGTAGTCTGCCCGAAAGGCTCCCGACCCCCGAGGCTCTCGCGGAGGCAGCTCGGAGGCTAGGCGAGTTTAGAGAGCATGAGGCTAACCACCTCGAGACCCTCCTGAGGGCGTTGGGTGTCGGCGATGAGGGTCTGCGCGGTGATGGCGGGGGGTAGGGGCTCGAGAATGGGCGGCGTGGTTAAACCCGCTCTCCGGGTGTGCGGCAAGCCCCTCATAGAGCACACACTCTCCACCCTGAGCGGCCTCTGCTCTCTCGTGGTCGTGGCGCTCTCCCCCTACACGCGCGCAGCGCTACGCGACTACTGTAGGCTCGCTAGCGTCGAGTGCATCGAGACGAGCGGCTCCGGGTACGTCCGAGACCTCTCGACGGTATTGAGGGTGGTTAGGGTTAGACCCCTCCTCGTTGCGCCAGCAGACGCAGTGGTCGACGACGAGGGTCTCAGAGGCACTGTCTCTAGGGCTGCTAGCCTCGAGGCTAGCCTGGTCACACTAGTCTCCGGGGGCGAGCCCACGGGCTTCACAATCTTCAGGGGTGATGGTGGGGACTGGGTTAACGTTGAGCTCCCCTGCTACCGGGATATAGACGAGCCGGGCGACCTCGTGGAGGCTGAGAAGCTATGCGCTTCCACGGAGGCAACGCGCCGGGAGACGCGCTAGACTTTAGCGCCCCCTCCAACCCCCTCGGCCCACCGCCCATACTCCACGAGGTTCTACAGGAGGCGGTGGAGCGCAGGGTTTACGAGAGGTACCCGGAGCCAAGCTACCGGGGCCTCCGGGAGGCCCTAGCCTCCTACTACCACCTCGACCCCGAGCACGTAGTGGTGTTTAACGGCGCTGCTGAAGCTCTCCAGCTTCTCGTGCTAGCCGTGAGGCCATCGAAGCTCATAGTGGTGGAGCCGACCTTCGGAGACCACCACCTGCACTCCATGGTCGCGCGTACGCCGCTCGTGAGGATAGCCCTGAGGGAGGAGCAGAGGCGCTACACCCTAGAGCCGCGCGACGTGCTCGGCCTGCCGCGCGGGTGGCTCCGCGGCGCACTGGTGCTACTCTCCAACCCCAACAACCCCACCGGGGCCTGCACGAGCCGCGAGACCCTCCTAGAGCTTCTCGAGCACCTAGCCCGAGTGGGCGCCGTGCTGGTGGTTGACGAGTCTTTCGCCGAGGTATCCACCTGCAACGAGACGCTCCTAGGCGTGGGCCACGAGAGCCTCGTCGTTGTACGAAGCTTGACTAAGAGCCTTGCAGCCCCAGGGCTTAGACTAGGCTTCGTCTATACGAGCAACGCCGCTCTCCTAGAGAGGCTCGAGTACGCGAGGCAAGCTTGGAACGTTAACAGCATCGCGGCTTACGCGGCCGAGAGGCTCTACCGGGACTATGGAGAGGAGTTGAGGAGGCACTTCTCGAGGGCCGTCGATTTCCTGCGCTCCGAGCTACCTCTCCTCGAGGAGGGGTTGAGGAGGCTCGGCCTCCACGTCTACGATTCCACCGCACCCCTCATCCTCTTTCGCGGCCCCATCCCCCACCCGCTCTTCACACGCCTCCTCCTAGAGCGGCGCGTGTACGTCCGAGACGCTTCGAGCTACCCCTTCCTAACACCCTTCCACACACGGGTCTCGGTGCGCACGAGGCGCGAGAACCTAGTGCTCCTCGAGGCTCTGGGGGAGGTGCTGGGGGCTTGAGGTGTTTGAGAGCCCTCCTCTCCTTCTTCACCAGGATACCAGCCGGCTACTATAGCCTCGAGGAGGTCTACTCCTGCACCCACCTCCTCCCTCTCCTCGGCGCAGTAGAGGCCCTCATAGTGTCTACACCTCTTCTCGCACTAGCACCGCACCCGTGGATAGCGGCGGTGCTTGCAACGATACTCCACGCGGCGGTGACCGGAGGCCTACACATAGACGGCTTGGCAGACTACATGGATGCTGTGCTAGCGGGCGCCCGCGGGGAGGACGCGAGGAGGCTTATGAAAGACCCTAGGCTCGGCACGGGCGGCGTACTAGCAGTCACCCTACACACGATACTCTCGGTGGTGGCGCTAGCCAGCCTAGCCAGGCTCCAACCGCTCCAAACACTCTACGCTCTCCTCGCAGCATACGCCCTAGCAGCATACTCCATGCTCCTAGCCCCGCTCCTAGGCGGCGAGGAGCCCTACAGGGGGCTGGCCAGCGTCTACCACCGTTACGCGGCCCGCAACGCAGTCAGAGCGGCGCCCCTCGCAATACTCGCACTGACACCACTACTCGCCTACAACACGATACCCGCAGCAGCGTCTATAGCAGCGTGGCTGGCAACCACCTACCTCGCCGCACGCGACGCTGCAGAGAGACTCGGGTACATCAGCGGGGACGTGATAGGAATGATATACGAGGCTTCGCGGCTAGCCATGCTGACTACACTAGCGCTCCTCACCCGCTACTAGGCCTAAGCTTCACGATAGCCCTCGGGTTCGATACGCGGACTGCCAGCGTCTCCCAGGCCCTGAAACGATGCCGCCCATCCTCGAGGCCCAAGTGGTCAACGCGCGTGTCAACGCCAATCACTATGTCCAAACCGCTCTTCTCCGCGGCAACCAGGATTGCCTGATCCTCGAGGTAGGGTGTTCTAACGGGCTCGGCAAGCTCGCGCACACGGCTAAGCTCCATGACCCCCGTCTTCTCGTGGACCGCTAGGAGGCGCGCATACCTCTGAGGGGGTAGTAGCAGCACGAAGGGTCCGCGGAAACCCTCCGCCTCTAGCATCGCTACGGCCTTCGCCACGTCCTCTACGGCTTCTCCTGGCTTCTCCCACGAGCCCATGGCGGCCTCGAGGGTGCCGCTAGCCCCGCTGATCTCGCTTACCACGAGCCTCTCCTCCCGCGAGACCAGTGTTCTGGCAGCCGCCTCCACAATAGGCTCGAGGGGCTCGCCTAGCCTCGCGCTCCTCTCGACAAGCCTCTGTGGTATTGCGAACGCCACGCTAACCTCGTGGAGAGGGGTTACCACCTCCTCCTCGACGCTCACAGAGTCGCTGCCCGCGGCAACTCTAGAGACGGTTATACTGTCGATACCCGGCCCGAGTATGGTCACGGGCAGCTTCTTCCTAAGCACTCGTATTGCTTCAGCCGTCTGGCTGAACACCTTCGACACGATAGACTCTAGCCTATTCTCCTCGCCCATCTCCCCTCCCGGCGCCAGACCCCCATTATTGCTCGACACGCTCTTAACGCCCGTCAGCTCGTACACCTCTCTAGCGCCCTTCTCCAGCTCCTCGGCTTGCTCCGGGTCAAGCCTCTTGAGCATCTCGAGGAACTCGCCGACATGTGTTTTCTCCTCGCGCGCAACATCCTCGAAGACGCGTCTCACGTCATCCCTCGCGGCTCTCGAAGCCACTTGTAGGTAGAAGCTTATGGCATCAAGCTCGGCGATTATCGCGAGCCTCAGCGCGTCTACAAGGTCGCGCTCCTCTAGCCTATCCTTCAGAGGCTCTAGCGGGTGCCTCGCGAACAAGACTACCACAGTATCGTCTATACTGCCGCGCCCTTCTGAACAACGTTTCCCCGCTATACTCAAGCCCTGTAGTGTACGCCGTACGTTCACGCTAGTAGCCACTCTACTTCACTATGGCTAGTGTCGCCAGGGCTGCGGCTGATAACGCTAGGATGTAGAGAGCCTCTGTAGAGTCTATCATGTTCTCGTGTGCCAAGCTCCTCTTAGCAACCCATAGTAGTGCTGCTAGCATAGCGAGCATGTAGACTAGGAAGGAGTCGAGGCTAAGGTGCGAGGATAGCATCATGTGCGCAGCCGGGTAGACTAGGAGGAGCGAGGTAGAGGTTGCAGCCAGGAGACCGCCTGTAGCCTCCCTAGCCCTCCCCCTCCGGGCTGCGAGCAGCGCCAGTACAGCCTCGGGGCTGCTACTAGCTATGCCGACGGCTAGCGCCGCCTCACCCAAATGCTCTATGTGAAGCTCGTGTATAAGCTCCTTGACGGCATCAGCCATGCTCTCGGCAGCCCATATCATGCCAAGCAAGCCCCCTAGTAGCATGAGGGGCCAGAGCTTCACGCCAGCGTGGCGCGGGCTAGCGCCCACCCCCTCCCTCACCACGCCGGTGACATAGTATAGCCAGAAGACGAGCTGCGCGGCTAGTAGCGAGTATGGCGCCTGCACGCCTCCGCCGGCTAGACTAGCCTCTATCACGGCATAACCCGCTAGAAGCGCTGTAGACGCTACTGCAACGCGGAGCAGGGGCAGCTCCCTATCAAGCACATCCCGGTCAACCCCGACGCCGCCCGCGAGCAGCGCTATCGCGCCGAGAACGACTAGGTTGAAAGCGGC
Source organism: uncultured Desulfurococcales archaeon (assembly GCA_964613695.1). Taxonomy (GTDB): domain Archaea; phylum Thermoproteota; class Thermoprotei_A; order Sulfolobales; family Pyrodictiaceae; genus Pyrolobus. Next base: position 6,728 of record CAZTIR010000034.1, on the reverse strand, counting down.
GCTAACCAGCACAGACAGTATCGCGAGCTCTGTTAGCCAAGGGTTGCCCTCCTCGATGCCCCTATAGCCTAGGGCGATAGCCGAGAACAGCTCTGGGAGCACTGCCACACTATTCACGAGGACGCTGGAAGAGTAGCCACTCAACCCGAGCCTAGCTGCAAGACCCTCAACGCCATGCACTGTGAGCTCACCGAGAACAGCTATGAGGAGCAGAGCGCCGCCCATCAACGCAATAGCGGTGTTAGAAGCGACGCCGGCGATGTAGATTAGCAAGCCCAGTGCGAGCAGCGAGGCTAACGGCCTCCAGTTCATACCCTACACGCCTCGCACCCAGCAGCGTGTATAGGGTTTAAAGGCGAGACATGCAGGAAGAATTAACAAGTCTCCAGGCACAGCGTATAAGCGGGTCGAGTATTGGCTAGCGATATCGTCGCCACTGTTCTAGCAGAGGCCTCGCGAGCAATACTAGAGAAGGTGAAGAGCGGGAAGAGGCTAGCCCCAGAGGAGATAATAATACTGATGCTCGACCTGGTCCACAGCGAGATACGCGACCTCCGACGCGAGGTTAGGGAGGGGTACACTGCGCTCAACAGGCGAATAGACGAGACCAACAAGAGGATCGACGGTATCCACGACGAGCTAAATAAGAGGATTAGCGAGACCAACGAGAGGATTAACAGGGTTTACGAGGAGCTGGACAGGAAGATCGATACGGTACGCAACGAGCTTGATAGGAGAATCGGGGAGGTCTACGCAACGCTTAGTGGGAGGCTGAATGAGGTCTACGCGGACCTATCGAAGAGAGTGGAGGAAGTGGATAAGAAAGTTGACAAGATCTATGCCGAACTCTCGAGGAGGATTGAGGAGGTGCGCTCCGAGCTAAGCGGGAGGATAGAGGAGACGAATAAGCACATAGACCAGATCTATGCCGATCTCTCGAAGAAGATAGAGGAGGTGCGTAGAGAGCTGGGAGAGAAGATAGACGAGATGCACAGGGAGCTGTGTAGGAGGATAGACGAGACCAACCAGAGGATAGACGAGGTGTACAAGATACTGGCTGGGCGCTAGCCTAGGTTAGGGCCG
>CAZTIR010000034.1:0-5545 GCA_964613695.1 uncultured Desulfurococcales archaeon | reverse complement strand
GATAGACGAGGTGTACAAGATACTGGCTGGGCGCTAGCCTAGGTTAGGGCCGTAGAGGTACTCGTCCCCACCAACCCGCTTTACCCTCACCCTACCCTCCTCCACTAGCGTCTCTAGGGCTTCTCGGGGGTTCTCGACTCCAGCCTCTCTTAGCGCGTCAAGAGCTTCTCTCACCGATAGTATGTGCATCGAGACAACCTCTGCTAGAGACTCTAGTGGTCGTCGCGGGTCTAGTCTCGGTGGCTTAACGGGTCTGCCAGCTAGAACCTCGACCCTCTTCCCGGATACGCTCGCGAGTATAGAGGCGTATTCGAGCACCTTCTCGCCGCTAGGCGGCCTAGCCCACGAGGCGCATCCCGGCCGGGTTGGCACGTTGACGGCTATGCTATCGACCCTCACGCTCCTAAGGAATAGGGCGAGGTTGAGGGCGTCCTCGGGCGTATCGTTCACCCCCTCCACCAGCATAATCTCCACGTGGAAGCTCCTAGCAGCCCTCGAGGCGGTGTAGACCCCCTCGAGGTGCTTGTCCAGGTTGGGTGGCTCGGCGGGCCTGTGGAGAAGCCTCCACTTCTCCTCGTCGAGTGTTGTGAGCGTAGCTTTCACATAGTCCGCCTCGCCCACCTCCCAGGCGACACCACGGTAGTAGAGGCTGCCGTTGCTCAACACGGCGACGCGCACGCCAACCTCGCTCTTCAACAGCTCGACAACCCTCCCGATGTTAGAGGCTAGCGTTGGCTCACCAATACCGATGATGGTAGCGTAGTCGATCCTCGTCCTCTCCATAGCCTCCGAGACCCTCTCGACAACGAGCCTCTCCTCCACCCACTTGCGGCGGGTGGTAACCGGCTGAGAGCAGCCGAGGTAGCAGTAGACACAGTTCCAGGTACAGGTCTTGGCGGGCACCAGGTTGATGCCGAGGCTCCAGCCGAGCCTCCTAGACCACACGGGGCCGAAGACTACTGGCTCGACGCGCACAGCCTGCTACCGGTAGAGGGTCACGTATAGACCCGCCACCAGTCATTATCCATGCTGGGGAGTGTACACGAGGAGGTCGTAGAGGGGTTGGGGTACCGCGCGTGTATCAGCGGGTTTAAGAGCATACGCCACGGCTGCATAGACCTCGATGGCGTCACGGTGCTGCTCGGCCCACCCGCCTCCGGGAAGAGCAACCTCCTCGAGGCTCTCGCGACGCTGGGTTATGCTCTGAGGGTAGCCTATGAGAGTGGAGAATGGGGTGGAGTAGATGCAATCGGCCCGCTTACACGCTACGTGCGCGCACGCGTGTGCAACGACCTACTACCCCATCCTCTCCTAGGCTCCACAGGACCATCGAAAGCGGTTATCACGCTAGAGCATGATTCGGGGAGAGTAAGCCTGAGCATAGAGTGTGAGAAACTCTGGGAGGCTAGGCTAGGGCTAGAAGTTAAGGCCAATGGAGTAACCGTAGACAAGCTTGTGATAATAGCTGATTTGACTCTACAGCCCCCGAGCCCCCCTCACCCGATCCCAACGGCTATAGAGCCAGTGGAGAAGAGTCTCTCATACCTCATGGTGCTCGGGTTGCTCAAGGCTATTGCATCGGAGCTTGTTAAGAGTAGCCCGCCCGCTAGAGTAACACGAGCTTCGTCGAAACGCGGGCTCAGCGCTGGTATCCCGGTGCTTAGGGTGCCATCCATACGCTTCTACTCCTTTGACCGCATGGTGCCAGCTTACATGATCGCGTCCGGCTATCTCTCGGAGAGGAGGCCAAGCTATCTCCGCGAAGACGGGGCTAACGCAGGCTGGATACTATACGCTGACCGCAAGCTCGCCCACTACGTTAACAGCCTCCTGAGAGAGATTACGGGGGTGGAGGTGCGCGTGGATAACGAGGGCCGCGTACTATTCTACGACAAGGATATTGGAATGCCTCCTCTCCTCGCGAGCGACACGATAGTAAGACTTCTCTACATCACGCTAGCCGTTAAGACCGCAAAGACGATCTCACTGAGCCAGGTGGAGGAAGGCGTTAGTGTGCAGCTCTCGCCGCTATTGTTGATAGAGGAGCCCGAGTCCCACATCTACCCCCTCGTTCACGAGGTTCTCGTGGACTTGCTTAGAAGCGGTTCCCGCAAGACGCCCATAATACTCACGACCCATAGCGTCTCGATCGCGCAGCTGCTGGTCGAGAAGGTGGACGCCAACATCTACTACCTAAGGCGCGTGGAGGAGGGTAGTGTCGTATGTACAGTGGACAAGGAGAAGATGATAAACGAGTATTACGGCGTAGACGACATAATTAGGCTCGAAAAGAAAATGATAGAGGAGGGTATAGTGAAGTGCGGTACAAGACACTGGCGCTGAGCGAGTGCAGCGCCAACACGCAGATAGCTTACCAGCTCAGTAATAAGCTCGCAGATGCACTCGGACCGGAGTATAGGCTAGATGTGAGGCACTGCGGCTCTAACAGCGAGTGCCTAAAATCGCTTAATTCCTACACGCGAGCCTCCAGGAGAGGCGGAGGTCCACGCGATAAGCCCGGTACGGTAGTAGCGCTCATAGACTATGAGATCGAGACGGGCGCGCGTAGATACGTTGAGAACTTCATCCGGGATAACGAGTGTGAATGTACACCACCCAACCGGGGGCTAACCTGCTGCAGGTGCAGGGGAGGCCGAGTGCTACTAGTGCTCTTTGAAGGTGGGCCAGAGGAGGTTCTCGAGAGACTAGGCTACCGCTTATCACCCGTGGATAGGCAAGTCCTCAAAAGCAGGCCGGAGAGGCGGCCCAAGCTCATCAATGCACTGGTTGAGCATGTTGTCAGCGTCTGCATCCCCTACCTCTTCCTGCCCTGACCCTCGCCCCCCTCCTCGTCCTCCTCCTTCACGTCCCTGATTGGTGTGAGCCTCTTCGCCAGCCTCAAAAGATCCTCGGGTTTCGGGGGGTGCGGCGGCTTGGGGAGCATCTCCACGCCCTTCCTCGCAGCCTGTTTAACCCTCTCAACGTGCTCGGCGACCCGCGCCGCCCTCTGCACCGCTTTAAGCACTAGGCGGCCCTCTCGTGTCAACGGCTCCTCTATGCTACGGTAGCGTAGCGTGAATATGGCGTACCCTACGAGTATGCCTAGTAGCGTCAAACCAAGCCCCAAGGCGAATGGCGTATAGTCGCCGGTGGCCACCGCAACCCCGAGCTTCAGTAGGGTCGTTACGAGCTTCACCGCTAGCAGCGTGCCCACGTTTACCACGAGAGAGGCGAGCACGAGGATGTAGAAGACTAGGCCTATGCCGCCTGGCAGGCTGCGACCATACCTCTTAACCAGCTTAGCGTCGTGATGGTAGCGTGCAAGCCTCCTACCGGCACGGAACGCTAGGAAGAAGCCCACAAGGACGCCTACCAGCTCTACCAGGTGTATTAGCGAGGCTATACCATCCAAGACAAACTCCAGAGGGTTAAAGGCAGGGAGGGGTGTTAAACGGGCTCCGTTCTAGGCTCGCATCCAACGCCGCGTGATACTCGAGCCGAGACTAGGGGCCCCCGGTACTCCACGCAGCCGGCTGGATCCCTCTCCAGGAGTAGGGGCGCGTCGAGGTCGGTGAAGTCTAGGCTCGTGGCCGAGGAGGCGTGGAGCGCGTGTGCTACGCCGAGACTAGTCTCGAGCATACAGCCGACCATGGTCCCGAGCCCCAGCCTCTCGGCGAGCTCTAGGAGACGGGCTGCTCTCTCGGGGCCGCCAACCCTAGACACCTTCACGTTAACAACGCCGCGGAAGCCTAGGCTGTAGAGCCTCACCACATCCTCCTCGCTCATGACGCTCTCGTCTACGGCTATCGGCACCGGGCTCCTCTTCGACAACTCTGCTAGGGCCTCAAGGTCTCTCGCTGGCAGAGGCTGCTCCACCATAACGACCCCCAGCTCGTGTAAGAGCTGTACGAGCCTGAGAGCATCGTGGTACCCCCAACCCTGGTTAACATCCACGATTATCTCTACGCCCTCCCCGACAGCCTCCCTCACAGCCCTAACCCGCTCGTAGTCGAGGCTGGGCGGGCCCCCAAGCTTCACCTTAAGCCTCCTAAAGCCCCTCGATACAGCCTCCCTAGCCCTACCGGCCATCACGCTGGGCTCGTCGAGGCTAATGGTTATGCTAGTCTCCCTCGAGACCACGCCACACCCGTTGAGCAGCGTGCAGAGCGGGGCGCCTATACTCCTCGAGACCGCGTCGAGCAGGGCTGACTCCAGCGCGGCTCTAGCAGCGGGGTAGCCGCGGAGGAGCTTATCCAGGAGCCTCCTGACGCTAGCATAGTCCCTCAACGGCTCGAGGCCGATAAGCCTCCCGGCCACGAGCTTCACAGCCTCCAGGCTAGCCTCGGGGTGCTCGCCGGTGATACTCGGGGCTGGAGCCCCCTCACCCCACCCCCTAGTACCGTCGCCGAGCTCTACGAGGACGTAGATGCTCTTAGCCTCCCGCTGCTCTCCTAGCGCGATGCGGAAGACGCCCCTAACCCTAGTGGTGACCGCCCAGGCGTGGATCCTGGTTATCCTCGAGGCGCTCACCCCTCTAGTATACGCTCGACTATCCTAGAAACCCCGTGCACCAGGGGGTCGACGGCCGGCGCCGAGAACCTCTCCTCGTAGAGCCTGGCTATCTCGTCGGCCCTACCCCTGTAATGCTCGCTAGTGTTGAGGGCTAGGCCTGCTAGGCGCGGGGAGGGGTAGGGGTCAAGCCTGTAGAGCATCTCCAGCTCCTCCTCGGGCTCCGGCATGGGGAGCTTCCTCTCCTCGAAAGCGGCTCTAACGCGGCGCCCGGGCACGTGAGCAAGGATTATGTGGGTTGGCGCCACGCCCCGGAGTATACCGAGGCTAACATGGCCATAGGCGGGGTGGAGTATTGCAGCCTGCCCCTCAACGACTATAACCTCGCAGCCATCCCTCCAAGCCTCCACGACGAGCTTCTCAACCGCGCCGGCCACGAAGTCCGATGGTATAGCGTCCACGACGACGCCGCGGGCTCCTAGCAGTATCATGGTCTGCCCCGTGCCTATCATGCATGCCCTCACACCCCTCCTCCTAAGCTCCAGGTACGTCTCCATAGTAGCTATGTTCTTCCCGGCCTCGCAATCAGTCCCCGCGACAAGCACACGCTTCGCCGTAACGTCTAGCACGGCTCCATCCCAGACGCGGAAGTAGCGCTTATCCGGCTTCCTCACGTCTATAATCCTGGCACCGCTCTTCTCTGCAGCCCTCCTGGCCTCCGGGTCCTCGGAGAGGAAGTGGTGGAGCCCGTTATACACGTCGAGTCCCTCCTCTAAGGCGCGGATTATGTCCCTCCTCCAGCCTGGAGGAATATAGCCCCCGACCGTGGCCGCCCCGATCACGAGAGCCTCGGGGCCGAGGCGCAGAGCCTCGTCGAGACTAGCTACAACCGGTATGCCGCGAGGCCCCACCCCAACAACCTCGCCAGCATCACGGCCAGCGTTGTCGGGGTCAACCACGGCCAGTATCTCAAACCTCTCGCCACCCTTGTATATCACGAGATCGTTAGCCGTCTTCCCCAGACCCCTCCCGAGCG
>CAZTIR010000033.1:0-14780 GCA_964613695.1 uncultured Desulfurococcales archaeon | reverse complement strand
ATACACTGGTCTACTGGGAGGGCTACTAGCTCCGGCTCACCCGTCTTACCCCTCGCCACGAAGACCTCCACACCGTCCATCGAGGCTAGCGCGGCGAATGCCGCTAGCCTGGAGGCCGCAACCCTAATCCTCGCAAAGCCCCCCGAGCCGAGAGCCTCCCGGAACTTCTCAACCCTTATCTCGGCGGCCACGTCCGCCAGCATGGAGGGGTCTCCGAGGGCCTCGAGAACCTTCCTCTTGTCTATCCTCCGTAGCCTACCCTCCCTGGGCGCCCTGAGCCTGGAGAAGATTGTCTTAAGCCTCTCGGCCACCTCTAGCGCCGCCTCGTCGCCGCCGGCATACTTCTCGACCTCGTAGCGGAAGGCCTCCACGTCGCGCAGCCTAAGCCTCTCCTCTAGCATAGAGCCCGCGTCCATGAGAGAGTGCGCCTCGTCAACAACGATTACATAGTCGCTGTACTCGTGGGGCTCGAAAACCGACTCGAATATGTCGCGTTTGAAGACGTAGGGGTAGGTGACGACCACAAACTCTACATCGTCCACCACCGTCTTGAGGGCGAAGAAGGGGCAGAGACCAGCCTTGACAAGCTCCTCCACGACCCTGCCCGCGCTCGGAGCATGCTTCTCTACTATACCCTTCACGAAGCTAGAGACATCCCCAAGCTCTACAAGCCTCTCGTAGTATGGGCAGACTCCGCGGAGGCGCGCAAGCCTACAATTCTCCCAGAACTCGTCGGGGGGCGGGGCACCCTCCCCGCGTAGGAGCGGGCACATGCGCCTCGCGCTGTAGAGGAAGGAGAACCTCGCCCCAAACCTCTTCAACTCCCTGAGCACCGGCTCTATCTCGTTACGCGTCCTGACAGCGTAGAGAACCCTCTCAGCCCTCGCCATGAGAAGCCCGTAGACCACTGCAGCCGTCTTGCCGAAGCCGGTCGGCGCTCTCAGGAGGAGCACTCCACCCCTCTCCACGACCCTCTTGACAGCCTCCGCTACCTCTCGCTGCCCCCGGCGGAAGCTAGGATAGGGGAATCTTGGCTCGCTAGCCTCCCCTGCTATACTGGTACACCCGTTCTACCCTCTAGGAGCCGGGCTCCTCTCTAAACCCCCGTCCCCGCAGCTAATACCACCGGGCGTTGACGACACCTCGTTGAGCTGAACGATGATGAGGGGTTGCCGGGTCGCGAGCCCCGAGAACCTCCAGTATGGTCTCCAGCAGCTCACCCGGAGACCCCGCAACCCTCCCACATGCAGCCCCGCGCCACGCTAGGGCAAGGGGGTAGGGTGGCCTGAAACGATAGAGTATGGGCTCCACCCTCTCGACGCTAGCCGCTGCGCACGTGTTCACCGGCTTATCATCAACATAGACCAGCCTCTCGAGACCCTCACGCTCCACGAGAGTTTCCAACGCATCGCCGAGACCACCCGGCTCGTACACCACGATATCATCCACGAGAGTGTGGAGCCCGTATAGGGCTACCCTGCGCCACTTCTCCCACCTCGTCGCATCCGAGCCGCACACGATGTAGATGCGCAGCCCCAGACCCCTCAACAACCAGAGAATCTCATGGACGCCAGTGGGCCTAGAGTACGCGATGCGAGCAGCCCAGACATCCTCTTGCAGTTCCCCGAGACCCACGAGCCTATACACAGGGTCTCGATCCCATACACCCACAGCCTCGAGGATATCATCCAAGAGCAGCAAGACAAGCGGGTCTATGCCACGGCTAAAAGCCCTTGATGCGAGAAGGTGCGGCAGAAACCAATAGGTGTCGAACAAGACACCATCAAAGTCGAGCGCAACGCCAAGCCTCAAGGCTTGTTACCCACGGGGGTCGGTAAAGCCAGGGTTCAGCACTGCAACGCTCAGACTGTCCGGGAGGACCTCCTCACCCCCATCCGCTTAGCTCCGCGAAAAGCCGCTAAAAAGATGTACGAGTGCTATACGGGTTCAGCTTGCACCACCCGTACCGGCCTCAATCTCCGTCTCAACCTGTTTCAATAAGTCGCCGCTCCCTATATACACTAGTATGGCTGATACTATGAAGAGTACGGACCCGATAGCAGAGTTTATAAGGTAGAGTATCGACGAGATTAGCATCAGGACACCCGCTATTTTAACGGTTGAGCTCATGTCGCCAAGCCTTATCAACATTATCGAGAATAGTATGCCGCCCACCAGAACGAGAATGCGCGCTATCACGAGGAGCGCGAGAGAGGCGAAGAGCATACCCGTAGCAGCGAGCGAGGCTACAAGGGCTATACCTCCTAGCAACGCCACCACAAAACCTATTATCACAAGGAGGGCGCCCGTCGCGCCGATACGGAGCCTCTCATCGTACTCGCCTAGCTCTTCTCCAGCCCTCCTCCACTTAACCCACGCGAGAAGCTCGAGAATAGCGCCTATTATCAACACTATCCCAGCGGGCGCCAGCATCGCTGCAAGAGCTGCGAGGCTGCCCATAGCTCCTCTCGGCCCCGGCCCTTGAAGCGGAGTAGCCGAGACTATGCTAGCCGCTCTCCCCGTCACGAGCGCGTAGGCCATCACCGCGGTTAGAATGCCTCCAGCGAGCACGAGTAGGAATGCTATTATAACGTAGAGGCTCCCCTTGCGGAGCTCCATTAAGCCGTTTCTAAGATGCTCTATGTCCTTCTCGGCGGCCGACATGATTGTATACACCGTCCCATGCTAGAGTTTCAAGCGTTGGACTAATAAATATGGTATAGTCGCCCACGCACTACAAAACTTTAATAGTTTACTGTGTTGCACGGCGAGATAGACGTATACAAACGAAGCCCGCCTCCTCGTCGCAAACCCTCCTAGGCTTCTCCGGCTCCCGTGGGCCCGGCGGAGGCGTGTAGAGGGAGGAGGCGCAGCCCTCGAGACGCAGCCCAGCCTCCTCGCCCATATCGACAATCTCTCTCACGGTGTAGAACCTTGCATGCCTGTAGAAGGGGCTCCTGTCCCTCCGCGCCTCGTAGAACCTACCCCAGCTGCTCTCACGGGGCACGATGCACGGTATAACATACCTGGCTACCCTCGCAGCCTCTCTCACAGCCTCGTGAGGATCGTCGACGAAGCATATTGTTACTATGAGGAGGGCCGCCTCTAGGGAGTTGCTACGCAGGGGTAGAGCCTCCGCTATGCCCGCTACGCTCTCAACGCCCCTGCTCCTAGCCACCCTTAGCATGTTGATGGAGGGGTCTATCCCGAGACCTATCCCCAGGGGCGCCGCGAACCTCCCGGTGCCGACTCCCACTTCTACGCTCCTCCACGCGTCTATCCCCCGGAGCGCCTCTCTCACCGTCAGGAGCTCTGTCTCGTATATAGCCCGGTGCTCCTCGTACCAGTTGTCGTAGCGGCTCCACTTCTCCTCGAACAACTCTACCACGCTGGGCAGGCGATTATGTGAAGAGCTTGTAGCCGCCAATACACTAGCCCGAGGAGTGGTATGGGGACCCACCCGATAGTAGTGCTAGTCGAGGAGAGGGACACCAGGTATAGTATAAACGCGTTGGTGGCGGCCCTCGACGAGAGTAGCGTGGGCAAGACGATGATAGTAGGGGGTCTCGGCGAGGCCCTCGAGGCGGCTAGGAGGAGCGTTGAGAAGGGGCATAGGGTTGTTGTCGGCGTCTCGCTGATGACCGAGCATTTCGTCCAGCGTTATGACGAGATACGCGGGTTCGCCTCCGATGCTAAGAGGCTCATGGGTGATAGTGTGCTTCTCGTGGCGGGTGGGCCTCATGCTACCGGCGACCCCGTGGGAACCCTGAGAGCGGGGTTTGACGTGGTGGTCGTGGGGGAGGGTGAGGAGACGCTACCCTTGCTTATAGAGGCTTGGGGCGAGGAGGGTGTCGAGGGCGTTCTGGAGGTTAGGGGTCTCGTCGTAGACGCTGGGAGTGAGCTCGTCTACACGGGGAGGAGGCGGCCGATACGCCTGGATGACTACTGGTCGTTCCCGTGGTGGAGGGGGCGCTTCTCCCCGGTCGAGGTGACTAGGGGGTGCTACTGGGGCTGCCGCTACTGCGAGACGTGGTTCATCCACGGTGGTAGGGAGAGGCATAGGAGCATAGAGAGTATCCTCGAGCACGTGAAGGTGATGATGGAGGCTGGGTTGAGAGACGTTAGGTTCATCACGCCCAACTCGCTGGGCTATGGCGCGTCTCGCAGGGGCGAGAGGAGGCTAGACCTCGTCGAGGAGATGCTATCCCGGGTCAAAAGCCTCGTGGACGGGTACGGGGGTAGGGTGTTCTTCGGCAGCTTCCCGAGCGAGGTGAGACCGGAGTACGTTGACCGCGAGGCAGCCCGCGTGATAAGGAGGTACGCGGCGAACAGGAGGGTCATCGTGGGGGCCCAGTCGGGGAGCGAGAGGATACTAAAGCTTCTCAACAGGGGCCACACCCCAGAAGACGTTGTGAACGCTGTCGACGCGCTCGTGGAGGAGGGGTTGAGGCCGGAGGTTGACTTCATCTTCGGGCTCCCGGGCGAGGAGAGGGAGGATATCGAGGCTAGCCTCAAGCTCGCCGAGTATATAGTGAGGCGCGGGGGGCGTGTGCATGCGCACACCTTCATGCCGCTGCCCGGTACACCGCTGGAGAGCGCGCCGGGCGGGAGGATACCGGGGTGGTTGAGGAAGAGGCTATACCGGTTGATAGGGGTGGGCGGCCTCTACGGCCAGTGGGAGAAGCAGGAGAGGCTGGCCGCGAGGATACACGAGTTCTACGAGGAGGGCCTGATACTAGGGTTGAGGGGGTGGAGGCTTGTGAAACATAGGCCTGGAGGGGTTTAGCCCTGGGACTCGGGCTTCTTGCGGTGGAACCTCGCGTAGACCATGGCGTGGTCCTTGTCGAAGGGCTCTAGGTGCACCATGTCTATTATCTCGAAGCCCCTCTGCTTCAACACGTCTATCTCTCGTTTGAACACCTCGCTCGGCTCCTTGGTAACGTCGATGCTCCTGGCCTTGATTGCTAGCAGGAGCCAGCCGCCGTCCTTCAGGAAGAAGTCCGCGTTGTCGGCCACCAGGGCTGCTTGCTCCGGCTGCGCGACGTCAGCGTATATGCCGTCAACCGTCTCCACGATGTAGCGGTACTCGTGGGGTTTCCTAGCGTCGCCTAGTATCGGGTATAGGTTCGGCCTAGCCTCGGCCACTACAACCAACTCTCTCATGACTCGGGGCGCGAACTCGACGGCGAACACCTTCCCCTTCTCGCCGACTATGTCCGAGACGTGGCTGGCTGTGGTGCCGGTGGCCGCACCCAGGTAGAGTACGCGGTCGCCCTCCTTAACTGGGAGCTCTTCGAGGCCCTTTAGCAGTGCGGCCGCCAGCTTGCTCCTATACGGGTTCCACTCGCGGTACTCGCCGTCCTTCCACTTGAAGAGCCTCTCCCCGTAAACCCTCTGGCCGGGCACAAGGTTCTTCGTCGCTATCCTGGTCGAGCCGTCTTCGAGTTCAACGATGTAAACCCTCTTGTACTTCTCGTGCTCGTATATGTTGACTGGCTCGGACAACTCATCCACCGTGATAGCCTCGTGGAAAGCCACCCTTATATATGGTGCTGGGCGGGCCCCGACCATAATACGGTGCCTAGTGGTGCTCGAGACGAGGAGCCTGCTAGAGAGGCTCGTGTCTATAGGCGAGGCTGTCGCAGGCACCGAGGAGGCTAGGAGGCTGGCCGAGGAGGCTGGTAGGCTGCTCGAGGAGGCTACCGGCGTTAGTGTCGAGCAGCTGAAGCTACCGGTGGCGACGTGGCGCGATGAGGGCGGTGTCGTGGAGTGTGGCGGGCTACGCGTGGATGCTAGGGTGTTGCCTCAAACCCTCGGCGGCGTCGCCGAGGGGAGGCTCGTAGAGGTGCACTGCACGCAGCCTACTTGTTTTACCCACGTATCGAGAGGAGATGTTGTGATAGCGAGGCTCCCAGAGGACCCCGACGACGTCACGACGATATACGTTAACGCGTTGGAGGCGGGAGCCGAGGCCCTGATAGTCTACGACCGGTGGCCGGGGAGGTACCGCAGGATAGTTGTGAGCGGGCGCTGGGACTACGCTAGGCTCCCATCTCCAGCCCCCATGCCAGCGGTGCACGTGAGGCTAGAGGATGGCTTGAAGCTTGTAAAGCACTGTATAGGCTCGCGGGTGAGGCTCGACTCTAGAGCATCTATCCGGTGGAGTACAGGTGCTATCCTAGAGGCAAGGATAGGAGAGGGCGACAGGGAGGCACTGGTGATAGCCCACTACGACCACTGGCTCACGGGGGCTGGGGATAACCTGGCCGGTGTAGCAGCTCTAATCAGGGCGGCACGGCTACTACGGAGCCTAAGCCTTGGCGGGGTCGCTGTCCGCCTGGCTCTCCTCGATGCGGAGGAGTTTGGGGATCCGATGCTGCCGGCCTGGTACTGGGCCTACGGCTCCAGGTGGTATGCGAGGATGCTCAACAAGACCCACCTACTCGACGATATCGTGCTGGTTGTGAACCTCGAGATGCCGGTGAGGAGGAGGCTCTACGCCGCCGGAACCCCCGAAGCCCGGGGCCTCGTGGCCAGCATCGCGAGGAGGCTTGGGGTCGAGGTTGTCGAGGAGGAGTACGAGACCTGCTACTCAGACGGGTATAATTTTGCAAGGCTAGGCGCTCCCAGCGTGACGCTCTACAATATCGAGGATTACCTAGAGTGGTACCACACCGACGCAGACCTGCCCACAGTCGTCGACCTGGAAGCAATCGAGGCCGCCGCTAAGGCCGCGTTCGAGGCTATAAGGAGGCTGGCCGAGGATGGGCTCAGGGCCCTCGACTATAGGGGCTACATAGAGGCTCTTGAGGGTCTTGAGACGCTCCTGCCTCTGCAGGCGAGGCGGGGGGTGTACGTGTTCACAGAGGAGGCTAGGAAGGCTCTAGACGAGGGCCGCGTAGAGGCGTTGCACCGGGCGCTCCGCTTCCTAAACGCTAGGCTTGGCGCATGCGTGTTCCACGACGACTACCGCTGGGGCTCCGGCGGCTTCAAGCCGCTCCTCATGCCGTGGCTGAGGGTTGCGCTGGAGGAGGCTAGGATGGTGAGGGAGCGTAGGTTTGGGGGAGGTGACGCCGTGATACCGGGGAGCGAGGAGAAGCTCCCCGTGGCGACGCCTATGCCGGTTAAGCTCTGGGCGGGAGGCCGCGTAGAGAGGCTTGGAGGATGGTGGGGTATCGTCGAGAGGGCGTTTAGGGAGGCTGTAGTGGCTGAGGCTGAGCGTGTTGACGAGATACTCTGGGGGGCTTACGAGCTGCTCCGTGCCTCCCGCTGAAGATGCTCCAGAGCCGCTCTCCTGGCCTTCTCGTAGAGCCCTCTGCCAGGCTCTATGCCAAGCCATATCCTGTCTGCCTCCAGGGCCTGCCAGACTAGCATACACAACCCGTCCACAACCCGCGCGCCCCTCTCCCTAGCCTTGCGCAGCAAGGGCGTCTCGAGAGGCCTATAGACCGCGTCGAACACAACATGGTGCGGGGATAGTGCCTCCTGAGGTATTGGCGGAGAGCCGCCAACGCCCTCCATCCCGAGAGGTGTAGCGTTAAACACGACGTCGGCCTCTGTAACAGCGTCTATGGGTGGGGGCCAGTCTACAACCCTAGCCTCCACGCCGAGGCTCTCGGCAAGCGAAGCCGCCTGGATGGCACGGGCCCGGGTCCTATTCGAGACGAGTATCTTCGAGGCGCCTAGGTTGACGGCCGCGAGTATAGCCGCTTTAGCGGCGCCGCCAGCACCAAGCACCAGCATCACGAAGCCGCTGTGAACGAGGCCCTCGAGACACCTCTCCACCCCCGCCACGTCGGTGTTGAAGCATTCTAGGCTGCCATCCCTCTCCACTCTAACCGTGTTCACCGCGCCGAGGATACAAACCTCGTTGGACTCTCGGTCACAGTGGTGGCGCACAACCTCCTTATAGGGTATGGTCACGTTGAAGCCGCTGGCTACGCGGCGGAGGCCCTCGACGACAATATGAACCTCGCGCTTCTCGAGATCCCAGAGGAGGTACTCGGCCTCCACACCAGCCTCGCGGAAGACGACGCCGTGTATAACGGGGCTTAGGCTGTGAGATACAGGGTGGCCTATAAGGCCGTAGAGGCGCTTAGGCCCCACTAGCACGCCTAGCCACCAGCCAGCATGCAACCCTCCTACCATCTATCTCTATGAGCGGGGGCTCGCGCTCCAAGCAGAGGTTCCTAACCTCCGGGTGCTGGTCTAGAGCCACGCAGCGGGGCGCGAACCTGCAACCCCTCGGCAGATTTATCGGGTTCGGAACCTCCCCCTTAATTGGCACCTCGCGGTACCTGAGGCGGTTGCGGGGGTCTGGCTCCGGGACCGCTGCGAGCAGTGCACGAGTGTATGGGTGGAGCGGCTTCCCTATCACATCGTCGGCTGGACCCTCCTCGACTATCCTGCCGAGGTACATCACTGCTATCCTGTCACACACGTACCGCGCGACAGCCAGATCGTGCGTTATGAATATGAAGGAGGTGCCTAGGTCCTTCTGCAGATTCTTCATCAGCTCTAGTATCTCGGCGCGGATGCTAACATCGAGCATTGAGACCGGCTCGTCGGCTACAACGAGACGAGGCTTGAGCACGATAGCCCTCGCTATTGCAACTCTCTGCCTCTGCCCGCCGCTAAGTTGGTGCGGGTACCTGTTCATAAAGTCCTCGGGCGGCGTGAGCTTGACGGCCTCCAACGCCTCTATGATCATCTTCTTGCGTAGTCCCTGATCCCTAACACCGTGTACTATCAGAGGCTCCTCTATGAGGTGCTTCACGCGGTATCGTGGGTTGAGGCTGCCGAAGGGATCCTGGTGTATGAGCTGCATGTCGCGCCTAAGCACCTTAACATGCTTCTCGGGTACAGCTAGCACATCCACCATGCCATCCACGAGCTGTAGTTTCGAGCCAAGCCTCTTCCTGAGGAGCGCCAGAGTCTCCTCACGGGGCCTGAACAAGACCCTGCCGCTCGTGGCGGGGACGAGCCTCAGTATCGCCCTACCAGTAGTGGTCTTGCCGCAGCCGCTCTCGCCCGCTAGGCAGAAGAACTCAGACTCCCTAACCTCGAATGAGACCCCGTCGACGGCGCGCACGTAACGGGGTGGCTTACGCTTGAGTATCTCGACCAAGCTACGGCGGAGAGGGAAGTAGACCTTAAGATCCTCTACGCGGAGGAGCGTGCCCACGCTCTACACACTCCCCACTCGGTTCAACCTCCCCGAGGGGTATGTACCTCACTGTACACCCGCCAAGCTCCATTATCCTCTTCACAAGCTCCGTTATCGTGCTCGAAACGCCCTCGACCACGAGGACGTCCACACAGTAGCCGTCCACGTGGGCATGGAGATGCCCCTTAACCATGTCCATGTACTCTTCGATAACGCTGCGCAAGTCTCCACCAGTCTTACCTTTAGCGCTCCACGCTACCACAACCCCACTACACTTGTGCTCCACTAGGAGGTGCTCATGGTCGTGTATGTAGGTTCGTAGCGCCTCCGCCACGAGGCTTGAACGATCCCTACCAAGCACCCTCGCGAGGGCGTCCAGGCTCCTCGCTATAGACTCGGGTATAGAGACGCCGAACCTCCTCCGGCGCTCTCCTTTCAAGACGCTCACCTTGACGCGAGGAGCGAGACGGCGTAGAAGGCCACCAACAGCGCACCTATCATGGCGGCGGGGGCGACCCCCGTAGATAGGGCTAACGCTAGACCACCCAGCCCAGCCGCCAGCGCCGATGCTATCGATAACGTTAGTGCCCTCCACATGCCCCTCCCGAGCGTGACCGCGATGGCACCGGGTAGGAGGAGCATCACGTGCTCTATCACGAAGCCTACGCTGCGGAGTAGCAGTACGGAGGCCGCGGCTAACACGGCTACGAGTATGGTGTCGTAGAGTTTCACGCGTATACCTGCTAGCCTTACAGTCTCGCTCTCAATACCTATGCACACCTCCTCGCGATAAACAAGCACTCCCACGATAAGCGCCACGAGACCAACGATAATAGTCACTATGACGTCGTTGACGGTTACGAGTAGAGGGTCTCCGAGGATGTACGCCCAGAGGTCCACCGTCACCGTATACCTCTCGAGGATGTAGTACATGAGGGCCACGGAGGCGGAGGCAGAGGCGGCAACGTAGACCGAGGCGACTATGTCGGGGTCAACACCCCTCTCTATAAGATACGCGAAGACTAGCACTAGAAGCACGCTTATCATCGCAGCCCACAGGGGCTCGAAGCCCAGTTGGAGCGAGACCGGTATAGCGAGCAGGGCGGCCACCAGGCTAGCATGGGGCAAGCCAGCTGCCAGGAAGTATATGCGGCGTGCAGCTACAAGCGCGCTCAGCACACCGAAGGCTAGAGACGAGAATATGATCACGAGTAGCCAGCGAACCGGCCCAGCCTCCAGGAGTCTGGCAGCACGCCCGCCGGCACTACTGCGGTGGGCGAGGTGCAATACCTGCTCCACCACCTGCTCGAGCTTCTCGGGTATACTCTCATACTCTAGGGGCGAGGGGACGCGCACAACCGGAGCGCCGTAGCTGCGCGCCATGCTCAACAGGTCTTGAGACGCCTTGGCCCTGGGAGGCTCCAGGATGACTGCATAAGCCCCCCTCTTCAGCAGGTTCACGGCCTTCTCGTACAATCCCGGCGTTGTGGGCATACCAGGCTCCGGCACAAGCAGAGTTACTACGCGGAGCCCTAGCCACTCCACCGCGTAGACGTCCACGGGTAGGTCGGCCACCGCCAAGCTATTTAGGCGAGGCGCTTTGCGCATAATCTCCTCGACCTGGTGCACCACCCTCTCGAGGTTAGCGGCGTAGACCCTGCTGCACTCGGGGCGGAGGCTCGACAACACTCTCTCAAGATACTCCATAAAGGCTATGTAGTTACGCGGATCGTATATCGGCATGTGTAGATCGGGCTTGCCAGTGACGGGGTTGTCGACGAGCTTCACGCCCGGCACGCGCCACACGACGATCAGCTTCGCCTTAACAACCCCCTCCTTGACCAACTCCTCTATACGAGCCTCGAAAGGCGCGTGGCCAGTGGAGACTATAACGTCAGCCCCCTGGAGCACTTTCACGTCGCTGGGCTTGAGTTGGTAGTGGTGCGGGTCGACGCCCGGGGGTACGAGGCTCAGCACCCTATCATCGCTGCATGTGAGGCTCTTCACGTCGGGGACTAGGCTGGGGAACGTGACTACTATAGTGAGCGGCTTGGCCTCCGCAGCCATGCTCAAAGCGGCGAGCACCACGAGAGCCGCCAGCAGGATGCTCTTCCTCACCTTGTCACCCGTGCACACTCCACAACAAACCCCCTTATTACCGTGCACGAGCGGGAGGCTAAACAAGCCCCTTAACGCATTATTAAGCCTCTATACGGGGAGAGAGTGAGACCCTACATCGAGAGACTGTCAACGGGCGTAAAGGGAATAGACGAGATGATTCAGGGTGGTATACCACGCGGCTTCTTCGTGGCTGTGGCGGGCGAGCCGGGGACGGGGAAGACGATATTCTGCATACACTTCATAGCACAGGGCGTCAAGGAGGGCGATATAAACATCTACGTGACCACCGAGGAGTCGAGAGAGTCTATCATAAGACAGGCAGCCCAGTTCGGCTTCGACTTTGAGAGGGCTATAGAGGAGGGCAAGCTCGTAATAATAGACGCGTTGATGGGGAGGGACGACGAGTGGAGCCTACGAGAGTTGACCCCGGAGGCCCTGGTGGAGAAGGTTATTGAGGCTAAACGCTACCTAGGGAGGGGTAGGGCTAGGCTCGTAGTAGACTCTATGAGCGCCTTCTGGCTAGACAAGCCCGCGATGGCCAGGAAGTACAGCTACTATGTGAAGAGGGTGCTCTACCGCTGGGATTTCACAGCACTCCTAGTAGCACAGTACGCTGTAACCACGAGCCTGGGCTTCGGCTTCGGCGTAGAACACGTGGCCGACGGCATCATAAGGTTCAGGAAGGCTATCGTGGGCGGCGTCCTCAGGCGCTACGTTATAATCGAGAAGATGAGGCAGACGCAGCACGACCTCCGGATGCACGAGATAGACATCGTTGACGGTGTTGGCATGGTGGTTAAGGGGCCTACTCCCTACCGCCGCGAGGATACAGCACTGCCAAGGAGCGTCATAGACCGGATTATTGAGGCCGAGCGGCGCAAGAAGAGGGAGATACTCGGCGAGGATGAGGGCTACGAGAGTATAATCTAGGCCTCAGGCTCTAACACGAGGAGTATCTTGCGGTAGGGCGCCTTACACACCTTCCTCACGCCCCTGTTACCCGGCTTATACTCCGACTCTATGAGGCCGGCCTCCTCGAGTTTCTTGATCTGGGCGCTGGCGTTAGCCTTGCTGCGTCCCAGCAGCTCAGCGACCTCACCCACGTCGGCCTCCGTGCGGAGGAGTAGCTTGAGGATCTTGAGCCTCGTGGGATTGGAGAGGGCGCTAGCAACCCTTAGTATATACTCGTCCCCGACCACTACCAGTGTGTCGCGCTCAGCGTATATTCCGGGTTTCCGCCGCGACTCGGCCTCAACCTCCACGACCGCAGTCATATCACACCACTCCTCTACAACCATAGTCGGGGGCTTTCTTAAGCCGGGCTATTAGTCTTGCCCTATTCTACACTACCGTTGCCCGGATTTGTTGGGAGAGGTGCTACCAGGGCGACTCGGCCTCGCCCCTTACATAGGCCAGAGCCTTCTCCACATCAGCCTCAACCCTGTACCTTCTCCGGAAGAAGCGGATAACGTACTCGACGTCGCGTCTCAACAGCTGCTCTGCGAGAGGGTGCTCCCTCTCCACGTACTGGGGCCAGTCGATTATTAGTGGCTCTTCCTCGCCATCCTCCCTTATGGTCACGAGTATGTTGTACTCGCTTAGATCTCCATGCACTATCCCCACCTCGAGGTAGGCCTTGCGCACGGTCTCCAGTATCTTCTCGAGGATGGCCTCCGGGTCCTGCGCCTCACGATACTCGTAGAGCTCGACGCCCTCGACATACTCGGTGACCACGGCGTGGCGGCTACGCGCTATGGGCTTGGGTACACGGGCCCCAACCTTCCAGAGCTCTTCTAGGGCACGATACTCCCGCTCGGCGCTGATCTTCGCGACTATCATCCAGGTGGCCCACGGTTTCTCCGCGGCATACGGCCTATGCTTGATTATGTGGTGGAAGCTCGTCCTCCCAATCTTGTGGAACTTTACGATAACCCTCTTGCCCCCCGGGGCTAGTCCCGAGTAGACGTCGCTCTCCTTACCGACCCCCAGCTTGTCGCCGAGAGCCTCGAGGATACCCCTGTCGACTAGGCTCTTTAGGGCTAGTATATCGAGGCCCATCCAGGTTAGACGGTAGCCTATATAGGAGCCGAGGCGGCGTTGCACCAGCTTAAGCCTGTTGAGCTTGTCGAGGCTGAGCTTGACGTGGGTCGAGGGCATGCCAGCCAGCTTCTCTATGATCTCTACGGGGACGTACTCGTAGCGCATCGTCTCCCGCTCTATAACCCCCAGTACGCGGAAGTCACGGTCGACGAGCTTCTTGTACGTCAGCGCTAGTATCACCATGCCGCCTCTCCACCCCTATACGCTCCACACTCGCATGTCTACATGGTGTACAGATGCCGGATAGATTAGTGGTGCGCGCGCTTCACCCCCGCCTCGAGGAGAGGGGGTGCGTAGAGGCATCCGCGAAGAGGACAACGCTCCTGGGCTCCAGTGGCGAGGCGAGGGTGAGGCTATGCGTCTATAGGGTTGAGGCAAGCCTCGTCTATGAGCACGGCTGGGAGAATAGGCTCGCAGAGCCTGGGTGGAGGCTACGCGTTGAGAGCGTGGGCCCCAGGCTCTGTAGGTATCATGAGGGGCCTCCCGGGGACCCGCTGCGGCAGAAGTGGTGCCACGCACCAGCCACGAGGGGATCGTGGTGTCAACGCCACTCTTCCTCGCCCCTAGCCCTCTACGAGAGGTGCGCCGCGGGCAACGACATGGATGCCTGCAGGGCCGTGGACGCTTTATGGAGGAGCGAGGAGTACATAGTGTACCTCGTCTACCACGGGGCAGGCCTCAAGGTGGGGGTTACGCGAGCCTGGCGCTTCTATACGCGTATACTAGAGCAACCCCACCTAGCCGCAGCGATACTAGCCAAGCTGCCAAGCGCGCTAGAGGCGAGGCGGCTGGAGAAGAGGCTCGCGAGAACCAAGGGGTTTAACGAGGGTATCGGGGTGCCGAGAGCGTATAGGATGAGGGCCTCGCTCCTATCAACCCAGAGCCTGGAGGCCATCGCCAAGAGACTGGCGGAGGCCGTGACCAGGCTCGGGCTCGAGGGAGAGTTCCAGGCGGTGAGGCTCGAAGCCGATTGCCCAACCCAACCCCTACTCCACCCGCGTGACCGGCTCGAGGCCGGGACGTACGAGTACGTATGCACCTGGGGCGGTGTCATAGTGTTCAAGCGCGGGGGCGAGTATGTTGGGTTCAGGAGGGAGGCCATACAACACCTGCTACTGGCGGGCAGCGTGGTGTAAGGAGGATGTGGTGCCGCCGCGGGGATTCGAACCCCGGACCTCCCGGTCTGTGGCCCCGCACCCTCGTGCAAGGCGTGCGGATCAGCCGGGCGCTCTCCCGCTGAGCTACGGCGGCACCGGCCGTGAGTCTCTGGAACGCGGAGGCCATCTTATATGGTTTCCTCGGCGTCACGCAACGCTCCTAATCTACCAGCTCGTATAGCTAGAGCCCTCCTTGCTAACTCCCCAAGCCTCTTCACAACACTCCAAGCTTCTCT
>CAZTIR010000032.1:0-15316 GCA_964613695.1 uncultured Desulfurococcales archaeon | reverse complement strand
CCAAGCTACACGAGCCTCTATGACGTTGCTGGAGGCTCTCTCTATGAGCGCTGGTATCTCGTAGCCCTCTGGGGCCACCAGGGAGGCTAGTAGGCCTGGCGGCAGCTTACCCGGCTCGACCGGGGGCGCTAGTGGCGTGCGTGCTGCGTCAAGCCTCACCTTCTCCGCGTTTGCGAAGAGCGCCTGGTACATCCTCTCCCTGTACACCCTCCTATCCCTCCTAGACCTGCTCCTCACGAGGCGCTCTGGCGTCGCGGGGGCCGTGTAGACGGAGCCAGAGTAGAGCCTGGCGAGGCGCGCCAGCTGCCGCGCAGGCCCCCTCTCCATCACTATGGTCGCGTCGGGCTCCAGGGTCTCCAGTATGCTCGTCTTGTATGCGAGCCCCGGCCCCGAGACGAAGCCGTCAGTGTCGACCACGGTGGTGCTGCACGCCCTCCTCGTGTATGAGGCGAGGGCCGCGGCGGCT
This sequence comes from uncultured Desulfurococcales archaeon, assembly GCA_964613695.1. Classification (GTDB taxonomy): domain Archaea; phylum Thermoproteota; class Thermoprotei_A; order Sulfolobales; family Pyrodictiaceae; genus Pyrolobus. Next base: position 14,850 of record CAZTIR010000032.1, on the reverse strand, counting down.
GAGACGCTCTCCCAGGGGCACTGCTCCGGCGCGTTACAGCCCACCAGCCAAGCCCATCGCGGCCGAAGATCCTTTGTTGACAGCGCGGTGCCCTCGATGGGCGCGGCGGAGTAGTAGCAGGGTGTGCCGAGCTCATTCTGACCGGGATCTAGGCTAGCGTAGCAACCCCCAAGCCTATTAGCGAGCCATAGGCTCAGCGTAGACTTCCCCGACTCGACGGGGCCCAGGACCGCCACCAGCCTGGGTCTAGTCTCCGCGATGGAGTCTACGAGCCTAAGCCACTCTACCGCTGTGCGCATAGCCTCCTCGTCCCTCTCGACCCGGTGGGAGGCCCCGCTACCCTCCACGAGCTCCACTGTAGCATCCTCGTCTACGGCGTAGAGGCTCGCGCCCCTCCCAGCCTGCACGAGCATCTCCGAGCCCTTCTCGACCCGGACGCCCGAGGCGTAGAGGCTACCCTCGATGACGGACACCCTCGCGGGGCCAGAGACCCAGAGCAGCGAGCCCCTCTCCACGCGAACCCTGAGCCTCGCGACCCTCAAAGCGGGAGGAGCCCCAGGCTATGTGGCGGGAGGACTAGGAGACGAGCTTAACCCGCAAATCCTCGACCACAGCCCTCCCCGCGTCACCCTCCACGAGAAGCCTAACACCCGTGCCCCTGGCCGCGGAGGCGAGCAGGGCCACAAGCTGCGGCGCTACCGCGGACGCCGCGAGAGCCTCCGGCAGCTTATCGCCACGAGCCTCGACTATATCCCCCTCCACCGGCTCGACGAGCACAGTGCAGGCGCCGGCCGAGGCCCACTCCTCGAACCTATCCCTGTCGCCCGTCACCAGTATCACGTCGGCGTCCTCCTCGTCGACTAGCGCGAGGGGGGCGACCAGGCAATCGTCGGCGTCGTGCCTCAGGCTCTGGAACTCGCGCAGCAACGAGTAGGCTGCACCATAGGTGAGAGCCGCGAGCCTATCCCTGGATAGCATCGCTCTACCCCGCAGCTCCTGCAGCCTCCTATAGACGCAGGAGGGCGCCTCCACCCAGAACATCTCCTCGTCACGCCACCGGTCTCCTCCCCGCAGCGCAGCCCGCCACCTGGCCTCGTACACCGCGTTGTGGAGCCCCACCGCTACGCTCTCATCAACCACGATATCGGGCTTGAAGCTCTCGTCGTGGAGGACTATGCTCTCCATGAGAGCGGGGAGAGGGTCGCCGGGCTTAACGCTCCTCACCGGCTCGTAACCCTCCCCCTCACAGCCCTCAAGCCCAACAATCCTAAAGCGCGTGAACCCAGTCAAACGGAGCAGAGCCGAGACGACCTCGTCGCCACCCCCTCTCCCCCCGCCGCCGAGAACCTCGTGGACGCGGACAAGCCCCTCCCTGCCCTCCAGTAGCCTCACCCTAACCCTCTCCGGGTTGAACCAGAGGCCCTCGACCCGAAGGAGCCCATACTCCTCCCCATCCTTCACTAGCCTCACCTCAACCCACTCTCTCGCAACGCTGTTGATGAGGCGCTGCGAGCCCCTCACAGCGAAAACGTAGCTATTGACGGTCATCAGAGAGCCCAGCCTCTCAAGCTCCTCAGGCGGCTTCAACACGCGGCCAGCGCCTTGACCCATAGGGTGGGCTGCAAGGAGGAGCCTGGGTAGCTCGGGGTAGATGGCCTCGGGGGAACCCCACCAGTCCACTGTAAAGAAGTCCTCGAGCACCTCTCCAAGCACACGGCTGAACATGATAGTGGCGAACGCCCGGGCGCCGGAGAGGAGCGCCGCAAACGCGCCAATCCCGTAGGTGTCGCCGGTATCTATGAACACCTCTACACCCTCAAGGCTCTTGGCGTCGGCGGCCATCCTGGCCGCCGTCTCGCCCAGCTCGACCCTCACGCGCTCAACCCTGGGCATGGTTTCGAGAAGCTCCTCAAGCCTATCCTCCAGGTCATCGAGGGTGTCCGGGGAGTATACGCGGATGCGGGTAGCGCCTAGAGCCTCAACCGCAGCCACAATCCTGGATGCGAGCTCGTACTCATCCAGGCCCGCGAGGAGCACAACACGCTCAATCCCGGCCAGGATACACACCAGGCTATGACGATGTCCCGGAGGTATATACGCGGCTTGTAGGGGGCTCGGGAATCCCGGCCGAGCTGGTCATCACCCTATCGGCGAAGAGCGCTATCCTCACAGCCCCGGGGACCACATACACCTAGAGAACCCTGTTTTAAACGAGAGCGTGTCGCCTCCAGGGCAACGCGTATACACTAAACACTGTGGACGCGTCCGAGGGTGCCCCGTGGCGAGGCTACTCGTCCTCGTCGATAACGAGCCTGGCGAGGGGCTTCGCAACTCCTGGGGCCTCTCGATACTCGTCGAGAGGGGCGGGAGACGCATACTCTTCGACGCCGACACGGAGCCCGACGTCCTAGAGTATAACGTGAAGGCTCTCGGCGTCGACCTTGGGAGCGTCGAGTACGCTGTGCTCAGCCACCCTCACAGCGACCACTACGGGGGCTTCGAGTACGTCGGGAGGGTTGCAAAGGGTCTCACAGTCTACGTGCCCCGGGGCTCGGGGAGGGTCGCCTCGCTGCTACGCCGCTGGGGGCTGAGACCAGTCGAGAACCGCGAGTCACGCATGATCGGGGAGGGTGTCTACCTGGTGGGGCCCCTGGAGGGCTGGTACGCGGGGAGCATAATGGAGCAGGCTCTACTGGTTCGAGGCGACCGAGGGTACGCGCTCCTCGTGGGCTGCAGCCACCCCGGAGTCGATAGACTCGCCGCAACCGCCCACGAGCTCGTGGGCGAGAGGCTCTACATGGTGATAGGGGGCTACCACCAGCCGCCACGCGACGTGATAGACAGGCTGGCTGAGCACACTAGGCTCATGTGCGCCATCCACTGTAGCGGGGAGGCCGCCAGGGAGTATATCAGGAGGGAGTACCCGGACGCCTACTGCGAGGCGAGGACGGGCTCCGTGCTGGAATTCTAGGGTATGGGCTTCACGAGCCTCACCGAGAGCACCCTGGCGGCCACGTCCGGCGGGTTTAGGACCGGCGCCTCCGGGAGCGGGTTGACCCATAGGCTCCGGTAGCCCTCCTCAACCTCCCTGGCATCCACCTCCTCGAGCTCACCCCTCTCGAGCATCTCGCCGAGCACCTCCTTAGCCCTGTACACCTGGAGGGCCTCTCTGCGCGGGTAGCGCCATAGGTGGTGCTTCACGAAATCCTCCCACGGTATCTCGCTGTACCACTTCCTATGCTCCTTCCTCAACACGGCCTCGATGAAGCCAGGGTCCTCGAGCTCCTCGAAAATCCTGAACTCGTGGAGGGCTTTGAAGGGGCATAGTGTGCACGCGACCCGGGGCAGCCCGTCGAGGTATGCTGGGTGCACGAGGCCAGCCTCCCTAACCACCCTAACCACGTCGAGGATGGTCATGAGGTAGGTTGGGCGCAGCTTCCTACCCGAGAGGTACTCGTGCCTAGCGGCGGGGGCCGCTAGCTTCTCGAGCCTCTTCGGAGCCTCCATTATACGGTCCGCCACGACCTCCAAGGCGCTCCTATACCTCTTCCTATACTCCCTCATCGGCTTGACCTTGAAGAAGGTGCACCACCTGTCCCCCCGCCTCGGTAGACCCCTCCAGAGGAGGTAGCTCTTCACCCCCCTCCTGGGGGCCTCCACGACCTCTATGTCAACCCCCAGCCTCCTGGAGACCCACTCTACGAACCTCACGTTCCTCGGAGACTCTATGAAGGGCATGTGTATGTACATGACGTCGAGCCTGATGCCGAGCCTCTCAGCTAGCCTCATCAGGACGAGGAGGGCTGCCGTGGAGTCCTTGCCGCCGCTGTAGCCCAGCACAACCCTCCTACCCCTAACCTCCCTACCCACAGCCCTCACGATACGCTCTACATGCTCGTCGAGAGTGTGGAAGGTGTAGGCGTGCACGTAGGGCGCTGCGAGCAGCCAGAGCCGGACCGGGAGACTAACCTCGCCCACGCGCAGGAAGCCCCTCTTATCCACGAGCCTCGTGACGTCAACCCCACGGTCCACGTCCAGCCAGAAGATTATCCTCTCGACGCGGTACTCGCCCCTCTCGGGGTCGTAACGGTAGTAGACGGTTGCCTCCGCGGAGCCGCCCTGCAGCCTCACAAGCCTACCCTCAGCATCCACCACCGGGTATAGCTCGGTCATGCCACCCTACTACTCCTCGACAAGCTTAGGGGCCTTAACAAAACCATCCACGACTTCAACCGCGTTCCTCAGGGCCTCCTCCCTGCTCAAACCAGGCCTAGGCTCGTCCCTACGGAGCAAGCCCTCGGAGCCGGTGGGGTGGTAGAGGGGCTCGCCCTCAACCCGGGCCTCCAGCAGCCCCCTCATCCACTCCAGCATCTTCCCCAGCTCTCTCACCATCCTCTCCTCCTCCTCGGGCGTCAGAGAGATGCGCACCATCTCCTCAAGCCTCTTCACGAGCTCTCTATCCACTCTCAGCTCTTCGATGCGCTCTGACAACCCCCAACCCTCTCGAGGATGAGCCGCACAGCCTCCCTTATAGCGGGTTCAGCCTGCGAAGCGTCAAGCGGGTCCCTAACCCCACACTCGACGAGGTAGACTAGGGGCTTCCTCCCTAGGCTCTCCGCCACCTCTAGAGCCATGCACGCAGCGTCCAATAGCCCAGCCTCGTGTAGAGAGGATAGCTCCCCAGCCTCACAGTCACCCGGTTTAAGGGCCGTGATCCTCACGGCGCCGGGCTCGACCCTCCTCGAGGCATCGACGGCGAAGACAACGTCGTACTTGGGCAGCAGGTGTATGAGGGCCTGCACGCCCCTACCAAGCCACCTGGCCTCAACACAGCCGGAGAGCTCCTCCACAACCCTCTTGCCGCACGCGTCCCCCGGCAGCAGCTCGTTCCCGAAGCCCACAACGATTATCCTAGAGCCTCTCTCCAAGAGCCTAACCCGGTGTAGAGCATCCCCGAGAGTCACGAATATAGAAACCGTTAATTTTGTCATTTTAAACTACTCTTATTTGCGAGCGCGTAGGGTCGAGGCGATAAATCGTGGAGAAAGTCGTGCAGGTCGCGGGCGCATACATACGCCCGCTTTTCGTCGGCGACGAGAAGTATAGGGACATAGAGGCTATGGTGAAGCTCATCGCGATAACGGTTCAGGGCGTGGAGCTGGCTGTAGGCCTCCAGGCCGCTAGGGTTCTAGGCTCGCTCATGGGCCGGTACCTCTACAACGAGTATAGGAACATGTTCGAGGGTAAGGACTTCGGCGCCGCACTAGAGATGGTGAACACTAGAAGCTTCCGAGTCGACCTATACCCGATGCACGGCAAGCTAGTCCACATAGACCCCCAGGTTAAGCAGAAGGCGTTCTACCTCATTGGCCGCGAGTGCCCAATCCGCCAGATCCTCTACCACGAGGATCTCCCCGCGGGCAGGACGCTGTGTAAGGTCCTATGCTCCTTCCTCGAGATGCTGATAAGCGACAAGCTCGGCGGCAAGTATAGCGTCTCGCTGCAGAGGTATGGCCCCAACGCCTGCTTCATACGAGTCGTTATAAGGGAGGGTGCCGAGCCCCCGGAGAGCCTTCGAGTCTACTCGGTGAAGCCGAGCCTCGAGGAGTACGTGGAGAAGCTCCGGGAGGATCTCACGGCGATAATGAGGGCTTTCGACGCTGTTGTCGACAAGGTTCTCGGCGGCAACCCGGCGATGAGCTACATGGCTGGCAAGAAGTACGGCGCCCTCGACGGCAACCTCCTCCTAAGCTACCTCGGTAGGCTCGTGACCCTAGAGGAGGCTATCGAGGTTATCAACGCGGCTTACGCGGGCATACTCCGGGTGAGGAGGGAGGGCGATAACCTAATAGTAGAGGAGAGCCTCTTCCACCAGCTACCAGAGAAGCTGAACCTCGGCAAGGCAGTCTTCGTGTATAGGAGCCTGCAGGGCTACCTGGCTGGGGTGTTAGAAACGCTGACCGGACAGCGGGTTGACCTACGCGCACTCGACTCTAAAGCCACCCGGTTTAAGATAATAGCGAGGTGATGTCGGAAAGTGCCGAAGGGTCGTAAGAAGACGCTAGCGGTTATACCGCTCACCGGCTGCGGCGGCTGCGAGGTGCAGGTTGTTAGAACCTTCCAGCTCTACCCACAGCTCAACGACATGTACGAGGTCGTCTACTGGCCGCTGGTAGTCGAGGCGGAGGAGCTTCCCGACCATGTTGATGTGATCCTGGTAGAGGGCTCGGTTAGGATGAAGAAGGATGTGGAGATACTGAGGAAGGCCAGGATGGCCGCCAAGTACCTCGTGGCCCTCGGCTCGTGCGCGGCCTTCGGCGGTATAAACGGGCAGGCTGACTACTTCCCTCCCCGCGAGAGCATGAAGATAATCTACGGGAGGGAGGAGCTGCGCGAGACGGAGCAGCTGCTCGACAGGGTCTACGCGGTCTCCGACTTCGTCCCAGTGGACTACATCATAACCAGGTGTCCCCCGGAGCCCTTCGCGATATACACGGTGCTATCCCACCTCTATGAGGATAAGCGCCCGCCGGGCATGCTGGCCACCGTCTGCTCCCAGTGCCCGAGGCAGATGAAGCCCATCGAGCAGCCGATAGACGAGAAGTTCTTCAAGAAGGGCCTCCCAGGCCCCGACGTCGACCCCAATACCTGCCTCCTGAGCCAGGGCTACCTCTGCCTAGGCCCGGTCACCATAGCTGGCTGTGGCGCGCCGTGCACTAGGGCTGGCATACCGTGCTTCGGGTGCGGCGGTCCAGCACCGGACATCGCCGTGAGGAGGGATCAGGATATCCCGGTCGCCCTCGCGAGGATAATAGCTACGCTCGCCGGCATGGACCCGATTGAGGGCGGCGAGAAGGTCCTGCGGATACTACTGAAGGTGTATGGTCCGAGGAGATTCTATACGTTCACCAGCGGCTCCGAGGTATTCCGTAGGAAGCCGAGGGGCTTTGTTGTGAACATGCTGGCCGAGACTAGGAGGAAGAGGGGTGGGGAGGCGTGACCGTGAGCAACGCGAGGCAGCTTAAAGAGTTAAAGCTGGAGATGACCCTCATCGAGGGCCACGCCTTCGTACTGATAAGGGTTGGTGACGACGGCAAGGTAGCTGATAGGGTGCTCTACCAGGGCGTGGATACGAGGTTCTTCGAGAGGCTCTGGATAGGGATGAACATAGACGAGATGCCCAGGATAACCCCGATGATATGCGGCGTGTGCAGCGCAACCCACCACATCTGTAGCGTGCTGGCGGTGGACAAGGTTAGGGGCGTGGAGGCTCCAGAGTCGGCTACCAACATCAGGGCTATGATAAACCTCGGCATACACCTCAACAACCAGGCGCTACACCTGGTCGTGATGGGGCTTCCTGACTTCCTGCCGCCGACCGAGAAGAAGAGGAGCGTATTCAAGCTGCTTGCAGCCCGCCCAGAGCTCGCAAAGACGGGTCTCAAGATAATGGAGTATGGTCACAAGGTCGTAGCCGTGTTCGGCGGCCGTGAGATACACCCGATGAACGCGGTGCCTGGTGGGGTAGCGCGCCCACCGGAGAAGGAGAAGGTAGAGGAGCTTAGAGAGGAGTTCGAGAAGATGAGGAGGGATGTGGAGACGTTCAAGAGGGAGGCTCTGAAGCTACTCGAGGAGAGCAAGGAGAAGATAAAGATGTACGAGAATGGCACGAGCTACGCTATCGCGGTGGTCGACGAGAAGACCGGCGGGTTCACCCCCCTAGAGGGCGTCGCCAAGGTTATAGACGCTAAGGGCAACGTTGTAGCCGAGTTCAGAGCGCCAGACTACCAGAAGGTGCTCGAAGAGAAGGTATTCGACTACACCTACATCAGGATGCCGGTGCTACGCGACCGCGGCTACCCCGAGGGCGGCATGAAGACTGGGCCGCTTGCGAGACTAAACATAGTCAAGAGCTATGGAGTCGAGGAGGCTGACGAGCTGCGCGACAAGCTGTTCGAGGAGTGGGGTAAGCCAGCCCTCCACCCACTCCTCTACCACTATGCTCGAGTAGTCGAGGTTGTGGCGGTCTACGAGATGATACTGAGGGGTCTACGCGAGTGGGACTTCTGGAGCCCACCGCTCCGCATAGAGCCCACGGAGGTGAAGGGCGAGGGTATGGCGATGATAGAGGCTCCGAGAGGCACCCTAATCCACCACTACCGGGCCAACGAGAAGGGAGAGACGACGTTCATCAACGTCATAACGCCGACCACCTTCAACGCCGTGGCGATGGAGAACGATCTGACGAGGTTCTTCGCCGGCAAGAACGTGATGGACATGAGCGACCACGAGATATACATTCATGCTGTCGCGATAGTCAGGCCCTACGACCCGTGCATGGCCTGCGCGACCCATACAGTAGCCGATAAGCCCATGGGCAAGGTACTAATCGTAGACAAGAACCTCAATATACTAAGGGAGGTGGCACCATGGCGAGCCTAGCGGAGCAACGCCAGGGGGTAAACCAGAGCGGCGACGAGGAGATACTACTGAGGGTCGAGAAGGCCGAGCCAGCTGAAGGCCGTGTCATGCACCCGGTGAGGATAGAGATCGATAAGAATACCTGCATGAAGTGCTATAACTGTGTGAGAGCCTGCACCGTCTTTGACAGCGTCTATGAGATCGGTGAGGACGGCTACCCCTACGCAGCCCGCGTAGAGGACTGCATAATGTGCCTGATATGCCACACGGTATGTCCTCCCAGGGCCATAAAGCATATCGGCATACGCCCGGTGACCATACTACTCTTCGACCGCGACGTGGCCGATCGAATGACGCACGTGATGTAAACCTAGGTTTCGCACCCCACTCTTTTAGACTCATAAGCTTGGCCTACCCTCGGGGGCTCTCCCCGCATCGTGATATGCTCGTGCCTCTTTTCTCTCCACGTTCGTCTATATTGTTTGTCTGTGTTTAACCCTCGTGTATGAACTTGTGTAAAGCCTTGTCTGTATATACCCACATTTGTATATGTACGTGGGTTATTTACGCACCCCTTCGAGGGTGTAGGAATGTGGTGGGCTGGATAGATGATTATCCGTTGGATTGATGATACTGCTGAGATTAGGCGCTATAGGGCGCCGTGCAGCGAGGGTTTCATCGGCAGGCCTCTGAGGGGCTACGTTAGCCCCTCTGAGCTGAACTACCTCCACATCATCTGCCCGGACGGCTATCATTACAATATGCGCGTGTTTGACAGGCACGTTTCGAGGCTCCACATTCGCTTCCGTGTCGAGCCTAGGCGCGTGTGTATAGCCGAGTGGGGAGGCTCTTTCCGCAAGTGCCGCGGCGTGACTAACGGTACTCTCCTTAACGGTCACCGCCTTGCTCCGTGCAGGGAAGCCTGTGTTAGGAGCGGCGTGGTTACCCTGGGCCTCACCGTCATAGACTTCGCCCATAATGGCATCGAGCCTGGCGTGCTCCTCTCTACCCTGCGGGGCGATGTGGAGGCGCTGGTGCAGAAGATCCACGGGGCGCGTGTCTACGCCTTCCCGTGGCCCATGGGCAGCCTCGTGTATATACTCTGGGATGAGCCTAGGGGTAGTCCACTCGACTATGCTGTACGCGCCCACGCCCTCTACTACCTCTGCCTCAAGATAGGGTGTCTCTCCAGGCCCGAGCTGGGCTCGGCTCTGCTCGCCACGGCTTGCAGCATACTCAGGCTGATGGGCTCGGTGTGCGAGCCCGGGAAGATGAGGGATCTTGCACGTGCTATAGCGGAGAGGGGCGAGCAGGCGGTGGCTAGAGTGGCTAAGGCTGCCATGTAAGTACGGGCATCCAGTTTTTAAGGATATGTTTGCTCTCGTGTAAAAGTGGGAAAAGTGGCTAGGATACGTGGAGACGCCCACCTATTCGCCATCGTCGCCGTGCTCCTCGTGGCAGCTATTATCACCGTGGGGGTCTATGTAGCGGTCCAGGGGTTTCACTCGAGGAGCGCCTCGGAGGGCTCGGCTAGGGCTATTAGAACCTCTAGAACGATGGCTAGCGTGGAGGCTGTTAGGCTTCTCCCCGGCGTGCTTGAGGTCTACGTGAGAGGCCTGGGCCCGCGCATAGTCATAGACCGCGTCTATATCAAGGCTAGTGACGGGTCGTTGATAGCCGCTATACCCCTCAACCCGCCCGTCGTGGTGGAGCGGGGGCAGGTTAAGCGGATCCTCGTACCCCTGGTGACGCCGGAGTGGAATGTTAGCCTCGAGGGCGAGGTTCGCATAGAGTTGGCATCCATGAGTGGCGTCGTGGTTGCCGAGGCTAGCGCTGTTCGCCTCTGGAAGTCTAGGCTCAGGCTCGAGAACGTGGAGAAGTATCTGTGGGTGGGGCTGGTGGCGGGTAGGGACGTCTCATGCAGCCAGACGAACCTCGATGTGGATGTGAATCGGATACACTGGGTGTATATCAACCTCTTGAGCGGCGCTTACCACATGAGGTACGTGGACTACTCGACTGTTAGGGATGCTAGGGGCCATGCACGCGTATTCACCGATACCAATGTGCTGGACCTCCACGCTATGAGCTGGGAGGAGAGGTATAGGCTAGGGCCGGTCGTGGTCTTCATCAACCCCTATAAGGCTGCCCGCGACTACCGGGTTACCGTCATACCCGCTGCGTGGGGCACGGAGCCCGTGACCATCGACATGCCGCCCCTGGTCAACGATCCGCATAGAGTATTGATAGACGCGCTTATACTCTGGGAGGACCTCTGGTGGCCGGGTACAACCGCCGCACTCGACGACTACCTCGATCACGTTATACGCTTCACGCTCTTTGTCAACGGTACGGCGAGGATAGAGGTTGTGAAGGCTAAGGGCTGCTACCTCCACATGTTCATCTACGGGCCTCACATGCCGCCCTTCGACTCCATACCCTCGATCGTGAGGGAGTATATGGAGAACGGCCACCGCCTACCCGCCAGCGCCGGCGTAGTCTACGTCAAGAGCCACGGCCCGGGTGGCCGCACGACGCCGCCGCGCATATGGGATCCGGTTAGGGGAGTGTGGGTCTCAAGCTGGCCGCCGTTGTTCAGGGTGAGGCTCTGGTGAGGAAGGGGAAGAGGCTTAGGGATGCGCTCCGCATGCTAGAGGCTCTGGTTGGCGACGCGGCTGGCGGGAGGAGGTACTGGGATAGGTTCGACTGCCTTAACAGCGATGGGAGGAGGCTCCTCCACTCTATAACGAAGGTGCTCCTCGAGGAGGAGCCGTGGCTCCGCCGCATGGTCTACGAGGCTAGGAGGGAGCCCTGTAGGAGTGTGCTCGAGAAGCTCTTGGATAGGGTTAGGGAGTCTGCCCGGCTCTAAGCTCCTCCAGCTTCTCCTCGACGAGCCTCCTCGCTATCCTCGGGTCTGCGCGGCCCCTAGTCTCCCTCATCACGAGGCCCACGAGGTAGTTCACGGCCTTGGGGTTGTGGAGCGCATCCCTCACAGCCTTCTCGTTCTCCCTGAACACCTTCTCCACTATGGGTTTCAACGCCTCGACATCAGTTATCCTCACCATGCCCAGCTTCTCGGCCAGCCTTTCGGGATCCTCCCCCGTCTCGACCAGGGGCTTGAGCAGCTCCTTCGCCTGCCTCAGTGATATCCTGCCCTCGTCCAGCATCCTCATGAGCTTCGCTATGTGCTCCGGCTTCACTCTCGCGTAGAGGGGTTTGAGGTCCTCCTCCTTCACCCAGCCTAGGAGATCGTTTACTATGAACGCCGCCGCCCTATCCGGTTTAGCCGGGTAGAGCCTCACGACATCCTCGTAGAAGTCCGCGAGCTTCTTCCAGGCCAGCATCTGTCTCGCGATGTGCTCGGGTATGCCGTACTGGGAGACTAGCCTCTTCAGCCTCTGGTCTGGGAGCTCGGGCATCGACGCCTTGATGCTCTCGACTAGCGACTCGGGTATGGGGACTGGGGGTAGGTTCGGGTCGGGCATGTACCGGTAGTCCTCCTCGTACTCCTTTGCCCTCGCGGTATAGGTGACCCTCCTGACCGGGTCCCAGTGCCTGGTCTCGCGTCTAACAACGCCGCCCGCCTCTATCAGCTTCCTCTGCCTCGCTATCTCGTAGGCGAGGGCCCTCTCAACGTCGCGTATGGAGCCAATGTTCTTTATCTCGACTCTAGCCCCTCCACCCACGCTCACGTTGGCGTCAACCCTCATAGCCCCCTCGAGGCCGCAGTCGCAGACCTCGAGGTGCTCTAGTATGCTGCGCAGCTTCTCCAGGAACGCTCTAGCCTCGCCCGGCTCGCGGAAGTCCGGCTCCGTCACAATCTCTAGGAGCGCCACCCCACTCCTATTGTAGTCCACGAGGACGTAGGGGGCCAGCCTAGGGCTCACAACGCCAGGGAGCACTATCCTGCCGGGGTCCTCCTCCAGGTTAATGCGGCGTATCCTGGCCCTCCTCCGCTCCCCCCTATACTCGTACTCGACCCACCCGCCTCTGCAGATCGGCTCGCCGCCAGGGCCGTCATACTGGCTTATCTGGTACTGCTTCGGGAGGTCTGGGTAGAAGTAGTGCTTGCGCACGAAGCGCAGCTCCCTGGCAACCCTCCCGTTGAGAGCAAGGCACACCATTATAGCGTGCTTCACAGCCTCCTCGTTCACCACGGGTAGGCTGCCGGGGAGCCCGAGGCAGACGGGGCAGACGTGCGTGTTGGGCGGGGCGCCGCGGTAGTCTGCGCTACAGCTACAGAAGAGCTTGGTCTTGAGCCTCGTGAGCTGAACGTGAATCTCTAGGCCTATCTTAACGTCGTCATAGCTCGGCAAAACCCGGTTACCCGGGCATAGGCAACACCCTACACCCCCTTAAAGCCGGGGGAACCCCCGGCCGTGGGGGAACCCGCCGCGTGTAAGCTGCTGTAGATTCTAACGGTCTCCGCCTCTCCGCGATGCTAGGAGGCGCAAGCTTGCCTGTCCGTAGAGAGGCGCTCCTATGGCTGGAGGAGGCTGTGAGGGACCTCGAGGACGTGGATTTCGCGTTAGAGAGGGGGAGGTGGTGGAGGGCGACCTTCTTCGCCCACCAGGCTGTCGAGAAGGCTTTGAAGGCTCTCTGGGTGCATGTTATGCGTGAGCCTCCCCCACGCACCCGTATACTACCGGAGCTTGTGCCAGAGGGCGTGGATGTGGGGGCGGGGCTGGATGAGCTCTACTGGCTTAGCAAGTACTACACCATCTCCCGCTACCCCGACGCGGCTGGAGGCCCTCCGAGCATCCTCATAGTGGAGTGGGAGGCGAGACGCGCCGCTGAGATAGCGAGGCGGGTTGTGGAGAGGGTGAGGGGCATGCTCCGTGACCCCTAGGCTCCATCCACGCGCCTTGGAGACAGTGTGCATAGTGTACGAGGCTGCGCGAGAGGCGGGCATAGAGCCCCTGGAGGTCATAGTGTTTGGTAGCTGGGCTCGCGGCGACTGGCTCTGGACAAGCGACATTGACGTTATAATAGTCTCGAGGGGGTGCGGCGAGAAGCCCCTAGAGCGCGTGGACGCTATATACTCGAAGATTGTCGCCAAGAAGCCTCCCGTGTGGCCCGAGCTCCTCTGCTACACCCCGGAAGGCCTGGAGGAGGCCACCCGGCGGGCAACGATAGTGAGGGATGCTAGCCGCTACTGGATACGCATACCGCGGGAGCAGCTGGGAGCCCTTTGCAAGCCACGCTAGGGTCATGCACCAAGCCGCTGCTCTAGGAGGCGGTGCCCGCGTCTAGGACGCTGGTGGAGTGCGTCACTGCAAACGCTCTAGGCTCGTTTCGCAGGAGCGTGCACGTACCCTCTAAATCCTCTTAGCGGCTTGCAGTGCGAGGAGATGGGCTTGGATAGGGATAAGGCTGCTGTGCTGATAGCACTTATTTTCGCCGCGGGCGCCGGGCTCCTATACGCGCACTACGCTTGGGGGCAGTGTGCTAACCCCAAGCTCCTCCACTCCTATGTGAGCGACGAGGTCTGGTACGTCTCTGCCGCCAGGAACCTAGCGTACCTCTTCGGCCTGAGGCCTAGGCCCTGCCCGGGCCTCTGCTACACCACCCTCTTCTACAACAATACCATAGTCATGCTGGCGAGCAGGCCCCCGGGTGCCAGCGTAGAGTACACGGCGGTAGCGGCCTATGTCAACACGTGCCGCTTGAGCGGGGATTACGGCGCGACTGCAACCAGGTGCTGCTTCACGTACCCCGACAACCAGGATATAAGCAAGTATCTCAACCTGGAGCACCCCCCGCTCGCAAAGTACTTGCTAGCGCTGGTCATGCACTTTCTCGGAGACTGCCCCCTCTACTGGAGGCTACCAGCCCTAATCCTCTCGACGCTCGGCGTGGCATCCGCCGTGTACCTCGCAGCACTCATAGCGGCTAGGCATGGGCTCCGCGGCGGGCTCCTAGCGGGCGCCGCCAGCCTAGCACTGGTCTATGTGCTGCTTGGCCGCTCTAGCTTCTCCGCCGACTCCTGCTTCGCGATACTAGAGCCCTTCACCCTCGGCTTCGGCGGCTTATCGCTAGTGGCGGCCGCCCATGGTAGGAGGAGGCTGGCCTATCTCCTAGCAGCAGCGGCCGTGGCCACCAAGTACACTGGGCTCGTTTACCTCGCCTCCATACTCCTATGGGATCGTTTCAGGAGAGGTGTGAGGCTGAGAAACTTCATCGAGCCGCTGCTCATTGTTGCAGGATTCCTCGTCCTCGTCTACGCGCCTCTCGCCGTAAAGTTGGGCGTCGAGAAGCTCGTAAGGGAGACGCTGAGCGGGCTCAACTGGTTCATGACTAGCAGGCCCCCGGGGCCCGCCGCCAACACGCCCCTAGACTGGCTCGTCGGGGGCCCCTCGTTCACCCTGAGCGTCGAGCCTAGGATAGTGGCGACCCCCAACCCTATAGTGATGAGCGGCGGCCTGATAG
>CAZTIR010000031.1:11267-15547 GCA_964613695.1 uncultured Desulfurococcales archaeon | reverse complement strand
GACTAGCCCCGAGCATCTCTCGGTGGACGCCGCTCTATGCAAATTCTAGATAAACCCTTCATCCACTCCACTCCCGGGCGACGACCCGAACGGGGAGGAGGATGAGCCATGAGCAAGCCGTTCTATGTTAGGTTCGAGGTCCCACCCGAGCTCGCGGAGAAGGCATACAAGGCGCTCGAGATAGCGAGGAAGACGGGCAAGATAAAGAAGGGTACTAACGAGACCACCAAGTGCGTGGAGAGGGGCCTAGCCAAGCTAGTATTGATTGCCGAGGATGTAGACCCGCCCGAGATAGTCGCCCACCTCCCGCTACTCTGCGAGGAGAAGAAGGTGCCATACGTCTACGTCCCGAGCAAGAAGAGGCTTGGCGAGGCCGCGGGCATCGAGGTTGCTGCTGCCAGCGCTTGTATAATCGACCCCGGCGAGGCTAAGGACCTTGTAGAGGAGATCATAAAGGCTGTTAACGAGCTAAAGGCCAAGGCTGGCGTGAGCTAAGCCGGTGAAGTTTTTGCCTCTCAACTCCCGCATCCTTGCTTTTCTCGAGCTCGCGCGCCCCCATAACGTTATTGTAGCGTTGCTCAACACGCTTGTGGGCGTGCTCACGGCCGAGTGGCTGCTGGGTTGCGGGTGTAGCGCCTCTAGCGCAAAGGCCATAGTCTATGCGCTTCTTGCAGTGGCTCTCGTGTCCGCGGGAGGCTATGCTATAAACGATTATTTTGACGCGGATATCGATGCTATCGAGAAGCCGTATAGGCCTATACCCTCTGGTCGCGTGAGCCACGGGGAGGCGTACGCCTATGCACTACTATTGATGGGGGGTGGCGTTGTTGCAGGGTTCTTCGTCTCTCTCCTTCACGGGGTATATGCTCTCCTAGTCGCGGCCCTCCTCTACCTATACCCTTGGCGTATGAAGAGAGGCTCGGCGCTAGCGGGTCACTTTACGGTAGCGTTCACCGGCGCCTCGACAATACTCTACGGTGGTCTCGCTGTAGGCGTGTGCTGCGGCAACCTGTTAGGGGCTTTACAAGCAGTCTCTATACCCTTCGTCTACGCCCTCATCCTCATACTCGCACGCGAGTTTGTAAAAGCGCTGGAGGATCAGCGAGGCGACGCTGCGCGAGGCGCTCATACGATAGCGACGGTCTACGGGTCGAGGGTGGCAAGGATAGCGTCTACGATACTGCTGGCTCTGGTTGCGCTCATATCCCCTCTACCATTCCTGCTAGGCCCCTACACGCTACTCTACCTGCTACCCGCGTTGATAGTCGCGGCGTTGTGCATCTACTCAATCCTGTTGATAGCTAGGAGCGAGTACGCGGCGGCTAGGCGCGTGTTGAAGATAGCATTTGGCGTCGGGGGCCTAGCGTTCCTGCTAGACCCTCTCGCTGGGTTATGGGGTTCGGTATGGAGGGTCTAAGCCTGGATGGTGTGTGGTTCACGTATGATGGTAGACGCTGGGTACTGAAGCGCGTCAGCCTAGTCCTCGAGCCTTGTAAGGCGATATACGTGACGGGACCCAATGGTGCTGGCAAGACCACGCTCATGAGGATAGCTGGTCTCGTAGCTAGGCCCACGAGGGGCCGTGTTCTCGTGGATGGCGTCGACTACTGGGCCGAGAGGAGTCTGGCAGTCAGGCGCAAGGTGGTCTACGTCCCCAGCACTCCTCTACTAGTAAGAGGCTCTCTCCTTGATAACGTGGCTCTCGGCTTGGAGCTTAGGGGTGTTGAGAGGGAGGCGGCTTTAGAGACGGCCGCTCGCTTGCTAGAGGAGTATGGCCTTGGTTGGATGGCTAGGGTTAGGCGCGATGAGGCCTCTAGCGGGCAGGCGCAGCTGGCTCACGTCCTCCGTGGTGTCGTTACGGGGGCCGAGTATCTTGTCCTGGACGAGCCTACCGCGTACCTGGACGCGGAGAAGAAGAAGATGCTAGCGGATATACTGAGAGAGCGTCTATCCGCGTGTACTGCAGTAATAGCTGCCGGGCATGATCTAGAATTCGCGGGGCTCCTTAAAGCGGAGGTCTATGAGCTCCGCGAGGGGGTTATAGTCAGACGGGGCGCATCCTCCTCACAGCTATAGGCTTGTTGCCCGCGGCCTCGGCAATGCGGGCAACTCATCACCGTCCCCTTCCCTCTCGGAAGGCTGGCTTTATCAATATCCACCGGGTTGTTTAGAACCGATGGGGGGTGCTGTGTCTAGTATATGAAAGTATCGTAGGCGGTTGTCGGATGTGGCGAGGGGGCTAGAGTCCGCCGTTGCTAGGCTGCTGCGCGCCTCCGGCTACCATGTGGTAGGGAGGCGCATCATTGAAGGTTTGGAGGTGGACATGTATGGCGTGAAGGTGACGCGGCGAGGCTGTAGAGGCGTCATTGTAGAGATGAAGGTGTTGTACCGTGATTCTCTCCGCGTGCAGGTCGAGAGGCGGCGTTGGCTAGCGCACAGGGTCTATGTTGCATTACCCGACTGGAGTATAGTCGAGGCCCTCGTCTCTCTCCCCGAGTGGGTGGGTGTGATAGCCTACAACCCGGCCACGAGAGAGGCCGACGTGCTTCGTAAAGCGGTGCCACAGTACTCGCTATTGGCGCGCCTCATAGCCGAGAGTATAGCGGTCGAGGAGGGTCTCTGGCCGAGAGAGTTTAGAGGGAGGCGGGGTAACGGGGTATCAGGGCTGGTGAAGAGACCGTAGGGTGCCGAGACGCGTTATGAGGAGCCTTGGGGGCACTCGGGCTGAGGCCTCCACTCCGCGGCGATGAGGAGTTTCCCCTTCCCCCGAGTGTCGTGAGGAGTAGGGGCCCTCGACCGAGCCTAAACCCTCTCAAGCAGCGTGGAAGCCGCCGCGAAGACGGCTAGTATGAGGCTCAGCAGCCCCCCTATAACCAGGGCGCACTCGAACTCGCCGCGTGCAACTTCGAGCGCGATAGCCACGGTCGCGGTGCGTGTATAGCCTTCGATGCCTCCGCCCACGAGGAGTGCCACTCCAAGCTCGCCAACAGCCCTAGAGTACGCGGAGATGCTGGCGGCGAGGATGCTCGGAGTGGATTCTCTCAACGCGAATAATAGTGCTCTTGCGCGTGTGGCGCCGAGCCCCAGGGCCAGCTCGTAGAGCGGCTTGAATCTAGTCCCGAAGCCCTGTACCAGCATCGCAGTGTACACTGGCGTCACGAGTATGGCCTCGCCGATTGCTATAGCCTGGGGCGTGTATAGCAGCCCCGTCCACCCGAGGGGGCAGGTGCCGCATAACAACGAGTACATGAGGAGGCCTACGAGTACAGTGGGGATGCCTACCAGGGAGTCAATTATCTTCTCTAACACGCGTCTACCGCGTAGCGAGATATACGAGGCTATGAGGAGCGAGAAGGGTGTGGCCAGCGTCACGCCCAGTCCTGATATAGCAAGACTCCTGAAGACATCCTCAAGAGCCTCCCCGAGGCACGACCTCATAAAGCCTACCCCACTCCCCCCTCGCCATAATACTCCACGCTCTACGGAGCCAGGGTAGAACCTCTCTATCAGCAGCGTAGAACAGTCTAACCCCTACTCCCCCGTCAAACTCGTTTATAAGCTCCGGGTGCTCGGCGATAAAGTCTATGAACATCGCGGCCTCCCTCCCCTCCCTCGTCTCGGCCCTCATTTTGACCACGTAGGCGGAGTAGATGTTGAGGAGGATAGGGTCACCTGTATAGAGCATTTCGAGCCGCGGCAGCCTACCCTCGCGCTTCAACTTGTAGAATGTGCCCGTATCGCTCAGGGTATATGCCCCGAGGTTCTCGGCCACGAGGAGCGTCTCGGCCATACCCTCCCCGGTTACACGGTACCAGCGCTGCCTCCGCGGGTCGGGAGCGAGACCAGCCAACCTCCAGATTATCATCTCTCGGATATTGGTTCCGGATTTGTCACCCCTGCTGACGAAGATAGCCCTCCCATCCTCCCCTGCACGCCATATGCGCCTAAACGCGTCGATAGCATCCCGGGCTCCCCTGACACGAGCCGGATCCTCGTGAGGACCCACGATACAGAAGTAGTTGAAGGCTAGTATCTTGTGATGCGTCAGCACGCCCCTAGACAAGTACTCTGCCTCGAGGTTGGGAGCGTGGACGAACACCCCCTCCACGCTACCCTCGCTGGCTATCCTTAGGGCGGCGCCCGTGCCAACCGGGATAAACTCTATGTCTACACCCCGCCTAACCCGCTCGTAACGCGATGCCAGATAGTCGAGTAGCCCGGTCTCATAGAGGCTGGTGGTCGTCGAGAACCTTACACGCTTCACGCCGCCTGCGGGCAGG
>CAZTIR010000031.1:0-11167 GCA_964613695.1 uncultured Desulfurococcales archaeon | reverse complement strand
GCCCCGATGAGGGCTATGAAACGTCTACGTGTGAGTCGCACCGCGCGCACCAAATAAAATTATATTGTGCTGGCGTGGAAGCTCTTGCCATTACCAGTCTATTATCTCCTCCTTCGAAAAGAACACGCTTATCTCATACTCGGCCCTCTCGGGCGAGTCGGAGGCGTGGATTACATTCTCCCCTATGCTTAACGCGTAATCCCCTCTAATCGTGCCTGGAGGCGCGCGCCTCCCATCAGTCGGGCCTATCATGAGCCTCACAACCTCTACAGCCTCATCCCCCTCGAGCACCATGCCGACGACAGGCGCGCTTGTGATGAAGCTTATGAGCTCCTCGAAGAACGGCTTGCCCTTATGGACATCGTAGAGCTTCTCGGCCTCCTCTCGCGTAAGCCTCTTCATCTTCAACGCCTTTATCTTCAAGCCCTTGCGCTCGAACCTTGCTATTATCTCGCCTATCAATCCCCTCCTAACGCCATCCGGTTTTATCATGACGAATGTGCGCTGCACAGCCATTAAACACTCACCTCTGTAGCGGCGTATACCTCCTAGTCCATTTCAGGCGGCGTGGATCGCGCCCCATCTTCCAGAGCTTGAAGCACTTGGAGCTGCAGAACCAGAGTATGGTGCCATCCTTGAGTACGTACATGAGGCCCGTGCCGGGCTCGATGGGATTCCCGCAGTAGTGGCAGACGTGCCTCGCGGGCATGGTGCTCACCTCCTTCTGCCCAGCTTCCTCGCCTCACGCTCGGTCTCGCGGAGTATGAGGATATCGCCTAGTCTTACCGGCCCCAAGACGTTCCTGGTGAGCACTCTACCCTTGTCCCTGCCCTCCAGAACCCTTACACGAACTTGAGTAACCTCGCCGGTGACCCCCGTACGCCCTATAATCTGTATGACCTCCGCCGGGAAGCCTATCTCCTGTATAACGTTCACCGGGTCCCTATCTATAACCACGCGCTTCTCCTCGCTCACGGGTCCCCCGGAGTAATGCCGCATACCCCACCGAGTGTAATAAGGGGTGCTAGCGTTTAGCGTGTATCTCGATAATGTCTCCATCCTCAAGGACGTGCTCGAGCCCGACTCTCTCGCCCGGGTACTTGGCCGAGGGGCCCCATACCTTCGCGTACACGAAGTACTTCACCAGGTCGCTGTGTATCTTGCGGGCAGCATCCTCGACCGTAGCCCCCCGTCGGAGTATGAGAGGAGTTTTGCTAACCTCGCCGTTGGGCTGCTTCGTGTACACTCTTATAATGCCGAGCATACGGAATATCACCTCTCCTATCTTGTCGAGGTTGAAGCCGCGTACGGCCGAGACGGGTATCAGGCTAACACCGCGCCCCTTAAGATGCTCGTAGAGCATCTTGTACCGTTTCACAGCGCCGGGTACATCAACCTTGTTGGCCAGCACGAGCGTCGGCTTATACTCTATCGGCTTGAATATAGCCTCCTCGATATCGTCTAGGGTAACCTCACCCTCTATCTCGACCGTAGCGGAGTAGATCCTATAGTTTGCTAGAAGCTTCTCCACGTCGGCTATGGTACCGTCTAGTATTCTCCCGCGGAGCTGTACACGGATTCCAGGCCCTCCACCCTTCCTGACACGCACTATGCCCCTAGGCTTCTCGACTAGAATGCCATGCTCCTTCAATATCCTCTTAACATCCTCGTACTGCTCGACCGGGTCCTCGTCGAGCCCCACCACTATAATGATGCCGTCAGCGTTCCGGGCTAGCCCAGCCACCCGCGGCACGTACTGGGGCGCCTCATCCGTCAAGGGTGGTGTGTCTACGAGCTGTAACTGTATATCCTGGGAACTCAGCATCCCCGGGACTGGGATGGTCGTCGAGAAGGGGTAGTCCGCTACGTTAGTCTTGGCGCCCGTTAACCGCTTTACTAGCAGGCTCTTACCCGTGTTAGGCGGCCCAATGACCACTATCTGAGCGGCTCCACTCTTCTCGACGAAGAACTTTGGGCCCCCGCCTCCACGCTTCTGACTTCTCCTCCGCTCCAGCTCCTCTCGTAGCTCCGCGAGCCTCCTCCTAGCCCATAGGAGGAGGTTCTCGGTGCCCTTGTGCTTAGGACAGGCTGATATAAACTCCTCTAGAGCCCTGATCTTCTCCTCAAGCGTCTTCGCCTCACTATACTTCACGAGCTTTGCCTGAGCCTCGGGCGGCAGGTTTGCGGGCAAGCATCGACACCCTGCACAATCCGATTTGGCGGGTAGCCCCTTGTTCCAGCATAGCCCGCATCTCATAGTATAAATGTGACTGGGGCTTGCTACGAACATTGAGGGGTTAATATGAGGTACGAGTATCTAGGCAAACCTGCATACACGGTCCTACGCGTAATGCTGGAGCCAGGCGAGGATATCTGGGCGGAGCCAGGCGCTATGATGGTTATGAGGGGCGAGATACGCATCGAGACAAAGGGTTACGGGGGGTTCCTAACCTCCCTGAAAAGAGCGCTCTTTGGCGGCGAGAGCTACTTCCTAAACCACTATGTTGCCGAGGGGCGTGGGGAAATCTGGCTGGCCCCCGCCACGCCCGGGGACATTTTCGACGTCCGTATAACACCCGATAGGCCGCTAGTGGTGCAAGACACGAGCTACTTGGCGCACACGGGTGATGTGAGCGTTACGGTAGCGTGGAGGGGTCTCAGAGGCTTGCTGGCTGAGGGCGAGCTCATATGGCTGAAGCTCGAGGGTGAGGGGCTTGCATGGTTATCCTCCTACGGCGCAATCGAGAAAATAACGGTGCCAGCGGGGGAGCGCGTAATCGTCGATAATTTCCACTTTGTGGCGCTTGATGCTAACGCTAGATGGCGTATACGGAAGTTTGGGGGGTGGAAAAGCTTCCTCTTCGGTGGGGAGGGTTTCGTGGTAGAGGTTGAGGGGCCTGCAGAGGTCTACGTCCAGACTCGTATACTACCCGTGTTCGCCGAGCTGCTTAGAAGATACCTACCCTCCTCGAGAGACTAGCGGATCTCCGGGGATGAGGAGGCGCATTAGGGCTGATGGGTGAAGATAGTACCCTCGGCCCGACCCTCACCCGGTCTTAGCACTCTTTATGACCTCGACCACATCATAGGCGGCTTTGCATAGCCCGTGTAGTTTCTCGAGTAGCTCCTTCTTAGGCTCGTATATGTAAGCGCGGCCTCCCCTCCTAAGCGGGAAGGGCCTCCTGTTGATCAAGCCCTTGGCGTAGAGCTTCCTAAGCGCCCTCCGGACAACCTCCTGGTTCCTCTTCGCAGAGTATGCTATGTCCTTGGCTGTGGTGGGCTGCGGGTGCAGAAGCAGGTATGCTAGCACATGGGCCTCTTCCTCGCTGAGGCCTAGTAGGCATTTGAGCACGCACTTCAGCCTATTCTCGTCGACATGAGCTAGCTCTGCTCCGTTCTCCTGTCTTGCTTGTTGTTGAGATGGTGTCACGTACTCGAGTGGGGAGAGTGAGAGTGGAGGATTAGGCATCTCTCAACAGCCCCATCTTAACACGCGTTAATGTGGCCTAAAATAAACGTTAGGCAGCAAACTGTTGCGAATGAACAAACATGTATAGCGTGGCGGTTAATCCCTCGCGAGGGGCTGGAATCGAGTATATAAGTGGTGTGTGCGCCGCCAGAAAAGTAGGAGAAAGTAGCCTTGCCACGAATAGGGGCAGCGCCTACAAGAGCGATAATGCTCGTGGTCGAGGTGGATAGGGATTCTATCATACCCCAGGGTGGGCGTGTAGGCTTCGTAGCCGAGATTTATGGTAGGAAGGCTGAGAGGATACCAACCTTCCTCATAGTGCTGCTCGACGTGAGCCCCTCGATGAAGAAGGAGAATAAGATAGTGAGGGCTAAGGAGGGTGTGATAGAGGCTACTAAGACTCTCAAACCCACGGATCACTTCGCGGTTATAGCGTTCTGTCGTACAGCCAAACTCCTCGGCTCCACCCTCCACGGGGACAGCCTCGAGACTATAAAGAAGCGTGTGGAGGAGGCGAAGCACTGCACGTTCACGAATATAGGCCGTGCGCTCGAAGAGGCGCTGAACCTGATAGAGACTCTTAACAAGAGGTATGGTGCCATCTACTCCTATCGCATCCTCCTACTGACTGACGGCATGCCCACATGGGGGCCGAAGAGGCCGGAGCAGTATAGGAGGATCGTCGAGAGGGCTAGGAAGCTTGGCGCGCCCATAATAGCCATCGGCATAGGCACCAAGTATAACGAGAAGCTCCTCTTCTACCTGGCTAAGGAGACGGGCGGGGTCTTCGAGCATATATCGAGTAGCGAGGAGATTAGGAAGGTGCTCGAGGAGTATGCGACGAGAGGCACTAAGGTGGTCGCCAAGGATGTCAAACTCGAGATAGAGCTCCTCGGGAATGTTGACGTGGAGATATACGGGTTCAACTATGAGAAGAAGGGCAACAAGGCGATAGTCCAGGTGGGGGACGTTAGTGAGGGTGAGCAGGTTACGGTTGGTGGGATGCTGATAGTATTCCCGAGCGCGGCCGCACCCGGGGCCACTATGAGGGTCTCCAGGTTCAGGGCGTTGTACTATGAGCCGCAGGGCGGCGAGAGGATGACAGCATGGATAGACCTAACCCTCAAGGTCGTCAAGAGCGAGGAGGAGGTGCGTGTCGACGAGGTTGTAGCGGCTAAGGTTAACGCACTCAGCACCGCCCAGAAGATCGTTGAGGCTGCTATTAGTGGTAGGGCTGAGGAGCTTGCAGAGGCCACGGCTAGGCTTGCCGAGGAGACCGCACGTATCGGCGATATGGAGCTATACAGCGAGACTATGAGGATTAAGGAGATGCTCGAGCTGAGGCCGGAGGAGGGGGTGAGGGAGGCTCTAAGCCTTGCGAGCAAGATTGTAAAGCGTGAGGTTAAGGAGGAGAGTGAGGAGGCTGGAGGAGAGGGCAAAGAGGGCGGTGGAGCTTGACGACCTTAACCCTTGAGGTTGTGAAATCTCCCTTTAACCAGCCGGTGACCATGTGGCGCTTGGAGCCAGAGAAGGGAGAGTATGTCCTGGGCCGCAGCCCCACGAACGACATAGTCATCGTCGACCCCTATGCTTCGCGGAAGCACGCGAGGATATTCTACCGCGATGGTAAGTGGTACATCGAAGATCTGGGTAGTACCAACGGAACTGTTGTTGATGGAGAGCCCCTCGAGGAGGGTAAGCCCGTTGAACTCAAGGACGGCTCCGAGATCGTCGTTGGTCTTACCGTGCTCCGCGTGAAGATGGGTGAGGAGGAAGAGGGTGAGGAGGAGAGCGAGTAAACCATCCTCGGTGCCAGGTGTGGCCGAGATAGTGTTTTTTGAAGCCGTTTGCCTACCGGTGTGCTGTTGGGCTAGAGTAGGATGCTGAGAATAGCTAACGTGGTTAACGATGCTAGCAGGCGTCTAGCCGATCCCCTAGTCCAGCTTGACCTGGTACTAGCTTCCAGCGTCATAGTGTATCATAAGATGGTGTCGGGTAGGGATGAGCTGGAGAAGCTTCTGGCGAGCCTATCGTCTAAAGTCGGTGAACGCAATTGTCTCTACGCGGTGGTGGAGGCTAAGGCGAATGAGGCTCGGTTGATTATATGTAACGGTGTTGTCGTTGCTGTGGTGTTCACGGATAAGGCTAGTAGGAGGAGTATAGTTGGGACGGATGCTTACATGAAGCTCCTCGAGCTAGTGTCTAGCGAGAAGTGTGTCGTTGATGTGAGGGTATTGCCTCGGGATAAGCTCCCGCAGGAGCTGCAGAGCCTCGTTGCGCGCGCTCGCGGGGCTTCAGTATCGCTTGGTCAGCCTCCGGCAGTGTGGATAGGCTTAACCCTCTACGGGTTCAAGATTGAGAGGGTTATAGGCGAGGGCGGCATCTCGTACGTGCTTGAAGGCGTTAACTCTACTGGTCGCTTCGCGCTCAAAGTGCTGCGCGAGAAGAGTAGATTCGGCTCGCCCCTCGCCGTCGGCAATAGAGGTGCGCTCGAGAGTTTTGCTAGGATGGCGTCCTCCATGCTCAAGATGACGTTTGCCAGCAGGAGTGTTATAGAATCCGCGCTGGAGGAGCGCGGGATTAGGGTGACGAAGGATAAGGTGAAGGTTCTGACAGGGTTCAGCGAGAATATTGTGCAGGTGTATGGTGTTCACATCCCTCGACTCGAGTACAGGACGCTCGAGGAGTATGTGAGAAGCCCGCCCCTAGTGATAATGGAGCTCGTCGAGGGCACGACGCTTGATAAGGTGGAGCACACGATCTCCCCCTTCGAGGCTCGCAAGGTTATATACGAGGTTGCCGGCGCGCTTGCACTAGCACACACTCTAGGCTTTGGGCACTTTGATGTGAAGCCACAGAACGTGATGGTTGTGAGAGTGGGCGGCTTTATGCGCGCAAAACTATTCGACTTTACCGCCCTCCCCGTCAACCGGTCCAGGCCGCCGACGCTCGAGGAGATTACGCCCGAGTATACGGACCCCTACTCCCTGCTCCACGGGGCTCGCGCATACCCAAGCTATGATGTGTATAGCCTCGGTTTGGTGGCCTACAGGCTACTCTATAAGAGGAAGCCGTACGCCCGCCTAGCGTTAAACTACGTGGTCTTGAAGAGAGTGGTTCCCAAGCTAGCGGAAGCGATGGGTAGGAGCTTGCCACCCGAGGCTCAGGATCATGTGAGACGCTTCGAGAGGCTTATGGCGACCTACCCTAATCCTGACGACTTCCTCCGCCGCGCTGAGGAGGTGTTGGAGAGTGTTGAGCCTCTAACGCCGCCGCCAAACCAGCCCAGCAATATAGTGGATATATTGAGGAGGATGCTAGCCCTCGATATTAGACGCCGGTATCCGGATGCAGTGGCTCTCCTCCACGACCTAGGCCCCCTCTTCGGCGTAACCCTCTAGGCGTTTTCTAAGCTCGCGTAGGATTGGTATCTCTCGCAGCTTCTCCTCCGGCAGCCTATCCCATAGTATGCCGCGGGGCTTTGGGGGGCGAGGGTTAACGCGATAGAGCCTCGTCGGCGTCGCGATGATATCCACGGTTAGGTCGTACTCGTCTCTAGGGACTCTATCAACCACCTGCAAGTCGTGGACGGTGGTTGCCACCGGCGTATCGTCGTCCACAACCCCTAGCTCGCGGAGTATCGCATACTCTAGCTCGGCGTAGCCCTCGCCCTTGCCTAGCCTCCCGCCACTCCTATCCACGGCCACGGAGCCCGCCACTATGAGGTCTATGTGTAGTTTCGAGAGCTCGTCAAGGGTTAGCCTCCTGCCCCACCGGAAAGCGCCACGTATCGTAGACGCCTCTCTATAGTATCTCGGGGGTATTAGCCTAGGATCTAGGAGGAGGAAGCCTTCCCGCATACGCGGCGTGGCCATGACTAGTATCTTGCCTTCTTGTAGTGCGCGTAGCCTAACGGGTCGTTGAGGAGCATCAGGATTAACCTTCACCACCCTTGCCTCCCGCCACTCCGGCGTCGAGAAAAGGTGCTCTGCAGCCCTCTCTGCGCCCTTAAAGTTGGGTATCCTCCCGTAGACGGGGCGGGGGAAGGAGGCTACATTCCTCTCCTCTAATAGCCTCCAGATCCGTTCGCGTATCCTTCTCTTAGCCTCGCGGATGTCGTTCAAAGTCGTGGAACCCGGGTTGGGCTAATGCCTACCCTATCCTAAGCTCCTCGCCCGGTTTGAGCACAACCACCTTCACTCCTGGTGCACGCTTCTCGACGAGCGCTCGGAACCTCTCGGGATCCGCCTGTATCACTGGGAACGTGTTGTAGTGCATTGGGATGACGTACTTCGGTTTAAGCATCTCCACCGCCTTAGCAGCCTGCAACTCGTCCATGGTGAAGTGCCCGCCTATGGGAAGCAGCGCCACCAGCGGCTCGTAGAGCTCGCCGATAAGGCTCATCTCGGAGAAGAGGCCAGTATCGCCAGCATGGTACACCACGCCCTCGCCGGTGAAGACCAGTGCCCCCGTCGGGGCGCCGATGGGGGAGCTGTGGACGGCTGGCGTTAGTGCAACCTTCCTGCCGAGCCCGGGTATCTGCATGGGTCCCCCTATATTACCGCCGATGAACCTATTCGCCTCGCCACCCTGCTCCCCAAGCCTAGTTTGCATGTGCAGAGCCAGCTCGTAGATCGCCGCCAGCTTCGACTCCGGGTTCCTTCTGAGAAGCTCGACCGCGTCGCCTATATGATCGTCATGCCCGTGGGTCAATACTATGAGATCTACGCGCTCGTTGTACCGCGAGGGATGAGTGGGCGAGAGGGGGTTGGATAGCCAGGGGTCTATCAGGATGCGCGTATCCCCGTCGACGAGCTCGAACGCCGAGTGGCCATACCACTTTATCCTCAGCATCCTCTGCTCCCTGGATTCTCGCACGGCTAGCAGTATATAGGGTGAGGGGCGGTTGGGTGGAGAGCGGGAGCTTAAACGGTGCTCAATGATGAAGTGGTAGGCGCGTACATCAAGGCTGGTAGGATAGCCTGCCGCGTCCGCAATGAGGCTGTTAAACTAGTGAAGCCTGGCGTCAAGCTCTTCGACTTGTGTACACGCGTCGAGACTATGATAAGAGAGCTTGGCGGCGAACCCGCGTTCCCTTGCAACATCTCAATCAACGAGGTGGCGGCACACTATACGCCCATGTGGGGGGATGAGAGTGTGGTACCGGAGGACGCCATTGTGAAAATAGACATCGGTGTACACGTGGACGGGTATATAGCGGATACTGCGGCGACCGTCGACCTAAGCGGGCGTTACGCTGCACTGCTCGACGCGGCGAGAGAGGCGCTCGAGGCCGCAATACGCGAGGTTAAGCCCGGCGTCCCCTTCCAACGCATAGGTGCCCTCGTGGAGAAGGTTATCCGCTCCAAGGGCTTCAAGCCTGTAGCCAATCTCACCGGGCATAGTCTCGGCAGGTATCTGGTTCACGCAGGCGAGACTATACCTAACGTCGACGAGCCCATACCGGGTGCCTTTAGAGCCGGTAGAGCCTACGCCATAGAACCGTTTGCAACCGACGGCGCGGGCCTGGTGTACGAGAGGGAGCCGGTAACCATATACTCGCTTAACCCGGAGCGCCCGTCTATACGAGCTATGCGCATAAGGCCTCCTGAGCGCAAGCTGCTTAGCGAGATAGCGCAGCGCTTCAAGACACTCCCTTTCACCGAGAGGTGGCTCGAGCCGAGCAAGTATGGTGGTGTTGATAAGCTGCGCCTAGCCCTCCGTAAGTTGTGGAGGGCGGGTGCGCTCATAGGCTACCCGATCCTGGTTGAGAGGAATGGGGGCATGGTGGCCCAGTTTGAGCATACGATACTTGTGCTCGAGGACGAGGTTATAGTGACGACGTCCTGTGAGGGGGTGTAGGGCTTCATGGCCGCGACCAGTATAACGGATATCGTGACGGCGATATCGCAGCTCATCTTCACCATAATCTTTCTCCTAATGTTCCTCGGGGTTAACCAAAGGATACAAGTCGCCATATGGTCGCGGGATATTCGCGTCAAGCTGAGTTTGCTCAAGAGGCTCGTGACAGAGGCCAGAAGCGTAGCCTCTAAGACATTGCGCGAGAGCGGCGTGAAGGATCCCGACTCGCTCATAGACCGGGTAGCCCGGTACTTCATGGTGCAGCCGGTAGACATCGAGCCTGTTGACATAATTCGGAGGCTTGAGAGGATTCTACGCACGCGCGAGGATACTGTGAGAGAGTGGGTTATAGAGGCGCTCCCCCCAGGCAAGAGGAACGAGAAGACCATCGTGAATAATGTGGAGACGCTCGTCTCAATAGCGGGCGCTCTCGAGACCCTCTACCGCGTGATCCGCCACCTCTACCTCACGGGCATGAGGTATAACAACTGGGCTCTTGTAATGCAGGTGAACCTCCTCATGCCTCAGATTTTGAGGATAGCGAGGAGTTATCGCGAGGCGGCAGAGGTGATAGCCGAGGGTAGGCCTATTGGCGATTCCGCGGGCCCCATGGCCGCGTACATGCTGGCGAAGAGGCTTGGAGCGAGGCTCGTCGGAGAGGCTGCTAAGGATACCGTATACTACCACGCTGTGTACGAGGGGCGCGAGGTGTACATAGTCAAGGCCGAGGGCCCCGGCTCTACCGTAGGCCATCCCGGCGAGGCTGTTGAGAACATAGCGGCTGGTGTGGGCGACAGACTTGCAGCAATAGTGACGATAGACGCTATGCTGAAGCTCGAGGGCGAGGAGACAGGGGAAGTTGCGACGGGAGCCGGGGTTGCTATGGGCGATCCCGGCCCCGAGAAGATACGCATAGAGAGGCTTGCGGCAAGACTCCGTGTCCCCCTCCATGCTATCGGGATAAAGATGAGTATCGAGGAGGCGATTACGGGGATGAGGAAGGAGATAGCAGAGGCTATACCAAGGGCTGTCGAGCTTGTAATGAAGCTTCTACAAGGCATTCCCTTAAACCGCGCTGTTATAATAGTAGGCGTGGGCAACACGATAGGTGTGGGACAGTAGCGTGCTGCAGCTAGCCTCCACCGGCAGCTATACCAACGAGGTTTCAAACCTGTTGAACATCCTACTCTTGGCCCTCTTCATAGCCTCCACGGTTTTGATGCTAGCCTCAGGGGCTAGGAGGAAGAAGGTTGGAAAGAGAAAGGTGTATACGCGCATCAAGTGCTTCAACTGCGGTTATACCATAGAGAGAGTGTACCAGAAGGGTGACTACGTGGGGAGGGTTGTTGGCAAATGCCCCAGGTGCGGCGGGGAGCTGGTAGTGAGCGCGGTGTACGAGGTGAGGCCGGAGGAGAGGGAGGAGGAGGCGAAGTTACTGCGGCTTGTGGAGAGGCGCCCCCAGTGAAACTAGTGCTGACACACCACGCTAAGCGCAGGATGCGAGAGAGGAGTGTGAGCGTTGATGAGCTCATAGCAGCGTTTTGCGAGCCGGAGCAACTCGTGTACGATAGGATGAGGGACACTTACCTCCTCCTCGGGGCTAATGGGGTTGCTCTCGTGTACGTTATGAGGGGGTACGTTTATGAGATTGTCAGCGTGTTGCGTAGGAGAGAGTACGAGGCCCTCGTGAGGAGGATAGGTAGCCGAAGATACAAGGTGATATTCTAGAGCGTTTGAGTAAGTAATATAAACCCTAGATGTAAGCCGATTCCTCCGGAGCGTGGGCCCGTCGTCTAGCCTGGTTAGGACGCCGCCCTGACGAGGCGGAGGTCCGGG
>CAZTIR010000030.1:11400-16256 GCA_964613695.1 uncultured Desulfurococcales archaeon | reverse complement strand
TGAGAGGCTAACCCCCTACAGTTCTCGGCCTCGTTGTCGCCAAGGTACTCTTCAACACGTGCGCACATCCTCTCAACACTCTTCTCTATGCTAGCCCCGTATAGGCCGCCTAGGGAGAGCTCAAGCACACTAGTATAACCCGGCAAGTCGCCGACGAAATCGTCTATGAAGGTGGTGTCGCGGTACCCTATATCGAGTATCATGTCGAGCACGACACGGAGAAGAGGATCGTCTATACGCCTCCTCCAGTGTAGCAGCTCCTCGCGCAGACGCCCGATAGGGTACAGGTTGTAGGCCTTCAAAGCCAGCATTGCAAGATCGCCTATTCCTCGATCCTCGGCCATCTTTGCAAGCTCTAAGAGTAGGATCGCCTCCTTGAAACTCCTATAACCCGAGTCCTTCGAGACGTATGCTACCGTCACACCCTTCTGGGCAGCTACACTAAGCACCCTATACACTAGCGAGAGAAGCTCGAGGCTAAAGAGGCCAGCATAGAGGCTAGCAAGGCTGACGTAACCATAGGCCGCCCTCTTGATGGAGACTATTGTGGCGGACACTAGCGCACGATAACTACCATCCATCAAGAGTATGGAGCCGCTGGGCAAACGCTCCACCGCGCGGAGAGCTGCACGATGCTCTGTGAGGGAGCGGAGAGCGTCGAGAACCTTAGAATCGCGTACTGGCAGCAACTTCACATCAACGGTTTTGACGGGCTCGGCTACCTCGCTGAACACACCAATAGCCCTCGTTATGTAGAACGCCGAGCCACCCACGAGAGGCTCGTAGCCGCCTCCCCCGTCTATCGCGGCTACGGGCATTCTCTCCGGCGGCGGTAGCTTAGACACCCACCAGCTGCTCGTGGATATCCTTGGAGTCACGTGGCTCCCCTTCTTCACGTCAGAGAGTAGCTTCTCGAGCGCGGAAGCATACACGTCTATAAACCAGTCGCCCGTCATACTGTTCACCGTCTTGATGGCCTCCAGTATTCCCCGATAATCACAGTATTACCTTATGTCGGTCTCCCGCCCCACCCGACGCAAAGGAAGCAGAGTCGTACTACCACACAGCCCCGGAGCTACAGGCCATAGAGCATTACGAAACGCTGCCTCTCGAACACCGGCGCCTTGAGGAGCTTTGGAGCCGGTTTACACCCGCTCCTCTCGACCCTCACGGGCTGCACGGCTGCAGCATCAAACCCCGTCACTATAACACTGAGGGCGCCTGCATCCACCCCGCTCTCGGAGTAGCAGATGTCGAGCATGAATGCGGGAAACACGACCCTCCTCACCACAACGCTCCTACTAGCAAGGTTTCTAAAGTGGATGCGAAGTGCAGCGCTGGGACCGTTACACTCACCCAGCTTCACGTAACGAGCTATCAGACCCTGATCCGGCTCCCCATAGAGGCTGTACTTGACTCTCACAACGGGCACCACATCGACTATAACCTCGCCTGCCGTGACGACAATGTCTATAGGAATACAAGAGTCTATCGAGGCGCTGGCGCCAGGCCCCAGGATAATGGGCTTGGGGAGGGCGATAGAGATTAGGTTCGAGAGCCTCGGCTCCGCGAAGACCGGGGGCGCTGGTATAACCTCTAGCTCCGCACCCTGCACGATAGCCTCGAGGACGTTTCCCCTACAGGAGCGGGTGTAAGTAACCACGCGGCCGTCGTAGAGGAGCGTGAAGCGGCACTCGCCCACGAGGCGCTCGACTCCAGGCTTAAGCGGGCCAAAACCATGTCTAACCACGACTGCCTTCATATTACACGCGTCCAGCGGACTAGTATGGCGGGAGGTGTATAATGCTTGTGGAAGGCGCGTATCGACTACGGGAGGAGCTATTGGCTTGAAGCCGCGTACGGCAAGGTGACCCTATCGACGAAGATGCCTACGCTAAGGCTGCCATACGCCCTCCTACACCACCTCGCCCACACCATACACCTTGTCGTGAGCCTCGAGGAGGATGTAGAGAAGCGTGTGGATAGGCTGGCTGGCACCCTAGGGGGACGGGGTTTCGAGAAAAGCCTCCTCATCATAGCCGAGCATAAGTACAAGGCTAGCATCGAGGATGCGTTCCGAGTGAATCTAGACTGGTTGGAGCTGGAGTATAGGGATGGCAGGCTACGAGTCTCAATAGACAGGGAGAAGGCTGCCGCCGCGCTAACGGGCCTGGGGAGCTACAACTGGCCTATGGGGGTGCCCTGGCCGACGCTAATACCAAAGACTAGGGAGGGTGAGCTGAGAGCATTCCTCCACACCTACTGCGACACGCCGTGGATGAGGGATATGGTTGAGGCGCGTAAGTTCCTAGGCCTCGGCGCCGTCGACGAGGGCAGGATTAGGAGGCTGGAGGAGCTTATAGGGTGTAGTGTTGAGCTCTCATCCTGGGGCGTGACGGCGAGGAAGTACAAGAGCCTAGAAGTGTGCCCGATGAACCCTCTGGTGTTCGTAACACTGCCCTTCCTGCATTATGCACGATACCCCCCACACAACCTACTACTCCTAGTCGAGGATCCCACGCTACACCTCAACACGGAGATGACAGAGGCGCTCGCGGATATACTCGCGGCTCTCGTGGAGAAAGGGGCGGGGGTTGTGCTCTGGGGCGAGGGGGCCGAGAGACTCTTCAAAATGCTTAGGGAGCGTGGGGTGGAGTACATACTAGCCTAGCACTGGCCACCGATACACTCAGATTCCCGTACACCGGCCGCACTGCCGGGAGCAAGGCTTTGCGCGTTAACTGTGACCCCCTAGCCCCCTACCCGAGGAGCGATAGAGTGAGGAGGCTCCTCAGGCGCGTAGAGGAGACCGGCGAAGCAGCGGTCGTACCCACTCTCAGAGCGTTGATAGAGGATAGCTTGTTCATCATGGGGGCTCAGGCTGCGGCGGGCGTCTCTAGCATCGTGGATCCTATGCTAGACTGGCATGATCTCCTCAGGCCCTTCGCCGAGGCCTGGAGGGGCGTCTGGGTGGACGGGATAGCAAGGTGGTTCGACAACAACTTCTTCTACAGGATACCCGTGGTTGAAGAGCTGCCGGATCCGCAGCGCCTCGTGACGCCTGGCAGGGTCGCTTCGATGAGAGAGGCTCTGCCCGAGTGGCTCTCCATCCGGGTAGCCCTACCGGGCCCCGTGACCTTCACCAGGCTCGCGAGGATAAGAGAGGGTCTAGACGCGGTCAAGGTCGCGGAGCGCGTAGCGGAGATACTAGCGCTAGAGGCGCGGAAGAGCGTCGAGAGGGGCGCAAGTGTGGTCGAGGTGCACGAGCCGTTCCTGGGCGATATAGACGCTAAGCCCGAGGACGCCGAGGAGGCCGCACGCCTGGCATCGATGATAAAGAGGGAGGTTGGCGAGAAGGCCGAGGTTAGGCTCGTGACATACTATAGGCCTCCGCAGCCCGAGGTATGGGCCAAGCTCCGGGACGCCACGGTCGACGCCATAGTGATAGACTATGTCGATAACCCCGATGCCGCTAGAGAGGCTCTGAGCAAGTGGAGCCCAGAGGGCCTAGGCCTCGGGGTTGTAAACGCGCGCATGATATATCCGGAGGATGTGGAGGCGGTGGCTAGGAAGCTGGAGGAGCTGGCAACCCTCTACAAGCCGAAAGCCCTAATCGTTACGACGAGCGCACCACTAGACCTCATACCCCTGAGATACGCTCTCGAAAAGACTAGGATAACGTGCGAGGCGGCTAGGAGGGCAAAGCTCTAGCCCTCAGCCCCGCCGCTGGGCGGAATCACCTCAACAAGCTTTCTAAGCAAGCTGCCCATATCCTCCGCAAGCCTCTCCCCATCCTCGTATACGCGCGTGAGGTGGAGGGACGGGTACTCGGGGAGACTCGTATCCACTTCGAATTTCGCCTCGCCTCGGAGGCCTAGAAAGACTCGAAGACCCTGCTCGTAAACCCTGAGATAGTAGTCTAGCTCTTCCTCGCTGCTCGCCGGGGAGGGCAGAGGGACTGACACCGTAACAGCAGGCTTATCGCCCTCGACCCCAACCTCCACCACCACGTCGCCAACATGTATCCTCAGCGTCTCCTCGAACTCATAGCTATACCCGACATCCTCCACAACATCGCGTATCTTTTTAATCCAGGCGCTGCTCAAGACGCGCCACCATCAACAATGCGGGAGAAGGTGCCCCTTAAGTCCTTAAGCCGATGCTGAACCCGGACACGGCAAGAATCAGGCTCTAGGCGTGCAGGCAGCTGGAGGCGGGCTAGACTGTTTCCAAAAAGAGTTACGAGTGTGGGAGCGGGGGGATCCTAGTGGCCGCATATCGGGTAGTCGTCCGGCACCTTAGCCCTGAAGTACTTGCCGGTCTTCGGGCTCTTGAAGAGGCCTATCTTGACCCCCTTCCTGCCCCTAGGCGCCAGCACCCACACCTTGATTGGGACTAGCTCGACCTCCTCGCCGGTGCTAGAGTCGCGGACCTTCACGGGTTTTGTGCAGGGCTGTTTCTCGCTCATCCACACCACCGTGTTATCACGAGACGCCCATGTGTACTTAAACATTCTCGCGTCATCCCGGGCACCTATTCGGCCTAGAGCTGGTGATACGCTAGCCGGTAAATCCGCCTTCAACCCTCTTGCCTATAGGCATTATTAAGACTGGTATCTCCCACCTACAGTCTATCCCGAGGAGCTTGCAAACCTCTCTATCGTAGAAGGCGCCTACAGCCACCGTGGCCAACCCGAGAGCCTCTGCCACGAGATACACGTTCTGCATGACCGCCCCTAGGTCCACGTGGATGTACCTATACGCCCTAGCGCCATACTTGCTCGCCGTCCGGGAATACATGGCCGTGAGTATGAGGAGTGCAGGAGCCCTACCCACATGCTCCTGGTCTAGAGCAAT
>CAZTIR010000030.1:0-11300 GCA_964613695.1 uncultured Desulfurococcales archaeon | reverse complement strand
AGGATGGGCGGCGGTAGTTCAACGGTCCACAAGCATCTACACTTCTTGAAGAAGCCGGGGAACCTGGGCCTAGGCTCCTCGAAGTAACCCCACTCCTCTATACGCGTAGCCTCCTGTAGACAAAGGCCAGGGTCGTGCTCCTCGCAGAAACCGCGGAGACCCTCTGTAGCCAGCCTCGCCGCGCCACTCCTCAGCCTCTTGAGCATGGATGCTATACACTCGAGAAGAGGCTTTAGCATAGAAGGGGCCCCGGGGAGGAATCCAGGATGAGGAGGCTAGACGAATCCCTACCCGCCCGTCGTGCAAGGGCGGGGGTGGGGTGAAGGGCGGGACCGACCATCCTACCCGCCCCGAGATGCTTACATGAGACGAGCTGCGCACTATTCCCGCATACCAGGCGCTCTGCGGGTGCACCATGGGCTCTCCTTATATCTGCGCCATTGTGTGGGGGTACACGGCTGACAGATGAGCGCGCGCATACCGCGACGGGGGACACACGGACACACCCCCGTTTAGGTAGGCGCGCGTGATTGGATGACGCCGTCCACCACCTTGACGATATAGTCGCGGAGGCAGCGTCTCGGAGGCCTCGAGGCTGGTATGCCTCTGGCGTCGCGAACCCGGTAGACTATGTGGATACAGTGGCCGCAGGGGCATGACTCGCTGCACACCATCTCTAGGCGAGGAGAGGCGCTCCAATCCGTGAACCCGATGCCCTCCGGGTCTTCTACCACGCTCCTCCCAGCCGCGAATATCACCGGCGCTATCGTGACACGGTACTCGTCTACGAGCCTCTCGCGGTAGAGGCTCCAAGCTAGGACCCCACCACCCTCCACTAGAACCGCTCTAACCCCATAACTCTCCAGAAGCGTCTGGAGAGCCTCTCCAACCGCTACACGGCCCCCGCGTCCAGCCGTTATGACCTCGACACCCTTATCGAGGAAGGCTCTGAGCTTCTCGCGCGGCGCGTCGCTGCTCGTCACTAGTATCGTAGGCGCCTCTGTAACATCGAACACCCTGTAGCCGGGGTTT
Source organism: uncultured Desulfurococcales archaeon (assembly GCA_964613695.1). Classification (GTDB taxonomy): domain Archaea; phylum Thermoproteota; class Thermoprotei_A; order Sulfolobales; family Pyrodictiaceae; genus Pyrolobus. The sequence goes on along the minus strand of CAZTIR010000030.1, from coordinate 10,268 downwards.
AGACGGAGCCTGCCGTCGACAACCACCCGGTAGTATGGCTTGGCGCCCCCAATCCTCTTCACAAGCCTAGGGTTGTCGGCCTCCACGGTACCCGCGCCAACCATCACAGCGTTGACCATGCCGCGGAGGAGGTGTAGCCTAGCCCGGTCGAATATGCAGGAGAGGCTGCTATACCTGGTGGAGGATGCTATCCTACCGTCGGCGCTTGTTGTGGAGAAGTGTATGACAAGAGGCCTCTCCACTAATAACCCCGGGTGTGGGGCCTTTGCAGCACAAGCCTAGAAGAGTGGTTAGGCTTGGCTCGTCGCGCGTACCCTGCGCCTCCCCCGAGGCTGTGATACACATGGCACTCGCGGAGGCCGGCCGCGGCGAGGAGATACTATTCGTGGCGCCGAGGGAGATGGCGGAGGAGGTGCGCAAGGCAATACAGGCGCTAAGCGAGTATCTCGTACTGCTCGACGAGAGGGTGGAGGATGAAGCGTATAGGGTGCTTGTGAGGAGGGTAGCCTAACAGATGGTGAATTGTGTGTTGAGAGCGCAACTAAACCTACTTTTGATAGATGCGCTACTTAAGGCGTATAACGCGCCCCGGGTATCGGAGCTGCTCAGGAGGCTCAGGGAGCTGAGGGAGGAGGTTACGGTAACCATAGTGGTGGGTGATAACGAGGCTTCAAAGCTGATGAAGGATGTTATAGCTAGCATATCCTCGCTAAGCGGGAAGATAACCGTATGGGAGAAGGAGGGGACTAGCTTCAAGTACGCGCCGCCCGAGGTGGCTATAGGCGGTGGCCTAGGGAATAGGCTTGTTTACCACGGGCTCATGGACGGTATACTCCTCTGCCCGTTCATCGAGTCTATACTCTACGCGGGCCGCGTCCTAGAGCCCCCGGCGTTAGAGGAGGAGCCCGGCAGCCACCACCTAGTATTGTTCGTTGTGCCTGGCCGCCCGTGCCTCGAGACTCTACGTACCCTGATACCACTCGTCGCGGCCGCAACAAGCCTGAGGCTCGACGTTGTCGATGCACGCGAGTACGAGAGGCGTGGAGGGAGGCTCCCCTCGCCCTATGTGCCAGCGTTGCTCGTGGATGATAGGCTGGCTAGGATAGGCAGTGTTAAAAGCATTGGGGAGGCTCTTAGGGTAATCGAGGCTGGTTGATGAGATCCTCGGCTCCGACGCGGAGCGGATGAGGAGTTATAGGATTGCTGACGGTACGGCGTTAATCTTTATACACGAATAATGCTGGAATCCATTCACGAGGTATTAAGGCATGGAATATAACCCCGTCTACATGCTAACGCACATGCATTACAGCGGCATACCAGCCCTTGTACTCCTGGCGCTCCTCGTGTGGACGAGCATCGAGGCTATACTAGGGAGGCTAGATAGGGCGAAGAGACTGGCCAAGTGGGTCGCGATCACTGCTATCGTAGCGTGGATTGTCTACACGATACCCTTCGTCATGCGCGATTACACACTGGAGCCCGTGTACGAATCTACGAGCCTCGCCCTACCCGCCTGGCTCCTCCCGGCTACAACGTGGAGCACCAGCGGCGGCAGCCTCTACCTCTTCACCGTGATAGCCGCTATAGGCTTCTACCTGGTAGCCCGCAGCCTCGGCGAGAACAGGAACGCTAGGCTATACCTGGCTGCTGCACCATGGATACCGATCCTCGTGTTGTTCTCGGCGCTCTTCTACGGCGCTTTCGCGCTCAACCCGCACCCGGAGCCAACCGGCATGGGGCTTAACCCCCTCCTCAAGAGCTTCTGGCTCTACCCGCACCCCGTCACAACATTCTCCGGGTACGCTCTGCTAGCGGTAACAGGTCTCGCGATAGCCCTGGGCCTACGTTCCCGCAGCATCACCGTCGTGTATGAGATAGGCTGGGCGCTCCTAACCATCGGTATAATGCTAGGCGGCTACTGGAGCTACGAGACCTTTGGGTGGGGCGGTTACTGGGCTTGGGATCCCGTCGAGACGAGTGAGCTCATGGTATGGCTGGCGGCCACCACACTACCCCACGTCATGGTAGCCCTTCCCTCTCTCACAAGGTTCAACGCCGCGCTACTATCCTCCACCGTGTACCTGGCGATGTTCGCCACGAGGACGGGCTTGAGCCCGCTCCATAGCTTCGCCTCCGCGGGGATAGCCGCACTGATACTACTGGCCAGCAGCATCGTGCTACTCGTCTACAGCTTCTACCTACTAAGCCTGGACTTGGGCATCGCGAGCATAGTCGGGGAGGTGAGGAGGTGGATCAGGACACCGACGATGCTAGGTCTGGGCATCGCATCGGTCACACTGCTTGCAGCCACGTTCTTCGTGACCGGGTCGCTGCTCTATCCCTCGCTCAGGGTCGCGGCGGGGCTACCGGCAACAGTCCCCACCATGGGGAACGGCGTTCGCTTCTACCACCCAGTACTCTACCCGATAAGCATCGCGCTACTCGCTGGCATAACGATAGCGTTCATAGGCGATAGGCTGGGCTGGCGCGGCACCACCGCGCTATTGGCATCAGAGTCCCTCCTCGCAGCGATACTAGCCTATAGAGTCGAGCACGGGATGCTTCTCGCACCCTTCTCCCCAATACCCACTAACATGCAGATGGCTGTCGGCATCGTGTTCGCTGGCGTCGCTCTTGCATCAACGCTGGCGTTTATCTTCATGCGCGCATGGCGCGGCTTAAAGAACCTCGTCAAAGACCGGTACTTTGGCATCGCTCTGATACATGTCGGCTTTATCCTAACCCTTCTAGGCGTGTATATGGGCGGCACCTACGCCTTCAACCAGAGCTACTTCCAGCAGTATAGCCTGAAACCCGGAGACGCCATACAACTACCGGGAGGCAAACTACTAGTCTTCAAGGGCTTTAAGTACGGGATTATAGACGAGCCCGTCGACATATTCACGCCGTACGCTGGCCGCTTCCCAACCTATATGCTGGCCCAGGATGCATTACTAACCCTGCACTCTGATATAGCTAGCCTATACTCGCAGTACATCAAAGGCGAACGCGTGTGGAACTCGCCTCCACTACGCTACTTCCGAAGCATCCTCAACAAGACACTCGACCTTAACATAGTCAAGCTCTGCCCGCACGGGTGTAACATGACCCTCGCCGAGAGGCCATTAGAGATGACCGGCCACGGTACTAACCTCGTACTACACTTTAGCAGCAAGAACGCTACGCTAGTGTTTAGGGGCGTCCACGTCTGGTTCCAGCTGGAGCCCTGGCAGACGAACGAGGGTCTAAGAGGGCTCGTCGCAGCAGTCTACATGAACGTCACTAACGCGACCCTCATAGCACCGGATATTGTCAAGGAGGTTGACCTTGGACCCCACGTATTCTACCTAGCAGCTCTAGCGAGGCCTACTAACATAACGCTGCCTGGTGTAGGAGTGTTAGAAGTGCGCGCTGTATCATTCTTCTCTCTGCCCGAGTCGCTGCGGAGGCATGAAGCCTTCAAGACGAACACGAGTGTCGTCTTTGGGCGCGTGCTGGCGTACGTGGTAGACGGGGTGTTATACGGTAACGGTACAAGGGTGAATATCGGCATCTCTAACCCGTATCCTGCAAGCGCAGCACTCTACATGATGATAGAGGATAACAAGATATTCAAGAACCTCATGATTGAGATTGGGCACAGCTCGCTGGCCAAGCTTCTGGAGAACCCCTCCAACATACTCCACCTAGCCAATTACACCGAATGCCCGGTCAAGAAGCCGGTGGCGCTACAGCTTAGCACGAGCACGAGTTATATCAACCAGGGTTGTGTAGAGGCCCCCAAGTTCGTGCCAGCGACCGCGTATGTGAAGCTCATATTCGAGATCGTCGATAAGAATGGTGCCAGGCTAGAGACGATACCGGCTGTGCTACGCTACGAGGTTAACGGAGAGATACAGGGGATTCACGGGCTGGTGTCTAAGGTGATTCACGCCTCCGTGGGCGTGACCGATGTGTATATCGCGGTACACCCGCCAACGATAATAGCTAACACCACCTTCCTCCTACCAACCGGCGAGGCTTACCAGCCCGTCTTCCACGACCTCGTAGTCTACTACCTCCACGAGGCCTTCAAGAAGATTAAGGATCCGGGCAAGAGGCTTGTCCTAGCAGCTCTGCTAGCTGCGGGCCTCCACATAGACGATCCGACTATGAGAAACCCGCAGCTCGCCAGCGCGATACTCGAGGCTGACACCATCGGCTTGTACCTGCTGGCCGAGCACTACAATGTGAGCAGGTCTCCAATCCTCCTCGAGGGTATCAATGTGGAGGTGAAGCTTGTGCCGGGCGCGCCCTTCGTCTGGGCTGGCCCCACGATAATGGCGCTAGCCGCCGTTATGGCCGCCGTGGCTGACATGCTGTCGAGGAGGAGTTGAGGCTCGTTACCACGCTATTACCCGCTACTAGTGTTTCTCCGTAAGACTGGGTTCTGAGCCCCTTGCCGTTGGACTCTAGGGTTGTGCTCGAGAAGCTCGGATACTCTTTCGAGTTTTTCGAAGAGCCTCCCTCGAGGCCCGAGGTTCTCGAGACGCGATTCGAGGATATTCACTCCGCGTTCAGCGAGACCAGGTTGGCTGGGCGTAGGCTCTACCGGCATCAGGCAGAGACGCTCAAAGCGCTGCGCGAGGGCTGTAACGTTATACTGGTTGCGGGGACTGGCTCGGGTAAGACGGAGGCATGGTTCCTCTACGTGGTAGACTCGTTGAGGAGGGGGCAGCGTGTCAAGGTCCTGGCGGTGTATCCTACGCTCGCGTTAGCCCATGATCAGTTGGCGAGGCTGCGGGAGTATGGCGAGAAGCTCGGGTTGAATGTCCTCGCTCTGGACGCGGGCGAGAGGGATAGGCTCTCAAAGCTCCTCGGCTCCGCCGGCCTGCGGAGGGCTGTCCTCGAGGCGGATATTGTTGTCACTAACCCTGCTTTCCTGTTGAACGAGGTTAAGAGGCTGGGGGAGGGTAGGGAGCCACTCCTCTCCCCCTTCCTACGAAAGCCGGGCCTCTACGTGATAGATGAGCTCGACTTCTACGGGCCTAGGGGGCACGCGCTCCTCGACGCCATGTTGCGCGTGGTAGCCTTCGTGGCTGAGGAGAAGCCTCAGGTAGCAGTCTTGACTGCGACGCTATCGAACCCGGATGAGCTCGGTGAGGGCCTCAAGAGGGTGACCGGGCGGTGTTATAGAGTTGTTAGGGGTAGGCCCTTCCGCCCACCAAACCGCGTCTATATAGTGCTCGGGAAGGATCTTGAGGGTCTCTGGAGGAGGGCTCGAAGCGAGGCTGCCAAGCTTACCGACGTTCCGCCGGATGTACGGGAGGCTCTCGAGGATTTCGAATCCTTCAGGAGGAGTGTCTACAAGGTTGTCGCGGTTCTCCGGGCTCTAGGCGCTTCTATACCAGAGCCCCGCGTGGACATCGTAGAGATTCTCGCAGAGTACGTTAATGATGATGGGGTTACGCTCGTGTTCACGCGTAGCATCGCCACCGCTGAGAGGCTTGCGAGGGCTTTGAGGGAGAGGCTTGGGGATAGAGCCGGGCTCGTGGCTACGCACCATCATCTTGTCTCGAGGGAGGAGAGGAGTAGGGTTGAGGAGGCTGCGCGGAAGGGAGAGATTCGTGTAATCTTCTCGCCCCGCACTCTCTCGCAGGGGATTGACATCGGTACTGTTGTGCGTGTAGTCCATGTCGGGCTGCCGGAGGATGTGAGGGAGTTTGTGCAGAGGGAGGGGCGTAAGGGTAGGAGGGAGGGGCTCGAGTTCACCGAGAGTATCATCGTGCCAGCCGGCCTCTGGGACCGAGAGCTCCTCGACAAGGGCGTCGAGGCTCTTAAAGAGTGGCTCTCGCTCGGCCTGGAGAAGGTCATCATAAACCCCGAGAACCTCTACGCTAGTCTCTTCACGGGCCTCTGGAAGCTCCAGCGCAGGCTTTACAACGCGCTCGACGAGAGCGAGAGGAGGGCTCTGCGAGCCGCGGGCGTCCTCGATGAGAACGGGAGGCTGAACCAGAGGAGGTTAAAGTGGGTCTGGGAGAGGCTCAACTTCTACGAGTTCGGGCCCCCCTATGGCGTCAAGAGGTATCTCGTGCACCGTGATGGTAGGAGTGAGCCACTCGAGCCCATCGGCTTCTGCGACCTCGTGGAGCACTTCCAGGAGGGGTGTATAGACTTGGCTAACGAGGCCATCGTCACGGGGTTTAAGAGGGGTGGCCGCGGGTTCGTCACCGCTGTGATAGAGGAGCCTATAACCGAGGCCGACTTCTACCGGCACCCTGCGCTAGCCGACGCTGTTGAGGAGTATACGCTGCTTAAGAAGAGGTGGGGAGAGGAGCCTAATATCAAACGCGATATGCTTCGAGGCGCTGTAGTCTCGCAGGCTATCGCGGTAGTCCATCCGCCTAAGAGGGGCTTCGGGAGGCTCAGGAAGATACCCAATAGGGTGTTGTGGATAGTTCACGGCGAGAAGCCGCTCGTGCTGAGAGGGGCTGACGGCGAGACTGTGGTGACTGAGCGTAGGGGCGTTGTCTACATTACGGGTGAGACTGCCGGGGCCTACACCGACTACACGTACGGGTACGTCGTCGAGCTTCCACCGTGGGAGGACCCGAGTCTAGCGAGACTAGGCCTAGCGCTCATAACCATAGTGCTTCGCAAGAAGTTCGGCATACCCTTCGAGACCATCGTGTATAGCGTGGATCGCCTGGGCGACTATAAGGCTGTTAGCCTCCACGAGCCGGAGGCCGCCGGTATCATAGAGAAGCTGGACTGGCGTAGCGTCCTAAAGGCTGTAGAGGAGTATGAGCCGAGCAGCCTTGACACCGCCCTACTCTCGCTCGTCGATGAGGTGGGTTACGCCGAGTTTCTGGGACGTGGTGGAGACTGGAGGCTCGTCAAGGAGGCTGCTATCCGCGTTGCCAGGCTCCTAGCCGAGAGCCTTGCGGAGAAGCATGTCGTGGAGGTTGAGGGTGTTAGGCTCGAGGTGCCCAAGCCCGGGCCCGAGCAGCGCATACTCTCCGCTGGCGCCGTGCTAGACGACTCGGAGAAGCCTAGAGGCTTGCTCGCCCTAGTGCTCTTCGACGGCGAGAACGTGTACAAGTGGAGTGGTAGCATCTACCTACTACCCGGCGTGAAGCCGGACAAGGAGCTTAGGATGCTCGAGATGCTGGCGCAGGAGCTCGTAGACTACGAGGGGTTTACGCTGGTTGTACCCTCCGAGGGCTTCAGGGATGTTGTGCAGAGCGCGGGGCTCAGGCTCCTGGCGAGGGTCGCGGGCGACGCGGTTACCGCGCGGGAGTTGTGGTCTCGGATAGGACTGCCAGAGGAGAAGCAGCCCATCGTGACTAGAGCCGTGGCCGAGAGGCTTGGCTGGAGGCTCCCCGATGCTATACTCCTCGCCGCCGACGCCGCCGAGGCTAGGAGTAGGGGCTCTAAGCCCCTGAGATACTACGAGGAGGCTGCGGAGGCTCTGGCGCGCATATCCTACATCATAGCCCTTCTCGCTAAGGCTAGGGGTGTCCTGAGGAGCCAGAAAAGCTAGGAGTAGGGTGGCGTTGCATACCCACGTGGAGTGCCTGGAATGGGTGAGCGGCTAGAGGTTCTCGGTGACCCTCGCGAGGTATACCCGGGGCTTGACTGGGATAGGGAGGTTTACGTGCTCGGCATAGAGTCTACAGCGCACACCTTCGGCGCGGGGATAGCCTCTACGCGGAAGCCCTATATTCTCGCTAACGCGAGGCGCACGTACAGGCCGGAGAAGGGTGGTATACACCCGCGTGAAGCGGCTAGCTTCATGGCTAGGGTTGCCCCCGAGGTGGTTAGAGAGGCTCTAGACGAGGCCGGCCTAAAGCCAGGCGATATTGACGCTATTGCTGTTGCTCTGGGGCCTGGGCTTGGGCCGTGTCTGCGTATAGGCGCTACTATCGCGAGGGGTCTCGCAGTCTACCTGGGCAAGCCCCTGGTCCCCGTGAACCATGCCGTCGCGCACGTTGAGATTGGTAGGCTTACCGGCGGTATGAGAGACCCTCTAGTCGTCTACGTCTCGGGCGGTAATACGACGGTGTTGGCTTACGGTAAGGGCAGGTATAGGGTATTCGGCGAGACCCTCGACATAGCATTGGGCAACCTGCTCGACACTTTCGCGAGAGAGTCTGGGATAGCCCCTCCCTACGTGGTCGAGGGGCTTCACGCCGTGGACCGGTGTGCTAGCGAGGCTGACGAGCCCTACATACTACCCTACGTTGTCAAAGGCCAGGATGTCAGCTTCTCCGGGTTGTTGACTGCAGCCCTCCGGGCCGTGGAGAAGGGGGTGCCGCTGCCGAGAGTCTGCCTTGGCCTACGCGAGGTTGCCTACGGCGCGGTTGTGGAGGTGGGTGAGAGGGGGCTCGCGCACACGGGCAAGAAGGAGGTCCTGCTCGTCGGCGGTGTCGCGGCGAGCCCAGTGCTCCGGGAGAAGATGAGGCTCATGGCGGGCCTCCACGACGCGCGTTTCCATGCCCCTCCTCCACCTCTCGCCGGGGATAACGGCGCTATGATAGCGTGGACTGGGTTGCTGGCCTTCCTCTCGGGCATCACTATCGAGGTGGGGGAGAGTAGGGTGAGGCAGCGTTGGCGCGTTGACGAGTACCCGGTGCCCTGGAACAAGCACTTGGATTCCCGCCGCCAGCCCCGGGAGGGATAAGGCCTGGCTTGTTGCCGTTGGGGCCTTGGGGTGTAGGGCCTGGATGGACATCGAGGAGAGGCTGAGACTGATAACGAGGAACACTGTCGAAGTGGTGACTGTGAAGGAGCTCAGGGAGAAGCTGGAGACGGGGGAGAAGCTCAAGGGGTATATAGGCTTTGAGCCCAGCGGCCTCTTCCACATAGGCTGGCTCATCTGGGCCTATAAGGTGAGGGATCTCGTCGAAGCCGGGATAGACTTCAGGATACTGGAGGCCACGTGGCACGCATGGGTTAATGACAAGCTAGGCGGCGACATGGAGCTCATACGCAAGGCTGCACGCCACGTGCGCCACGTGCTAGAGGCTATCGGTGTGCCGGTCGACAGGATAAAGTTTGTTGACGCCGAGGAGCTCGTATCGGATAAGGATTATTGGGCTCTCCTACTCCGCGTAGCCAAGTCCAACACCCTGGCTCGCGTTAGGAGAGCCCTAACCATAATGGGTAGGAGGATGGACGAGGCGGAGCAGGACGTCTCCAAGCTGATCTACCCCCTGATGCAGGTGACCGACATATTCTACATGGATCTTGACATAGCGCTAGGCGGGACGGATCAGAGGAAGGCTCACATGCTCGCAAGGGATACCGCGGAGAAGCTCGGCCTCAAGAAGCCCATTGCGATACACACTCCTCTACTCACCGGCCTCCAGGGCGTCGGCAGGATGAACCCACAGGAGGTTGACGAGGATACTCACGCGGTCGAGTTCAAGATGAGCAAGTCTAAGCCGGAGACCGCCATCTTCGTCTTCGACTCTCCGGAGGACATAGCGAGGAAGATTAGGAGAGCCTACTGCCCACCCAAGGAGACACGCTTCAACCCCGTGGTGGAGATAGCCAAGTATATACTCTTCCCTGGCTTCGGCGAGGGATACGCCCTCGTCATAGAGAGGCCGGAGAGGTTCGGGGGAGGCAGGATAGAGGTTCATAGCCCGGAGGAGCTTGAGAAGCTCTACCGCGAGGGGAGGATACACCCCCTAGACCTCAAGAACGCTGTTGCACGCGACCTGGCCAAGCTCCTGGAGCCCGTGAGGGAGTACTTTGAGAGGAATGAGGAGGCTAAACGCATCCTAGAAGAGCTAAAAGAGGCCGTTTGGGGTGCCTAACTGGGCCCCCATCAAGGGGGCTAATGGCAACGGGCAGTTCACGAGGTTCCGAGTGACTCGAGAGGTGGTACGCTTGAAGTATCTGATAAAGGCGAGGCTCGAGGTAGACGGTATAGTCGATAAGCATGACGTGATAGGCGCCATATTCGGCCAGACTGAGAACCTCTTTGGAGAAGAGTTTGATCTCAGGGAGCTGCAGGAGAGGGGGAGGATAGGGAGGATACAGGTCGACATTCGGCACACGGGGAACAAGACTGTTGGAGAGGTGACGGTACCCTCCAACCTCGATAGGGTCGAGACGGCTCTACTAGCAGCTATGCTGGAGAGCGTGGAGAGGGTCGGCCCCTACAAGGCCAGGATACAAGTCTACGATATCATCGACGTGAGGGCCGAGAAGATAAAGAGGATTGTGGAGAGAGCCAAGGAGATACTCCGCACATGGGCCAAGGAGAAGACGCCAGA
>CAZTIR010000029.1:0-16955 GCA_964613695.1 uncultured Desulfurococcales archaeon | reverse complement strand
AGGAGATAGGCTACCCGGTCATCGTCCGGGTTAGTTTCAACCTTGGCGGCGGCGGTAGCTTCGTAGCGTGGAGCAGGGAGGAGCTCGAGCTATGGCTCCGGAGGGCTTTCGCCCAGAGCGAGATAGGCGAGGTCCTCGTGGAGCGCTACCTCCACCACTGGAAGGAGCTCGAGTTCGAGGTTGTGAGGGACCAGTATGGGAATACCGCCGCCATAACATGCATGGAGAACATTGACCCGATGGGGGTTCACACCGGCGAGTCTGTCGTGGTCGCACCCTGCCAGACCCTGACCGACCACGAGTACCAGCTACTACGCAGGGCCTCCATCGGCGTCGCGGAGGCCATCGGGCTAGTTGGGGAGGGTAACGTGCAGCTAGCCCTAGACCCGCGTAGCGAGGAGTACTACGTGATAGAGACTAACCCGAGGATGTCTAGGAGCAGCGCGTTAGCCAGCAAGGCCACCGGCTACCCCCTAGCCTATATCGCGGCGAAGCTGGCCCTAGGCTACAGCCTCCACGAGATACTCAACAAGGTGACGATGAGGACTTGTGCCTGCTTCGAGCCCAGCCTCGACTATGTGGTGGTCAAGGTGCCCCGCTGGGATCTCGACAAGTTCGAGGGGGTGGAGAGGAGCATAGGGAGCGAGATGAAGAGCATAGGCGAGGTCATGGCGATAGGCAGGAGCTACATAGAGGCGCTTCAGAAGGCCATAAGGATGCTCGACATAGGCGAGCCCGGGTTAACCGGCGGACCCACGTGGAGAGAGGAGCATAGCCTCGAGGAGGTCCTCGAGAAGCTTAGGAGGAGGGAGCCCTACTGGCCCCTATGGGCCGCCAAGGCCTTCAAACTAGGGGCTAGCGTCGAGGAGGTCTATGAGCTCACGGGTATAGACCCATACTTCCTCTACCCGATACTCGACGTCGTGAAGCTTAGCGAGAGGATCGAGAAGCTCGGGCCACGCGTCCTCGAGGACGAGGAGGTACTGGCCGAGGCTAAGCTACTGGGCTTCAGCGACGAGCAGATAGCGCGCCTGGCCGGGGTCAGCGAGGAGGAGGTGCGCAAGGCTAGGAGTAGGGTTGCTAAGCCCTACGTTAAGCAGATTGACACGCTTGCAGCCGAGTGGCCAGCCGAGACCAACTACCTCTACGTGACGTACTGGGGCTCCGAGGACGACATTAGCTTCGAGTCGAGGAAGCCGAAGATAGTGGTTATCGGCGCCGGCGTCTTCAGGATCGGTGTTAGTGTGGAGTTCGACTGGGCTGTTGTAAACTTCTCGCTTGCGGCCAGGAGGAGGGGATACGAGGCTATAGTCGTGAACTACAACCCCGAGACGGTCTCGACAGACTGGGATATGAACGAGAAGCTCTACTTCGAGGAGTTGACGCTCGAGAGGATGCTCGACATAAACGAGAAGGAGAGGCCCCTCGGCTTCGTTGCGTTCGCGGGCGGGCAGATAGCGAACAATCTCGCATACAAGCTCGAGAGGAGCGGTGTACACCTCCTGGGGACTAGCGGCAGGAGCGTGGATAGGGCCGAGGACCGGGAGAAGTTCAGCAAGCTTCTCGACGAGTTGGGTATAAAACAGCCCCCCTGGGTCTCGGCATCGAACCTGCAGGAGGCGATCCGCTTCGCCGAGGCGATGGGGTACCCGGTTCTAGTTAGGCCGAGCTATGTCCTAAGCGGCTCTGCGATGAAGGTGGCGTGGAGTAGGGAGGAGCTCGTGGAGTACATCGAGAGGGCTACTAGGGTGTCGCCAGAGCATCCTGTAGTGATATCCAAGTTCTTCGAGGACGCTCTCGAGGCGGAGGTTGACGCGGTGAGCGACTCTAGGAGGGTTGTCGTGACCCCGATAGAGCATGTCGAGCCTGCTGGTGTTCACAGCGGCGACTCGACTATGAGCATTCCACCCTTCTCGCTGCCCGAGCGCGTGGTCTCAAAGATGGCTGATATAGCGTACCAGTTGGCACAGGTTCTGGAGATTAGGGGGCCGTTCAACATCCAGTTCCTGGTTAGGAACGGGGACGTTTACGTGATAGAGCTTAACCTTAGAACATCCCGGTCGATGCCCTTCGTGAGCAAGACGACCGGCGTCAACTACATGGAGCTTGCGGCTCAGGCGGTGCTCGATGGGAGGCTGAGGGTTGACGAGGATCTCGTAGTGTTGAGGCCGAGGGCTTGGGGTGTGAAGTCCCCGCAGTTCTCATGGTCGAGGCTCAGAGGGGCTTACCCGAGCCTAGGCCCGGAGATGAGGAGCACGGGGGAGGTTGCAGCGCTAGGCTGGAGTTTCAACGAGGCTCTCCTGAAGAGCTGGCTGGCAGTCCACGGTAACCGTCTGCCGGGTAGGGGCGAGGCCGTGGTCGTATACGACCCGGTCGGCAGGTCTAGGAGGTTGTTGGCGAGAGCCGCTCTACTCCTCGAGGAGGCTGGCTACCCGGTCTTCACGGTGGAGGGTATGGAGGTGGACTCTAGCCTAGAGGCTCTGCCTGCGGATAGGGTTGAGAGGCTTGAGCTCGAGGGGCGGGTGGGCCTCGTGGTGACTACCGGGCACGCGCCCCACAGGGACTATAGGATTAGGAGGCTTGCAGCGGACCTCAACATACCGTTGGTTCTCGACGCCAGGCTTGGCGAGAAGCTGGCCGAGGCCATACTCTGGCACAGGAAGGGTGGTGTTCTCGAGGTGCGCGATATGAGGGAGTACTGGGGGTGATGGTGGGGTGGCGCGCGTAGCCCTAGCCTACGACTACCTGCGCCAGGAGGAGAAGCTCTTGATAGAGGCCTTGAGGGGCGTGGGGTTGGAGGTCTCTATGCTGCCTGTGACGGAGAAGCCCTTCCACGTCGGCGGCGAGCCAGCCTACGACGTTGTCGTCGTGAGGACTACGAGTATGTTCAACGGCCTCTATACAGCGGCTGCAGCCGAGTCCATGGGTGTTAGGAGCGTGAACCAGGCTAAGACCATACTCTATAGCGGGGACAAGGCGTTGACATACTCGCTTCTCGCCAAGGCCGGGATACCGATGCCGGACACCTACATAGCGCTCGGGAGTAGGGCTGTGTTCGAGGCCGCTAAGCTACTCGGCTACCCCCTAGTCGACAAGCCGCCCATCGGCAGCTGGGGTAGGCTAGTATCCCTCATCTACGACGACTTCAACCTAGTAACCGTGCTCGAGCATAGGGAGGCTCTCTGCAACCGCCAGATGAGGATACACATCATGCAAGAGTACGTTGAGACGGGTAACAAGGATATCAGGTGCCTGGTTCTTGGCGGCGAGCTCCTAGGCTGCATACACAGGATAGCTAGGGAGGGCGAGTGGAGGAGTAACGTCGCGCTGGGCGGCAAGACCGAGGTTATAGAGGTGAGCGAGGATCTCGAAGATATAGCGCTTCGCGCGGCTGCGGTGGTCGAGGGGGACTTCGTCTCTATAGATATATTTGAGCACCCGGAGAAGGGCTATGTCGTCAACGAGGTTAATGGCATACCGGAGTTCAAGGGGTTCATGAGGGCTACTGGTATGAACGTCCCGGCTAGGATAGCGGAGTACGTGCGCGGCCTGGTTAAAGGCAAGGCCTAGTCTTTTACCGTGGAGCGGGCTCCGGGTAGCGGGAGCAAGGACTTGACTACACCCGCTTGTGTCATAGGCGCCTCCGGCTACACGGGTGGAGAGCTACTACGCCTGCTAGCCATGCACCCCCACGTTGAGGTCGTGTTGGCGACGTCTAGGGAGTATGCGGGGAAGCCTATAAGCTACGTGCATTTCAACCTACGCGGGTTCTACAAGAATCTCAGGTTCTCCCAGCTGAGCCTCGACGAGGTAACAGACAAGTGCGAGGTGGTGTTCCTCGCCGTACCTCACGGCGTGAGCCTCGAGATTGTCCCGAAGCTCTACGAGACGGGTTTGAGGATACTAGACCTAAGCGCAGACTTTAGGCTCAAGAACCCCGAGGACTACAAGAGGTGGTATGGGAGGGAGCACCCGTACCCAGATCTCCTCGAGAAGGCTGTCTACGGGTTACCCGAGCTCCATAGGGACGAGATTAGGGGCGCTAGGCTCGTAGCCGTGCCAGGCTGCAACGCCACCGCGGGCATCTTCGCCGCCGCGCCGGTGGTTAGAGAGAAGCTCGTCGACCTGGACCACCTGGTTATAGACGTTAAGGTTGGGAGTAGCGAGGCCGGATCCAAGCCCAACCCCGGCGACCACCACCCCGAGAGGGAGAACGCGATACGCCCCTACAGCGCCTCCGGGCACCGTCACGTAGCCGAGGTGGAGCAGGAGCTCTCGAGGCTAGCCGGGCGCCCAGTGCGCGTGGCCTTCGTGCCACACGCGGTCTCGGCTATACGTGGTGCGCTCGCAACACTCCACGCTTGGCTAGTGGAGGGCGTCGATGAAGCCAGGGTTTGGAGGGCCTACGCCGCTATGTACGGGCGGGAGAGGTTCGTCAGGATTGTGAGGAGTGGTCTACTCCGCTACCCGGACCCCAAGTACGTAATCGGCACCAACTTCGTGGACGTGGGGTTCGCGGTGGAGAAGAGGATTGGTAGAATGGCTGGCTTCGCGGCTATAGATAACCTTGTGAGGGGCGCCGCGGGGCAGGCGATCCAGAGCATGAACATCATGATGGGCTGGGATGAGGCTACGGGCCTCTACTACCCGCCGTTGAAGCCAGCCTAGCTGAGCTAGAGGCGCGTTAATGAGCCTAGCCTTGCGTCCCTTAACCCAGGCCTGGTTGTTTTGAGCGAGGAGCGTGGATACGATCCGGTAGAGCTCGCGGAGAGGCTAGAGTCTATAGTGGTTAGGGGCGACGAGAGGAAATACTATCGTGTTGCACGCGCAACACGATACTATGGGGGCAGCGCTGCAGCAGACTGCGTCGGCTGCAACCTGCGCTGCGTCTTCTGCTGGAGCGGGTTCCCCCGAGACCACCCGGAGAGGGTGGGGAGGTTCTACAAGCCCGAGGAGGTGTACAAGGCGCTTGCGAGCATTGCCGAGAGGCACGGGTTTAGATACGTGAGGGTTAGTGGCAACGAGCCTACCATAGGATGGAGGCACTTATTGAAGCTCCTCGAGCTCTTCGAGGAGGATGGTAGGTTCGTCTTCATACTCGAGACGAACGGCATACTCATAGGGGCTGATAGGGGCAAGGCCCGTGACCTGGCGCGCTTCAGCGTGGTGCATGTCAGGGTTTCTCTCAAGGGTTGTAGCGAGGAGAGCTTCCATAGGCTAACTGGTGCGAAGCCCTCGGCGTTCAGGCTCCAGATTGCTGCTCTGAAACACCTCTCCGACTACCAGGTTCCACACCATCCGGCTCTTATGGCCACGTTTTGCAGCCGCGACGCGGTCAGGAGGCTTGCCGAGCGTCTCGTGGAGGAGGTGGGGGTGTGGGAGGCTGAGAACCTCGAACTAGAGTGGTTAACAGTATACCCTCATGTGAGGAGGAGGCTTGAGGCTGCTGGTCTATGGCCGCCTAGACCCGTGGAGTAGGATTGGGGTTCAACACGGTTAACCTTTTAGAAAATCCGTGCGCGTCTAGCTAAGGGAGGTTAATGGCTTCTTGGGAGCCGCGCGTAGAGACTCGCTGACGCTACTACGGCTCCTCCTCGAGGCGCTCATGGAGCATGCTAAGCTTAGGGGCTCGGGGGTGTCGAAGACGAGGATTGTTAGCGCTACTGGCCTCAACCCCTACTCCTTCAACAACTACATTATGCAGGCGCGGAGGAGCGGCGGGGTACTCTTCAGGACGGAGACGGGTAGGACCTACTACGAGCCCACCTACCGCACCGCCCTAATCACATGGGCTCTGGGCCTCGTCGCCAACATACTAGAGCCTCCTAGGAGCGTTCTCGAGAAGTACGAGGAGCTGCTCCGCAATCTTGAGGAGAGGCTCGTAGATGCTGGGGTAATGCTGAGGAAGTGCCTGGGCGGGGAGGAGTGTAGCATACCCTCCGACGCTATCCTCGAGTGTAGGGGGAGGCTCCACAAGCTCTACGTCGCGGTGGAGGGTGACCCCCTCAACGATATACGCGCGCTCGCCCTCCTAGAGAGCGTGTCCCACGGCGAGGAGACCCTCCTGCTCCTAGAGCCCGCGTGCCGAGACTCTCTAATCGGGGTCCTAGCCTCGAGCCTCGGCATAGACTCCTATAGCGATGTTGAGTCCCTCGCCGCTAGCGTCGCCGCGAGGTGCGCCGGGTAGAGCGGGTTATTAGAGGGTGGTTGCGCGGGGATGGTCTAGAGGGTAGCGTGGGGTAGTGTGAGAGAGCACGGCGTCATAGTCAAGAAGTGTAGGGGTTGCTTACGCGTAGCCCTCCTCTACCCCTCCCTCTACGAGGCGGCGGTGGCTAGCCTCGCGTACCAGCTGCTCTACTATATGCTCAACTCTCTCGACTGGGTTGCCGCAGAGCGCTTCATACTCCCGAGCCTAGGCGACCTCTCGGAGCCGCTGAGGAGCCTCGAGACGGGCTCCAGGCTGGACTCGTTCGACGCTATAATAGCCCCGGTCTCCTACGAGCTCGACCTAGTGTACCTCATACACGCTCTAGCAGCCTCGGGCATAGAGCCCAGGGCCCCCAGGAGGAGCAAACCATGGGTTATCGTGGGAGGCCCCGTCCCCTCGATGAACCCGGCCCCCTCCCTAAGGGTAGCCGACGTGGTCGTGGTGGGTGAGGCTGAGCCGACCATACCCAGGCTCCTCGAGGCGCTTGTAGAGGAGAGCTTGGACTCTCTGAGCGGCGGCAACGGTTTCCTCACGCATCCCGTGGTGGAGGGTGGGGAGAGAGCCAGGAGGGTCTACGTGAGCAGCCTCGATGAGGCTCCGCACCCGGTGCTAGAGTTCCGTGTGCCTGGTAGCGGGGAGCCGTGGGGCGAGGCTTACATGGTGGAGGTTTCGAGGGGTTGTAGGTGGATGTGCAGGTTCTGCATGGAGGCTTTCTTCACGCTACCATGGCGGGTTAGGAGCTACGCCCGCGTCAGGAGCCTTATAGAGGAGGGTGTCGCGGCTAACCGTGTTAGGAGGGTCGCCTTCTACTCCCTTAGCTTCTTCGACCACCCTGCAGCCGATAGGCTCCTAGAGTATGTTGCGGGGGAGGGCCTCGAGGCTAGCATAGGCTCGTTGAGGGCTGATACGCTCAACGAGGATAGGCTGGCGCTCCTCAAGATGGTTGGGCAGAGGACCTTGACCATAGCACCCGAGACCTTCTCCGAGAGGCTCTCCTGCCTCCTCGGGAAGAGGATAGGGTATAGCCTGGTGGAGGGCCTCGTAGAGGAGGCTGTGAGGCTGGGCCTCAAGCCCAAGCTCTACCTGATGACTGGCGTGCCCGGGGAGAGCCTCGAGGATACCAGGAGAGACGCGGAGCTGGCAGCCAGGCTTGTCAGGGTGTCTCGTGGGGTGTTGCGCGTGACCCTAAACCCTCTCGTCCCGAAGCCCTGGACGCCGCTCCAATACGCTAGGTTCATAGGCGAAGAGGAGTATGAGGCGAGGGTTAGACTCTATAAGAGGCTCTTGGGTGGTAGGGTTGAGGCTCTTAGCTACCGTTGGGCCTACGCGCAGGCCGTGATAGCGCGGGGAGGCTTCGACACCGGGGATGCACTCGTCAAGGTTGCATCGGAGACGACGAGGCTTGGGAGGGTTTTGAGGAGCCTCCGCGGGACGAGCGGCGATAAGGCTGCTAGGGAGGGCCTCGAGCCGGGAGAGACCCTCCCCTGGGTTGAGCTCGTGGACCCCGGGTACCCGGTAGCCGCTCTCGTGAAAAGCCTGGAGTCTGGGCTAGCCTGCCTAGGGCGGCGTTGAGGCTCGAGCCCATCTGGAAGAGCCTGGTGTACGCCGCCGAGGAGATGGGGGCTGTGCTTAGGAGGCTTGCCGTAAGCCCCAATATACGCGACCGTCTCGACTACTCGTGCGCCATTCTAGACCCCCGAGGCAGGCTCGTGGCACAGGCCGAGCATATCCCGGTGCATCTGGGGGTCTTGGCTTACAGCGGGCCGCGGCTTGTGAGGGAGGCTGAGAGGCTGGGGGCTGGCGAGGGCGACGTGGTGGTATCGAACAACCCCTACCTCCTAGGCACACACCTTAACGACGTCACGCTCGCCAAGCCCGTGTACCACGAGGGGAAGCTGATAGCCTGGCTTGTGAACAAAGCACACCACGTTGATGTTGGCGGGAGGGCTCCCGGTAGCATAGGGGGCGCGGAGAGCATAGAAGATGAGGGTGTTCTCGTGGAGCCAACCCTCCTCGTCGAGGGCGGCGTGGCTAGGCTCGAGAGGGTTAGGGGGCTGATAGAAGCCTCTAGGACCCCCGAGGCCCTCCGCATGGATCTGCACGCGCAGCTTGCTAGCCTAGAGTGGGGGGAGAAGCTCCTGAAGAGCATAGTGGAGAGGTTTGGCGTCGAGAAGCTCCTAGAGGCGATGGAGTGGAGCATCGGATACGTCTCGAGGTACACGGGTGAGGCTCTCAAAGCCCTCCAGGGCTCCGCCGAGTTTAGCGACTGGCTGGAGGACGACGAGAGGGCTTGGAGGGTTAGCGCTAGGCTCGAGGCGGGCGGCGACGGGAGCCTTCGCGTGGAGCTCAGAGGCCCCAGGCAGCTATCGAAACCGGTAAACTCGACGCTGCCCTCGACCGTGGCGGCTATAGCCTACACGGTGAAGGCTATACTGGAGCCGGATTTGCCCGTCAACCACGGTCTCTACGAGAGGCTCCGGGTCGAGGCGGAGCCGGGCACAGTGTTCAACGCTACGCCACCCGCACCCGTCTCGGTCTACACGGAGACCGTCCAGAGGATAGTGGACCTGGTTCAGGGAGCCCTGGCTAGGCTGGCGCCCGGCAGGGTTCCAGCCGCCTCATGCGGCTCTATGACTAGCGTCGCGCTGGGTGGAGAGGGTTGGGCCTTCTACGAGACCATAGGCTGCGGGTCGGGCGCACGCCCGGACTCCGACGGCGTCGATGGGGTCCACGTGAACATGACTAACACGCTCAACACGCCGGTGGAGGTCATAGAGTCTACGATACCCGTCGTGGTGGAGGCTTATGAGCTCAGGTGCTGCTCCGGGGGCCTGGGCAGGCACCGGGGAGGCCTCGGGATAAGACGCGTGTACCGCGCCTTAGAGAGGATGAGGGCCTCTATAGCGGGGAGTAGGGTCTGGACGAGGCCGTGGGGCCTGGAGGGTGGACGGCCAGGCGCTAGAGCGGAGTACGTGGTGGTGAGGAGGGATGGTAGGGTTGAGAGGCTCCCGCCCCTCGCGCTGGTGGAGCTCGAGCCCGGGGACAGGCTCGTCATAGAGACGCCGGGCGGGGGCGGCTACGGAGACCCCTGCGAGAGGCCGAGGAGCTTGCTAGAGGAGGATGTGAGCGAGGGCAAGATAGACGAGGCTGAGGCCGAGCTACTCGCCCTCGAGTGCGCTAGAGCCTCTCGAGGAGAGCGACAGTAGCGTTGGAGCCGGGGCCCCCTATGTCGACAACGAGTGCCTTCCTAGCGTCGTCTACCCTCACGCCAACCCCCATCCCCATGAGCTGGAGGGCGGCCTCAGCCACCTGGTAGACGCCGGTCGCCCCGCCCACCTCGCCCCTGGCTTTCGTACCGCCGCTCGGGTTTACCACGGGCCTATCGCCCTGCGTGAACCTACCCTCCTCGATAGCGCGGGCTGCATGCCCCTTCTCCACCAGGCCTATCGCCTCGAGGGCCAGGAAACCGGTTATGCTGTAGACGTCCCTCAGCTCGACAACGTCGAGGCCCGTGGGCGATACGCCGAGCTTCTCGTAGAGCCTCTCGGCGGCAACCCTCACAGCCCTAAGCTCGTCGAGGCTGGCGCGGAGCCCGAGGCTGAGATAGTCGGTGGCCGACTCTACACCCGAAACCCTGACCCCAGCATCACAGGACCCGATACCACCAGAGACTAGCAGCACGACAGCAGCCCCGTCCGAGACGGGGCCCGCGTCGAACTGGTGGAGGGGCTCGGCCACCAGCGGGCTCTTCTCCACGCTCTCGGGCGTCAGGGGGTTGCGGAGAGCAGCGTAGGGGTTGCCGCGGGCGTGCTCGTGCATCCTCACGGGCCAGAGGCTAAGCTGCCTCCTTGTAACCCCGTACATCTCCATATAGGCTCTAGCCATGAGCGCATAGGCGGCGGCAACACTCATCTTGTAGTAGCCCTCGTTCCTCGAGTCCATCTCATAGACCCCCGTCCACGCCGTCACGCCGCTGGGGTAGTCGGTGAGCTTCTCCACCCCAACAAGGAGTACGCTATCATAAGCCCCCGAGGCGACCAGGCTATACGCGAGTTTTAACGCAGCACCCCCCGACCCGAGGCCAGCCTCGACGCGGAAGGCTGGTTTGGGGGTAAACCCGAGCCACGTTACCAGATGGTCGCCGATCACCAGCTGCTCGCCAAGAACGCCGGAATACGCGCTAGCCACCACGATGGCTTCCGGCTCGGTGCACAACCCTCCCCTAGACTCCGCGTCCCTCAGGGCACGGTCCACGAGCTCAACATAATCGAGGTTGTAGTGGCGCCCGGGCCTCACGAGGCCAACAGACGCTATGAGGACCTCGCGCCCGCTCATCGGGCTACAGCCTCTCGCGAGCATACCACAGCTACGATAGCTGGCTAAATCCTGTGGATTAGGCCACGGTACTTCGCGTAGAGAGCGTAATCTACATACTCCTTCGAGAGTATATAGTCGTCGAGCGTGGGCGCCTTACCCCTAGCCTCGAGCACCCTATCGGTGACAATGAAGCTGTAGGCGTCGCTGCCGGCACCGCTCCCGAAGGGCGCCACTAGAACCCTCGAGCCTGGCTCCGCATGCTCGAGGACGCGCGCGAAGCCGAGTAGGGCGGAGGCGTTGTAAGTGTTTCCTATCATCGGGGTGACTAGGCCGGTCTTCACCTTCTCCACGGGGAAGCCGAGCCTCTTAGCCATCTTAACCGGGAACCTCCCATTAGGCTGGTGGAAGACAACGTAGTCGAAGTCGCTTGGTCTGAGTCCAAGCTCCTCCATCAAACCCTTCACAGCACCCTCAATGTGAGCAAAGTACGCAGGCTCGCCGGTGAACCCCTCGCCGTGCTTAGGGTACTTGCTCCCATCCCTCCTCCAGAAGTCCGGCGTGTCACTAACATACGAGTAGACGCCCTCAACCACCGCAACAGACTCGGAAGCAGGCCCGACTATGAAGGCAACCGCGCCGCTCGAGGCGCTAAACTCCAGCACATCACCCGGGTTAGCCTGAGCAGTATCACTGCCAACGACCAGCGCGTACTCCACGCCACCGGACTCCACGAGCCCAATAGCACTCCTCAACCCCTCGCTAGCAGCCCTGCACGCAAACTCGAGATCAGAAGCCATGGTGGAGGGTGTGGCTCCGATAGCCTCGGCTATTATGGAAGCCGAGGACTTCACAGCATAGGGCTTAGACTCGCTACCCACGAATACAGCCCCGATGCGAGACGGGTCTACGCCAGCCCTCCGCAACGCGTTCAAAGCAGCCTCGACACCCATCGTCACACTATCCTCGTCGATCCCAGCCAAGCTCTTCTCGCTAAGACCGAGGCCCCTGGGCACGCTGGGATCCCAGCCCCACACCGCTGCAATATCCTCGACACGAATCCTATACCTGGGCACGTACGCACCCCAGCCGATGATACCGGTCTTCGAGGCCCTAGCCACGGCTCTACACGCCCGCGAGCCTCTACGGTAGGACTAGACCCCGCTAGGATAAAACCCCTGGGAGGCGAGTCTACACGGGAAAGACGATAGGATAGACAAGTGTCTAAGACCGGGTTCAAAAAAAAAAAAAAAAAGCTTTCTTTAGCTCACGGTCCTCACAGCGCCGGTGAAGACGCTACCATCGCTGGTCGTTATCTTTACTTGTACGGTGACGCCCGGAGGCGCGACATTCACCCAGTTGTTGCACACAGCCGACAGCCTGACAGTATCACCGGCCTTAATGACTGCAACATTGTTAGCAATGCCGCTCTTACCGCCTACAATGCTATTGATGCTGAGAGCATTGTTGCTTATCAGCGTCGAGACGAGGCACTCCACGTTGCCCACTGTTATAGAGTAGAGCTGGGCGTCGCCCTGACCCTCGTTCCTTATTATTAGCGTTAGGTTACCATCGGTAACGTTTAGAGTGCCCTGGCTTATCGAGAGCGCTGGCTTGCTGGTGAAGCCGGTCCATAGGCCCATCATCCAGCCAGCTACTGCAACAGCGATCGCGATTGTCACTGCGATGATGATTATGGTCGCTATCACGGGGCTTATGGCTCGGGTCTTCATCTTCTCACACCTCACCTTATCCACTGTTCTTACCGTGCCTCGGCCCTAATATGCGGTATCTGAGGTTTTGCAAACGCCTATCCTACAGCTTGAAAACATAACATTATCGTGGATAAGTATAAATACAGCTTCACATATTTGAATATTATCGATGATGTTGTTAGTTATAGTCATTGAGTTATCATTGCCTCGAGGTAGTCTGCCAAGCGTTCTAAGCGCTGGCAACCCCTAGGCGGCTCCGCTAGGAGAGGCAGTGTTGCAACAGCGGCTCCCAGCCTCTCTGCTAGTGCGAGGGCCCCTCTGGCTACGCGGCGTGCCTCCTCGCATAGGGCTTGTAGATTGTTGCACGTCTCGTTCTCCAAGACGCGGTTTACTACCACGGTTTTGGGGTATACCCCGAGCCTCTCCAGTTGCTCGGCGAGGTGGAGCTGGTATACTCCGCTGAGGACGTCCACGACGAGGAGAGGGTGGTGGCTGGGCGAGTGGATGATGTCTAGCGCCTCCTCTGCTAGCCGGAGCCACTCGGATACTATCCTGTCGACTGATGCGCCCCCTCTGAGCCTCAGCTTAGAGTATATCCTGGGGGCTAGGCGGAGGTGGCGGTAGAGCTTCTCCTCGAGGTGTAGCATCAGGATGCCTCCACCCGCACCCGCCGTGTCCCAGACCACCGCGTCGTAGCTCCTCGAGGCCCTCGCGACTATGAGGATGTAGTACTGCTCGAGGACCCAGGGGGCCTGGGAGAGGTACTCTAGGAGGGTCTCGCGGTCCACGTCGAAGAGCGTGGAGAATAGCTGGTAGACCTGGTCTCCTAGCTCCCTCCTCCACTCTCTAGCCGCGAGCTCCTCCGTCACCACGAGAACGTCTATCCCGCACACTCTGCTCCACTCGCCGGGCTCCCCTCCCCCGAGCACCTCTACTATGCTGGGAAACGGGTCCGTCGAGACTAGTGCAGTGCGGAGCCCTCTACGCGAGAGGAGGAGGGCGAGGGCAGAGGCTATCGTTGATTTCCCTACACCGCCCTTGCCCCAGACGCTGTAGACGAGGGGTCGGTGCGCCGGACTCTCAGCACCCGCCTCAGCCTCTAGTGTACTCCCCATCCCCCACGCCTCTCGGGGGTAGAGAGGAGGAGGGTTAGGTGTTCGCCTAGATGGGCTCCTTGTACCAGAGCTGGGTCATGCGGCTCCTCTTCAGCTTCCATATCTCGCGCTCGAGGAACCTGTAGACGGTGCTATGCTGCCTACCCTCTATCAACATCTCTACAGCTTGACGAGCCAGCTGGGCCGACTCATAGTCCCCTATTATAGCCACGTAGGTGCCGTACACTGATATGTAGGTCCCCGTCATCTCCTCTATGGTCCTCCTCGCCCTACCCTGCTCCCCGATAATCCTCCCCTTGATCCTCTGGAGGTGGTTCGGCGCGTCGCCAACATACTGCTTGAGATCAATCACTATCAGCACCTGGTCCTCGTCAAGAACCCTCATTGCCCTCTCCGGGCTGAACCCGTAGGCGATAGCCCTGACAAAGTCACGAGCCTTCATCACCATCATCGGCGGCACGTCGGGCGACTCCGGCTCGATTACGACCGTGCCGTTCTTGCTGTCAACCGTTATCCTAGTCCTAGTCCTCCTCATAACCTCCTCCTTGACCTTCCCACCCTCCCCTATCAACACCCCGATCCTCTCGAGCGGAACCCTCTCATAGAGGCGCAGATGCGGTATACCAACATGGGCGTCACGGAACCTTGGCTGCTCCAACGCCACCACCAGGAGCAGTCCACTCGGCTTAAGAGACGCGCACTCTACTATTAACCTGGCTCTAGTTGAGGAGGTGGAGGCCGAGGCTCTCATAGCAGAGCTGGGACGGGGAGACGCTAGCGTGGTGAGGATGGCTGAGCGGGGAGCTCTACAGGGTGCTACTGCACCGGTCTCGCGTGCTCCTCGAGGTTGTAGAGGGGCTCGTAGAGAGGGGCGAGTATGACCTAGCCCTCTCGCTCGCCGAGCAAGCCGCGCAGCTCGCCGTTAAGGCGGTGTACGCGAGGCTACTAGCCCGTATACCACGGGGTCACAGCCTCCGTCGCCTGCTGGGCTACCTGGCCTCTCTCCTCGAGGAGGCTGGGAGGGTCAACGAGGCACGGGAGGTTAGGAGGCTGCTGGCCGAGCAGCGGGAGGGGCTCGTGCTCCTCGAGGATGCTTATACGCAGGGGCGGTACTCGCTGCCCGGGTATACGCGGGGCGAGGCTGAGAAGGGGTTAGAGGTTGCTAGGAGACTCGTAGCTCTAGTGGAGAGGCTGTTTGGTGGACAAACTTGACCTCATGATGGCCAAGTGGTACTTCGAACTGGTCTCCACGTGGAGGAGGATGGCTGAGATAGTGGCGAGGGCGGCTAAGAGCCTCTACCCCGGCGCGGAGGTGTACGTGGTGGGG
Organism: uncultured Desulfurococcales archaeon; assembly: GCA_964613695.1. Classification (GTDB taxonomy): domain Archaea; phylum Thermoproteota; class Thermoprotei_A; order Sulfolobales; family Pyrodictiaceae; genus Pyrolobus. The sequence goes on along the minus strand of CAZTIR010000029.1, from coordinate 2,276 downwards.
GGTGCGGCTGAGGGCCGGTTAACCGCGGTTAGCGACGTTGACGTGGTTGTCGTGCTGCCCTGGGAGCCTAGCCCCCGTGAGAGGGTCGAGGCGAAGCTCTCGATAATGAGGGAGGCTTTCCGCCTAGGCCTCCCCCTCGACTACCCGGTAGACCTGCACGTGGTCGGACCCAGGGGCTTTGAGCGCTACAAGATCCTCTCGAGGCGCGTGGTTAGGCTCGCGTAGCGGGGCTGTGATGAGGGCCAGGATTGCCGACGCGGTGAGGACTATCCCGAAGCCTGAGCCCCACCGTAGACCCTCCTCAGCACCTCCTCTGCCTCGCGCGGCTCGAGCCCCAGGAGCCTCTCGGCCTCGTACACCGGCTTACCCTGCACCACGAGGAGTGCTAGTAGCGTGGCCTCGCGGGGGCCCAGCCTGTGGTAGATGCAGCCCGAGTGCAACACCGGGAAGAGGCGGAGTAGCGTGTCGTGCACGCTCTCGTAGGCGAGTCTACCCTCGAGGAAGAGTCTTAGCCTCCTCGAGTCCTCCTCGTCGAGCACGGATTCTAGCCCACACCAGCATGGTATCCCCCTGAGCAGCTCCGCCACCACCTCCGCTGGCATATCGCGGTAGACGCTGGAGCCGCTGTACACGAGGCGCTTGAGGAGGCTGCAGGACGCTAGCCTCGCGAGCCTCTCCCTCTCCCCCTCGAGAGCCTTGAACACCACTATGTTCTTCTCCCCGGTCGCTGGGTTGAAACGGGGAGATACGTGGACCGGTACATAGCCGAGGCGGAGCCAGAAGCCGAGGGGCTCATAGTGGCCGAACGACGCTCCAACCCAGCCCAGCCCCATGCTCCTAGCCAGCTCCTCTAGACGATTAACCATTGAGCGGCCGATCCCACGCCTCTGGAGGCAGGGAGCTACAGCTATCCTGACAACCCTGTACCCGGGCCCCGGGTCCCCCCACCCCATGCGCTCGAAGATATCCGGGATTACCCCACGGCCGCGGGAGCCACCCCTAGGCTCGAGCACAGCATCCAACGCCCCCGCCACGAGGCCGTCGACGTAAGCCGCTAGTAGCCTGTGGCCAGGAGCCTCCAGTATCATCTGGAGGTCGTTGGGGGAGGTGCGGTAGTGGGCGACAGCGAGTATAGAGTATATGCTGCGGAGTAGACCCTCATCCCGGAGCAGTGCGTCCCTATCCACCTCGCGCACCTCAACCCTCAAGACTCCTGCACCGCCGCGGGGTGGGACGCCGGGGTGCTAGACTGGAGGGAGTATGAGAGGTGGATGAGCCAAGCCACCAAGACCTATGAGCTCATAGACGCTGATATAAGGTACGGGGGTTACTCCTGGGCCTGCTTCAAGGCGCACCAAGCCGCGGAACTAGCCCTCAAAGCCCTCCTACACCTGGTGGGGCGCCCCGCATTCGGCCATGATATATCCAAGCTTCTCTCGACGGCAGCGAGCGTGTGCAGCGCCGAGCCGGGGAGGGAGGTTAGGCTCTGCGCCTCTCTCCTGGACAAGATGTACATACCGCCGCGCTACCCCGACGCGTTCCCCGAGGGCGCGCCCTGGGAGCACTATACCCGCGAGGAGGCGGAGGCTGCTAAAGAGTGTGCAAGGCGGATAATAGAGTGGGTTGAGGCTTGTGCATCCCGGCTCCGTTCTAGAGGAGAGGAGGAGGGAGCGGGAGAGGGTGATAGAGGCTCTTAGGAGGTACGCCGAGCAGCTACGGGAGAGGCTGGGCAGGATTACGCTAGTACTCTTCGGGAGCTATGCGAGAGGAGACTTCAACCAATGGAGCGACATAGACGCGCTTATAGTCTCGGACGCGTTCAGGGGCGTCAGGTTCCTTGAGAGGTGGAGGCTCCTACCCGAGCCGCCCAACGGCCTAGAGGCGCTCGAGCCCATAACATGGACGCCGGAGGAGGCTAGAGTGATGCTAGAGAAGCCTAGCTGGAGGACCGCGCTCAGGGAAGCAGTCGTGATAGTAGACGATTATGGGCTCTTCGCGGCTAAGCGCGGGTCCACTCATCACGGGGCTCAGCCTGGCTAGGATTCAGCATCGCTAGGAGGGTCGGCCGCCGCTGAACACCTCACCCGCCCTAGCGTCGGAAACCAGGGCTTCTCCTCAACCCCGCGGGCACGATGCCACGCGAAGCCGCGTAATAAGATGAGGGGGTGCGCTGCCGCGCCGCTAGACGCGCCTAAGTCCATGATCCTGGATGAACAGTCTTGCAAAGACGGTGCCGTACGGAAGCTTTTTAAGTAAATATTTCATGGGCTTAAAAT
>CAZTIR010000028.1:0-17981 GCA_964613695.1 uncultured Desulfurococcales archaeon | reverse complement strand
GGCTGGGGCATCATCTACTACTACGCGATACTCCCGCTCGTGCAGGAGGGGCCGGTACGGCTAGCCGAGATGGCTAGACTACCGGTAACCTCGGCTCTATGGTGGAGGCACCTCATAGCACTCGGCTTCGATGTTCTGGTGATAGTCATCGGCGTCGTGGGCACATGGTGGGTGGCGGCTAACCTGTTGAGGGAGGCGCCGGAGGCTGGCAAGTGGAGGATCTACTACAAGAGCGAGGAGGGGCGGCGTGACGTCTGGGTGGAGAAGCTCACGGTTTGGCAGAGGTTCCAGCACTTCTGGGTCCTGCTAACATTCACGATATGCGCTATCACCGGCTTCGCCATGATGGGGCACGTGCTGGCCGATAGGCAGACGCTCATGCTGATACACGTTACGAGCGGTATAGCGATGGGCGCTCTGATGCTAGTCCACGCGATATACTATGGTGGTAAGCTGCTGGCCGCCAAGGCTAGGGGAGAGCCGCTCCGAGAGAGGTTCCCCATGCTCGACATATACTCTAGGAGGTTCCTGCGCAGCGTTGTTAGGGTGCTGCTCGGCAAGAGCCCGGAGCCCTACGACAAGTATGACGTGGAGCAGCTCTTCGAGTACTGGGGCGTCTACTGGGGTATGCTGGTGCTGGGCATACCGGGCGTAATCATGCTCCTCTACGGGAACCAGGTGCTAGGCGGCATACTCTGGACGACCCACGTCAAGGAGGCGGTGCTGGCGGTAACGTTCATACTCATGGTGCACCTGGGATACACCCACTTCAGGCCAAAGATATTCCCCATGGACCCGACATGGCTCTATGGTAAAGTGCCGCTACGCCGCATACTCGAGGAGCATCCACGCTGGGCCGAGAGGCTCAAGAAACTAGGCATAGTGAGAGAGGAGGCTGCGAGACCGGCACCCAAGCCTGCAGAAGCAGAAGCAAGGTCACAGTGAGAAGCTCGCAGCGCCTCTCCCGCCCTGCTCCCCCTTTTCCCGCTCTTAGCTCTAACCTACCCGCTCCTCCTCTCCACACTCGTCCACGCTGCACCACACCCCATGGTAGCACGCGCCGGCCAGCAGGTCTCCAAGCTGTATACCGGGGGTAGACCCGCTCGAGGCGAAGCGCACGCGAAGCCCAAGCATCCTCGAGGCTCTCGACTCGCTCCCGGGTATGAGGCCATGGTCGAGAACGAGGAGTGGCTTCTCGAGACCCAGCACATTCAACAGTCTCCGTAGGGCTCCTACCCGCTCCTCTAGAGGCTCTCCCCTCGAGTGGGCGCGCAGAGACCCGCTCGCCACGGAGCCGGCTACCACAAGGGATACGAGCCTCGTTACGCTGATCCCGAGGCGTTTAGCCCTCCTCTCAACCCTCCTATACTTTAGCTCGCCGCTCTCCCAGCCGAGGAGCCTCCTAACCTCCCCCAGTAGGCTGGCACCGTGTTTGAGTAGTGGATAGCCGCTAAGCCTCTTGAAGCACACGAGCGCCACCGAGAAGCAGCTACACTTGACGTTAACACCGGAATCGTCGCCGAAGCATACTACATCGCTCAAAACACCGGCCCCTCGGGAAGGTATAAACCCGTGCGAAGCACCATATGCTAGACACGGTGTGGGCCCCGAGGAGGCCCCGGATGCCCCCCCGAGGAGGGGGCGTAGAAGGGGCGAGGGGCTCTCCTCCGCCACTCCCCCGGGCCGTGAGGAGGCTCTGCCTGGGGGAGGCGCGGGCCCGTGACCGGTGCGAATCCCACCGAGCCTCCTAAACCCCCGCGGGTCTAGCAGCCTCCTAGAGGCCCCGGGTTGACGAGATGGACGGCGCCTGACAGCCACAGTGATGAGACGGGTGGGGGTCTGGACCGGGGCTCCCCCCTAGCCTTGACGTTCACGTTTCCGTCCCGGGGGCTAGGCTATATAGGCGTTGGGGTGGGTGGGGTTTTAGGGGTGACGGGGTACGAGCTATCAAGTCCCCAAGGTGGATAAGAAGACGTTGAAACAGATCATCAGGGAGTTGAAGAAGTGGAAGGCGCCCGCTACCGTCCTGTTGAGCCTCTATATCCCGCCGGGTAGGCCCGTGAGCGATGTCATGTCTCTGCTGCGCCAGGAGTACTCTATAACCGATAACATCAAGCTGAAGAGGACGCGTGACGCTGTGCAGAGGGCACTAGCCTCCGCGATGGAGAGGTTGTCGAAGATAACGAAGGTGCCGGAGAACGGCTTGGTGATATTCTGCGGCGAGGATATGAACACCGGTGACTTCATCTGCCTCATGTTCTCCCCGCCGGAGCCGGTCCCCGTCTTCTTCTACCGTACCGACAAGTGGTTCCACACCGAGTTCCTAGAGGAGATGCTCGAGCACGAAGCCGCCTACGGCCTCATGATCATAGAGAGGGATCAGGCTACGATAGGCTTGTTGAAGGGCACTAGGATACAGGTGCTAGAGGAGCTTGAGGGCTTCGTGCCGGGTAAGCACCATAAGGGAGGCCAGAGCCAGAGGCGTTTCGATAGGCTCATAGAGCAGGCTGTCGACGAGTTCTTCAAGGAGGTTGCCGAGGCTGCTGCCAAGCACTTCCTACCCCTCATCGAGAAGGGCGTCCTAAAGGCGATCATCGTGGGTGGACCGGGCTACGCTAAGAAGGACTTCCTTGACAGCGGATACCTGGACTACAGGATTAGGCAGAAGATCGTCGGCCAGCTCTTCGACGTAGCCTACCAGGGTGAGGCTGGCCTCCGCGAGCTCGTAATGAAGGCGGAGAACGTTATCAAAGAGCAGCAGTACATAGACCTCGTGAAGGCTATAGAAGAGTTCAAGTACCACCTGGCGAAGGACGACGGGCTAGCAGTCTACGGCGAGAAGGAGGTGAAGAACGCCCTCCAGATGGGGGCCCTCAAGTTCATACTCATAGACGAGAACCGGGAGGATGCGGAGGCGTGGGCGGAGGAGGCTAAGAAGTACGGGACCAAGGTCTACTACCTGCCCGAGGACTTCCCTGAGGCGGAGTGGATTAAGAAGACGTTCGGTGGAATCGTTGGAGTGCTAAGGTATAGGCTACAATGGTGACCGCCACCCCTACTCTAGCCTACTCGCCTCGTAGAACCCCATGCCGCTCTTAAGCAGTCTTAAGACGCCCTCGGGTATCAGGGGTCTACCGTCCACGATAGGGTAGGCGAAGGGCAGCTCGACCTCGAAGCGAATCCCCGGAAGCATCTCGAGCTCGAGCCGGGGCTTCACAACGAGAGGCACCCTCGTGGGCTCCACACCCTCCTCGACACGCGTGTACACATAGACAGCCCCGTCGATGCTAAGCTGGTGCGGACCCAGGCTGCGGGCTCGAGCACCATTCAGGCGCTCCGTGATACACCTCCTAGTCCTGCCGCGGGGCGGATGATCGCCGAGAATCCCGCCTATCACGACAACGCGCGTACCGGGTATGTCGCTCGGCTCTAGGAGCTTATCCGCGGAGGGGTCGAGGATTATAACCTCCCTCGGCTCCCTCCACAACACGCCACCTAGCTCCGAGACGCTCTCCCGGTAGCACCTCCCCAGTTTTGAGAGCCTCTCGCACCACTCTCTCCGAGACACGCGCGTGAAGACGAGCCTCTCCCGTCCAACGAGGCGCGCGACATCCTCATACTCGTAGAGCAGCCACCGCGACAAGTGATCCTCACAGTGCTCGACGACTATGAGGGGCTTGCGGGGGTCGGTGATGGGACTACTCTTCACCGCCCCCTGCGGGGCTCGCGGAGCCCCCAGCGCCTCATCCCCGTTACGCCACCATAGCCTCAGCCCGTATTTTCGCTACCAACCTCCTCTACCCACACGTTGCCAAAACCAGCCGCCCTCCCCGAACCAACCCCCATCACTGCAGCATGGCTCAAGAGATCCTCAGCAATCCTGACCTCCGCCTCTCCAGCATCCTCGAGGTCGACGTAGAACTTGGCGTAGCCCACGAGGGCGGGGAGCAGGCTACCCTCGTAGTAATAGTAGCGGATGAATACGGTCCTCATTATCGTCGGGGAGGGGGAGAGGATCTTAGAGGCGCTTATGAGCGCCGAGGCATAGTCGTCGCCGTAGAGGGAGCGAGCGTTAACAGCCAGAAGGTACTCGGGCGCGGGCAGCAACCTCTTCCACTTACTACTCTTCCAGGGGTTGGTGGGGAGGGTTGGAGCGGCAAACGTGATCTTCACAGCACCGCCGCCCCTGAGCCTCACGATGGGCTTCCCAGGCTCGAACCGGTAGTAGAGGAGAGCCCTCTCACCCCTAACGACCAGCCTCTCAACACCCCAGAAGTTCTCGAGAACAAGGCCATCACCCAGGCACTCCACCAGCTCCTCTATAACCGGGGCCGCTGACGAAGCCACACCAATCTCGAACCAGACGAGGCTGCCGCCATGCAGGACCGGTATTTCGGGCTCACCGCTCGGCCTCGGAGCCCCCGGGTAGAGGGCGCGGGGCTTGCCAGCCTCTACGAGCTTGTAGAGGGGCGATACCAGGATGCTCTTCACGACCTCCTCCTCTCTACTACTTATCACCCTCCTCGCCGTCGCAGAGCAACGATAGACTATGCTCTTCACGAGCTTACCACTATAGTCACGGATGTAGAGCTTCTCGAAGCCGTCGAGGACCACGTAGAACCTCCACTTCTGGAACACGACACCACGCCATACTCTAGGAGAGGATGTAGCGGGTTAACCCTTCTCGCCAGCCACACTCTTCACTCTAAAAACGCCTATCCTCCAGGGCGCCTCCGGGTCGGGAGGCTCGATTATCTTCTCGAGCTCGGCCTCGACACCCAGATCCTCGAGTATGTAGCGGAAGTCGTCGACCCAGTCGTTGACCCCGCATGTTAGACAGAAGCTGCCGTATATCTTCACGTATATCTTGTCGCCAGTCACCTTGATGACCTCCGCCTTAGCCTCTGCGCCGCGATACCTGTTATACATCTCAGCCGCCTTGGCTACAATATCGCGTATGGGCCCAGTGCCTAGCCGGAAGCTCCTCCTAGCCTCCATGTCAACCCCGTTCATGTATACCCGTTCAAGCCCCCTATAACGCCCCCGCCCGCCCCGGGGCAACAGGCGGCGTCAGCGTATGCCACGCGCGTGCCTAGAGGTTAGCGTCCAGGACGTCCAGCCGTACCTCAGGTTCGTCTCGGAGCTGAGGAGGAGGATTGTCGAGCGCGGGGGCCTGGTAATGCCCGCCGGTAGGGAGCCAGGGTGGCTACTAGCAGCCTTGGGTAACGCACTCCTCTCGCTCTACCTGAAAGGCACCATGACACCCCTCACGCCCGACATGCTGGCGGGTCACAGCGGTATACGCGCGTGCGTGGTTATAGACGGTGGGGCGCGTGACGTGGTCGAGGCGGCCAGCATCGTCTATGAGGCTGGAGCCGCGACGGGCGTCAAGATGCACCTCGTGAGCGAGAAGCAATGCTAATAAACCACCCTACGCTGCTAGACCTCATCGGGTTCTGGGGCCGTCGTCTAGCCTGGACTAGGATGCCAGCCTGGGGTGCGAACCCCGCGCCGGGGTCCGCCTGGAGCGCTGGTGGCCCGGGTTCAAATCCCGGCGGCCCCACCACACTCTCACAATAGCCTCAGTAGTCTATACCCTCTCGCCGCCACCTCCCCAACCACCCTATACTCGAGCCTCTTCTCGTGGAGAGGGGAGTCTACAACGAGTGTATGGTACTCGCCGCGCTCTCCGAGAGGATCGGCTCCAAGCCTCTTAGCAGCCTCAGCGAACGCCGCTACATTCTCGCGGCCTATCTCGACCCCGAGCCATGCCCGCAGCCTCTCCTCGCACCCTATTATGACGGCTCGTATTCCAGCCTCAATCTCCCGGTAGAGGAGCTCCTCTGGATCCTCGCCCCATAGAGGCTCGCGTAGCTTCGCGCCAGCCTCTGCCGCCACCCTCTCCATGTAGCGGAGGTGATCCTCTACGTACACGTCGCCTGCTACAAGAACGCTTGTGTTTAGAAACCTTAGCAGCTTAACCGTCTCTTGGAACTCGCGTCCACGCGGAAGCCACGCGACCGTCACTGGGGCGCCGAGGGCTCTCAAGGCCTCCAGGCTCTTCCCAAGGTTCAGAAGGTGTGGGGAGGGCCTGGGAAACTCGTAGACTAGCACCACGAGGTGGTCTAGGGGCTTCTCGAGCATAGCGGCGTAGAACGAGTCCTTGCCGCCCGATACGAGCGCGACCCTCGTCAAGAAGAAACGACCGGAGGCTAGGGGGAGGGTGCGCGGGGGAAACCGGTTTCGCTAGCCTCTCTTACCCGGCGCTAGGGGTATCACGGCTATCCTAGATAGTCTCCTGGCGTCGTACACGGTGACCTTACTCGCGCCTATAATTATGAGCTCTCCGTGATAGACTAGGGCTCTGCGCCCCTCCAGCAGCCTCGCCTCGAGTATGGTCCCGTTGCTAGCCACCCTAGCCACCAGCACCTTCTCCGAGCCCTCCGCGACGACGGGGTATGCTACGATGCCGTAGCCGCTGGTGAACAGCCTATAGCCCCACGGCGCTAGTAGTAGCCTCCCCCACGCCTCGAACAGCCTCTTGTCGACCGGCACTAGGCTATAGTTGCCCGCCACCCTGTACACGGTTAGCCTCAGGTGGCCCCTCTCGTACCCGATGCCGACCACCAGCCCGTCGCCCAGCGGCTCGAGTATCTGGTCGAAGCCTGGGCCCCTCCTCCACCCCAAGAGCCTCGGGTGCAGCGGGTCGCTCACGTCTATTACGAAGAGGGGGTCTATGCGCCTAAACGTGACTATGTAGAGCCTCCCGTCTATCAGCCTAATGGCGTGCACGGCCTCGCGAGGCCTCGGCACGCGTAGACGAGCCTCGGTTCTCAGGCCGCGGGGGTCTATGGTGTAGAGGTTGAAGCCCTTCACATCCTCCAGTATCACGAGGAGGTGGCCACGGTAGGGTATGGCGGCCAGCCAGTTGCGTGGCAGCATACCCTTGAGCCTAACGCCCCTAGAGGCCGCCAGCCTCGACCCGTTGTACACGAGCTTTACTAGGAGCGTGGCGGGGCCGTGTAGCGTAAGGTAGCTTGCTAGGAGGTATGCCCTGCCCCCAGGCTCTACTAGCAGCAGGGCGCGGAATGGGAGCCTCCTAAACGCGACCCGGTGGACCCTGCACGAGCTTGCATCAACAACCGCCACTAGGAGGCCCGGTGGGCTCGCGGGCACCCGCCCAGCCTTCAGAGGCGCCTTCAAAGGCATTATGTGGAACACCGGGTTCCATATGAGGGCCCAGAGGGTTGCATTGTAGCCACGCGCGTCCAGCAGGTGACCCGGCAGCCTGACAATGCACGATGCTCGAGACCCGTTATAGACTATTATGAGCGTCTCCTCGCTAGGGAGGGGTGAGGGGCTGAGAGGAATCCATGGCCAGTACACGCTCGACACAACAGCAACAACTCCGCCCCCGAGGCTCACGAGGCCGCGGAGGCGTAGCCTAGGCTCCAGGCTCTTATTCACAACAACCCTGCCACCAACCTCAACCACCACCCTGGCGGCTAGGCTACGCGAGACCAGCCTCCACGGCTCCAGGGGCTCGAGCGGCGTGCGGGACGTTAGGTTGACGCGATACACGAGACGCTCGCGTACGCCCGTAACGTATAGCAGGCCTCCCACGAGCTTCACAGTGTCGAGCTCATCCACGCCGGGGATCGCAACATTGGTGCCGGTCTCGCGGCCGCCAGCCGTACTCTCCAAGCTCGTAGCCTGGGTTGCAGTAGGGATGGCGGTGACTACCCTAGCGGTTGTGAACGTGGTCGCGTAGGAGGCGAGGCCCTCCACGAGCTTCTCCACGCTCGGCGCTATGAAGCCCTCCACGAGGGACGCTACCCTAACGCCGCCGGATTGTAGCGTAGGGCTCGACCGGCTAGTCTCGGTGGATGAGGCAGTAGGCCGGGTAGTAATGGTGGTAGTGGCAGCTGTGCTCGTCCACGACGTGCTACTCTTCGTGGCTATTGTGGTGCTAGCCACTCTTACCGCTGTGTTCGCTACGCTGCCCGCCGTAGTGATGATCGTTGATGTGGTGGTGTGGGCTACTATCCAGCCCTCTCGTGGCACGTACCTAGCCGCCAGCAGCACAGCCGAGAGGACGACTACGAGGCTCATGAGGGCTAGTACCGCGTCCCTCCTCTCCACGCGCCGTCACCCACGCATGATAGGCGGGGGACAGGCTGCTATCTCTAGCCGTTCGAGGCTCGGTGCTCGAGAGTTTCGAGCCTATACCCCCAAGATCGTAGAGTAGAATGGTGCCACGGGTGAAGGATAGCGAGGGGCGTGACCCGCTCCAGCTGCTGGGGGGTACGGCGCTACGCGTCTACCTATACCTGTTGAGGCATAGGGATCCTGTAACGCCGCGCGAGCTGCAGAGGGCTATGAGGTTCCGCAGCGTCTCAACAGCCTACCATCACCTCGAGAGGCTCCTGAGGCTCGGGCTTGTCGAGAAGAGGGGAGAGGGGTACGTGGCTAGGAGGCCCTCGGGGCTACTCTCGCTCTATGTTAGTATACGCGGCCGCCTAGTCCCGAGGAAGCTCGTGGAAGCCGCCGCCCTAACGGGAGCCGCCATAGGCTACACGCTCGCAAACCGAGACCCCCTCGCAACAGCGATACTGTGGCTTACCGCTCTCCTAGCGTGGCGCGAGTACGTGACGCTCGCGAGGCTTGTGAGTAGGATGCTCGAGGCTAGCGGGGACTAGAGCGCGCCAGGAGAGCGACAAGCTTGTAGCCCTTCTCGAGGCGCATGTCGCCGGGAGGGGCTAGGACGAAGCCCTCGCCCGTAGAGACAGCTAGTATCTTGACACGCGAGCCCATCCTCTCCCCCAGAAGCCTCTCAGCCTCCACCACACTCACCCCGGCTAGCTCATCCCCCACCCTCACCTCCACGAGGTCGCCCGTGCCGTGTATCGTTGAGACCTCCTCTATGAACCTGGCAACGAGGGGCTCGAAGACGGCGGAGGCTAGGACGCGCCCGAGTAGAGAGGCGCTGGCAACGTGATCCACCCCCGCCTCCCTCAGCAACTCCTCCGTCTCCGGGCTCCTAGCCACGGCGACTAGCCGGGCGTCGCGGTTAACCCTCCTCACCGAGAGGGCGACGTGCAGCGCGGCGCTGTCGTCTTCGAGGCATAGTGCTATAACCCGTGCTCTACCAGCACCAGCCTTCTCCAGGTCACTCTTCTTCCTCGGATCGCCGATCATATAGTCGACCGGGGGCTCGGTCTCGGGTCTCTGGGTGAGCAGCCAACCGGTCTTACCGCCGAGCCCGTTAGCGACAAGCTCGTCGACGAGGTCTCTGCACTCCGGTGCATCCCCTATAACGAGTATCTCCTTCCCCTTCAAAGGCGCGAGGCCCAGTGTCTTACGCAGCCCCGCCTCCATAAACAAGTCTGCAAGGGTGGAGACGAAGAGAGAGTACACCGTGATACCGGCCACTATCGTGAAGCCTGCCACGAGCCACCCGAGGCCACGCGAGGGTACAATATCGCCGTAGCCGACCGTGGACATGGTGACGAGGGCCCAGTACAGCGCCGACCACAAGTCTATACTATGGTGCTCCACGATAGCCTCCACGTAGTAGAAGGAGGCGCCGGAGACCAGCCATAGGAGCGCGGCGAGAAGAGCAACGATGACAACCCGTTTACGCAGGCCACGCACAAGTCCACGAGCCAGTATCTCCTTGAACAGCCTCACTATGACCACTATCACTCGGCAACCACCCTCACGAGGGCTCCATCGGCGGATAGTATTCTTCAGCCCAGCCTCCTGGAGGGCATCCTAACGCGCCTCAACCCCCTCCACGCCGGCCGGGGTGTAGTGGCTTCACGAGTGCTGAGGGCTAGTATGGTAGCCGCTAGCGCCTCCATGAGCGAGGCTACCGTGAACCACGTGCTAGGCCCTGCTATGCCGCCGAGCAGTGTCGCTATAGCGTCGCCGGCCACTAGGCCCGTGCTCGCAGCGGCTTGCATAGCTCCTAGCCTAGCGCCCCTACCGCCAGGCTGCTTGGCTGCGAGCGTGTTGAGGCTGGTGTTCAACAGGGCCCAGGTCACGCCGGTGAGCGTGTAGGTCGCAATTGCCTGCTGGTATGCGGGGAGGGTGCTGGTGGCAACCGGCTCGTAGAAGACGAGGGCTCTGAGAGCATAGGCTAGTGCTAGGCTCCTCTCAGCACCCAGCCTAGAGACGAGCCTATCGGCGTAGAGGTATGTCAGGCTAGAGGCCACCGTGTGCACCGACGCCACGAGCATTATGCTGGAGGGCTCTAGCCCCCTCTCCAGCCAGTAGGCTGGGAGCAGCGCGAAGAACACGCCTATACCCGTGAAGGCTGCGACAGTAGCAAGGTACGCGGCGAGCAGCGGTGTTCTCGTCAGCCTCTCTAGGAGGCGGCGTGCACCCGGGAACCTGGCGCGCAGAACCCTCTCGTGGTGGAACCTTATCCTAGCGCGTAGAGCCGGCAGCCTATGCTCCATGTGGACCGGGGGTCTAGGCATGGCGGCGGCGACGGGGGCTAGTAGGGAGGCTACCGCGAGGCCGTAGAGGGCCACGCCCTCCTCGAAGCCAAGGAGCCTCGAGAAGAGGCCTCCTAGCGCATAGCCCGCGAACCAGCCTATCGTGGTCGAGGCCCCATAGTACCTCGCTAGTATGGTCTCGACGCGCAGCCCCGAGACCACACCCACGTCGACAAACAACGCGGCTATATTCGGGGTGGCCGCGGCGCCAGCAACACCGAGGAGCAGTTTAGCCGCCACAGCGTAGAGGGGCTCCCGGCTCCACACGCTGGCCTCGAGCAGCGCCAGAGACGAGAGCATGAAGGCCAGGGACGCCACTATGAGGGTCCTCCTATACCCCCTGTCGCCGAGGCTACCAGCCAGGGGCGATAGGAGCGCATACCCCGCGTCGTAGAGCAGCGCGGCGAGACCCAGCAGCCAGTCGCCTCCACCCGATACCTTCACCGCGAGCGGCGCGGCGATGAAGAGGAGGGAGTGGAGCATGGACCAGAGTATGTTCAGGAGGGTTGCGTGCAGCAGCCCTCGTCTCGCGGCATCCGCGCTCCTCAAGCCGTTTTAGCAGCCCACGCCAGCATGCTTATAAACGAGAGTGGGGCAAGGGTGGGCTCCATAAGACTCCTCGATTCTCTCCCCGCGAGCCTCCCCGGCTAGGATGCTTACACGGGGAGGTTGGCGTAGGCGATTGCCACTAGGAGCCCCAGCGAGTCCAGGACTAGTGCTAGTAGAGTCGCTCTCCTAAACCCCAGCTCCCGCACCATGGCCGCGTAGGCTATGATGCAGGGCACCTGGTACGTGGCCGCGAGGGTGATGGTCACCGCTTGTTTCGGGGACAGCACCTCCCAGTACCTGGGTGTGCCGAGGACAGCCGCGAGCATGGAAACCACGAGATCCTTCTGGATGAAGCCGTAGAAGACGGGTATGAGCGCCGCCGGCGGCACGTGGAGAAGCGCAGCTAGCGGCGCTAGGATGCTAACGCTAGCAGCCACAACCCCCGTCTCCTCGAGCAGACCGTAGACGGCGCCACCCACCACGACCAGGGGCGTCACGACGAGTATGAACTCGCGTAGCTTCTCCCACGTCTTGAGAGCCACTCCGCTCAGCGTCGGGCGGCGTAGAGGAGGAACATCCTCCACCAAGAGAGCCTCCTCGCCACCACCCAGTAGCCTCGCCGTCAGCGACGCCACGAGCAGGGCTAGCGCGAAGCCCAGCGCATACACGCCCAGCGCGGCCGCTATGCCAGCAACCCTGCCAGCAACACCAAACACTATACTCGACCTCGACGAGCACGGTATGAAGGCGAGCGCCGCTATCGCCGCAATCCTCTGCCCCATCCCCGGCAACACCCTAGCAGCTATCGTGGCTGGCACGCTGCACCCGAGCCCCACCATCATCGGTATGAACGCCTTCCCGTGCAGCCCCAGCCTCTTCGAGACGGTGTGGAGGAGGAGTGTGAGCCTCGCGAGCAAACCACTATCCTCGAGCCCCGCGAGTATAACGTAGAAGGCCACCACGTAGGGGAGAGCGGCGGTATACTGGGCGTACACGGCTATGAGAGCCTCGGAGGCAACGTACCCTGCAACCCCGAGAGGCTTGAGCCTGGTCAGGAGCCTCTCGAGGAGCGGAGAGAGGAGATTGTCGAGTGTATTTGCAACCGCCCCGCCCGCAACCACCACGAGGGCTATAATGGCGAAGAGCAGTGCTACAGCAGCCGCTATGGCGGCCACGGGCTTCTCGAGCATCAACCGGTCTATGACGCTGGGCTTAGAGACCCTAGCCTCTATCCTAACCCTCCTCTCCGCGAGCCTTAGGGCGTAACCAGCCCTAGTAACCTCGATGTCGTTGTAGGGGTCGTGGCCCGCCTCGATAAGCCTACGCCTAGCCTCCTCGGCCGCCGGGCAGCCATAGAGCTCAAGAGCCACCGGGTCGCCCTCAACCAGCCTGACCGCCAGGCCCCTAGCGTCTAGCCTCCTAGCCTCTCTCGTGCACTCCATGGCCCTCGCTATAGCATCCTCTACGTGGTCGTCGTAGCGCACGCGCAGCGTGCTCCTACGAGCCTCGCCCAGCCTCTCGAGGAGCTCCTCGAGCCTACCGCGCACCGGGTTAACCCTAACCACGGGCACGCCGAGATCCTCCTCGAGGCCCTCGTAGTCTATGATTATGCCCTTCTCCTCGGCCTCCTCCCAGAAGTTCACGGCTATGAGCATGGGCGCGCCTAGCTCCGCCAGCTCGACGGCGAGGAGGAGGCTCCTCTCTATGGCCGTCGCATCCGCAACCAGTATAACCGCGTCGTAGTCACCGCTCAGCACGAGCCTGGTTGTAACCTCCTCCTCTATGCTACTCGGGTAGAGGTTGTAGACCCCAGGGGTATCCACGAACTCGTACTCGACTCCCCCTATCACCGCCCTCGCGGTGTAGAGCTCAACCGTGGTCCCCGGGTAGTTGGAGACCCTAACCTGCGCCCCGGTGAGGGCTCTCAGGAGGCTACTCTTGCCCACGTTCGGCTGACCGACGAGGATGTACCTCCTCAACCTCCCTCACCACGAGAACCTTGCCAGCCACGCTCTCGTCGAGGGCAGCCATCCTACCCCCAACCTCAACCACAACCACGCCCGGGAGGCGCGCGAGAACCCTAAACCTCCTACCCGGCATGAGGCCAACACCGTACAGCCTCGCCTCTAGCCTCGGGCTAGGCTCGAGGAGGGCGAGAACCCTCCCCGAGTCACCCGGCTTGAGATCCGAGAGCCTACACCTATACCCGGCCTCCAACAGCCTCTCCAAGAGCCTCGAGTCCAGCTCGACATGCTCGAGGCTGTGGGCTAGGCGGTGGGGCTCGCTGAAATACCTGGAGAGGAGCTTCTCCAACAACCTGTGCCTCTCGAGGAGCCTCTCCGCCTCCCCGACACCCCTCCCCGTGAGCCTTAGCCTAGAGCCCCTCCTCTCCACGAGGCCCTCCGCGGCAAGCTCCTCCACAATCCTCTCCGCGAGCTCGCGGTCACCGAGCTCGACAACAACCTCGGAGAGGTCCGCCTCGCCCCCCGCTTCCATGAGGTAGCGTAGCGCGTCCTCCCTCGCTATGCGCTCCTCACTACACTCCATCAGGAGCCCCTCACTATGCTCTCGAGAGCCTCCCATACCTCGGTGCCAGGCCTCACCGTGTAAACGCGGAGCCCATGCCTCTCCATGAACTCTCTCCCACCGGGCCCGAAGGCCGTTGCGACTATAGCGTCGCAGCCATACCTCTTGAGCAGCTCTAGTATACCCCTCCTCTTGCCCCTCTCCTCAGCCTCCTCGCCGTGCTCGTGGCTACCGCGGTAGGGGTTCTCGACGCGCACCACTAGGACCGGCTTACCCTCCCTCACCTCGTAGACAAGGTAGTACGCGGCGTCACCAAAATGCCCGATCTTCACCTTAACCCCGTCGTCGGTCGCGACGCATACCCGCACGGCTCTAGACCCCAGCATGGGGTCTGAGATGTGTTGAGGGGTGTTATAAGCCGGCGAGACGCCAAGACATCAACATTAACGCTGGGGGCTCGTAGTGACCCGAGGAGCGGCGTGATGAGCGAAGAACATGGGCCCGGCTACGAGATCTGCGTGAGACCCCACTACGCCTGGGTCCAGCGGCTCTTCTCCACAATCCCAGGAGCCCGCGGCTACCTGCGCAGAGAGAAGCTGAGAGAGGCTGACGTACTAATCCGGAGGTACGTGGCGTCCAGGATCGACGAGGCGGTCTCGAGGATAGACGAGGCGAGGGGGGTTGTGGCTGCAGGGGCGGCTGAGGAGTTCTTCTCCAGCATACCCACCCTGACGCCCACCGGGCCCCGGCGGGGGGAGAGCCTCTCCCGCTACTCTAGGCTCCTCGAGCAGCTCTCCCTAGAGGCCCAGAGGCTCTCCTCAGACATACTCTACGCGGATGCCGGGTGGGCCCCGGTCAGCGCGGTTCAGGCTATACGAGAGGAGCAGCTGCTCAAACTATGCGAGATAGACGACACGCTCATAGGCCTCGCGGAGGCCATAGCGGCTAAGGCCGTGGAGCTGCTAGACGCTGCTAAGAGGGGCGACTCGTCCAGGCTCGAGAAGCTCGCCGGCGAGCTCGCCGAGGCTATCTCGGCAGCGAGGAGGGTCTATGAGGAGAGGAGCCGCTTCCTCCGCTTCGCGGGCCCCGGGGAGCCGGGGCTCCTGGAGAGAGCCAGGAGGCTCATCTCGAAGCTGCTAGGCCGCTAGGCTTCGAGACGCACGCGGGGCTCTACACCCCCCTGGGGGCTCCACGTGTACACCCCTATCCTGCTTGCAGCCCTCCGGAGGCCTGGCGAGACCGTGGCGCCGGCCGCGAGCAGCGAGGAGGCGAGCGGGGCTAGCGAGATGGGCCAGTCTAGCTGAGCTATTGTAGCTGCAGCGGTGCCGAGGACCGCTGCGAGTAGGAGACCGGCCACGCTGATAGCAGCTAGCATCGCCCGTTTTGCAAGGCTCCTAGGGTACTCGAGGTAGACCACGCGCGCGTCGACAGCATCTACAACCGCTTTGAGGGGTTTGGGGGTGAGGGGGTGCTCGTACTCCACTAGCCAGAAGGGGTAGTGGGCTAAGCCGAGGACGCTGCTCGAAAGGCTTGGGGTTGTGTTGCAGCCCGCGAGCATGGCCTCGAGGCTGAGGGTGGCGCCCAGCCTCTCGGCTAGAGTGCTGCAGGCCGTGGAGGCGGGCACCTCAACCTGGTGAAACCTGTCAACCCTCCCGAAGACCCCCGGGTTGTAGGCCTCGCGGCCCATGCTGGGGAACCGGTAGCCCCTGGTGAGCCCCGGCAGAGGCTCGCGCGACGCTAGCACGCCCTCCTCCCTCTCGACCGTGAGCTCGCCACAGGAGGCGGAGACCCTACACACGTACAGAGGCACCACGTGCAGCTCCATGCGAGTGACGCGCGCCGAGCTGGCGATGTCCTCCGGCGCCCCCGGCATCTGCGACGCCAGGGATAGCGCCGCGTAGCGCGCATCATCCTCCTCGAGGCGTATGGGGTAGTAGTGGGAGGCTATCCTAGAGCCCTTCTCAATCTCCACAACCGTGCCACAATAGGGGCATACAGCGTACTCGACGCCCTCGGGCACCTCGAACACCGCACCACAGTATGGGCACCTCACCCTCCTCAACACAGAGCCTCACCCCCCGCCCTTCACAGCCGCGACGATACTCTCAACCCAGCTCTCGACACCCTCCTCGACCCTAGACGGTTGAAGAGCCGCGTTGAAGATACGGTAGCCCGCCAGCGCCGAGAGCGCGAAGAGAGCAGCGCCGGCGACAAGCCCCTTCACGCCGCCGAGTAGTAGAGCGGCGAGCGGTGCAGCGGCACCCCCCGCGCCGGAGAGCAGGGAGGCGAGCGCGGCTGCCGCGAGCCTCTGACCCAGGGTCATGGGCTCCTCGCGGTAGAGGGGGGTGCCGTCCCACGCGAAGTACGCGCGATAGACCCTACCCGAGACGCTGTAGTAGGCGCGCACCAGCGGAGCATAGAAGGGCCCCTCCACGCGCTCCACGCGTGGGCTACACGAGAACCTCATATCGGCAACCCTGGACGAGACGACCACACCCTCCCCGAGGTACTCGCCCTCCGCCTCCTCCGCTGCAAGCCTCTCCGCAACCCTCCTAGCCTCTCTGCACGCGGCTCCAGCAGCCTCAGCCCCAGCCTCGCCACCCTCCACCTCAACCGCGAGAGCCTCGTGGAACCCCCTCTCCCACGAAACCCTCTCAAACGGCTCCAGGCGGGCACCCCAGAGCCTATCCGCGAGCATAACCACGGGCCTAGACTCGGCAACACCCCTCCTACCCAGCACGAGAGCCTCAAAACCCCTCCCGAAGCTATCCGAGACCCTCACAGCAACACTACGATACTCTACACTCGAGCGGCCCTCCACAACCCTCTCGACACTCACGGTGAGAACAACCGTTGCCTCGAAGCTAGCCTCCAGCCTGCCACGGACCCTGTAGAAGGGGAGGAGCACCGCCTCGACGCGGAGGAGGCGGGGCCGGAGCTTGGAGAGATCCGGGTCGCGCTCCACAAGCCTCCTGAAAAACTCCTCGGCCTCCCCCCGCGAGGGGACCCTCGCCGTGAGGAGCTTGGAGGGGCTCCCGCGTATCCAGTTGGGCTTGCCACAGTAGGGGCACACGGCCACAATAGTATCGGGGCCCACGCGGAGAGGAGCACCACAATACCTGCACCGGTATACCCTAACCACGCGCCCCTCCGCCGCGCCGGCACCGGGCAACGCTCACCACGCTCACTCCAGCCTAGCGCCGCAGACTGGACAGAACCTAGCCTCTGCGGGCGCAACGTGGCCGTTGGGGCACCACTTGATACGCTTCCCGCAGAACGGGCAGAAGTTAGGCCTCTGGACCGCAAGCTGCGGGGGTATCACGGCGCCGCAGTAGGGGCACCTCGGGGTATACCCGGACGCCTGAGAGCCTACCGCGCCGCCACCCGCCTCGCGCCCCTCGCCCCCGCCACCAGCTATCCTGCGCAGCTCCTCAGCCTGCTCGCCGGTGACGACGCCGGTGGCCTGCACCTGCCTCGCGATGCTCTCAACCCTCTTGGCCTCCTCTACGCGCCCCGCGGCGGAGAGCTGCTGGACGAACTGCTGGAGGAGGGGTATCAGGAGCGCTATCCCGGCCACGTTCCCGCCGCGGGCCTCCCTCAGCGCGTCCATGAGGCGGCGTTGGAGGTCATACTGTTGCATGAATTGCGCCACCTGGGGGTTTGTGGAGGCGAGGGCGAGCATCTGCATGTACCCCTGCTGCCTCAGCTTCTCTAGCCAGTCCTCCGGGATATCCACGTCTATCCCCACGTCCTTCACGCGGAGGTACCAGTTCTCCGCCACCATCCTCGCGAGCTGGTCGCGGAGGAGCTGCTTGACCCTAGCCTTCCCCGCGTAGACGTCGATGCTCATGAAGCTGCCTAGGAAGGACTCGACCCAGTCGTTGATATACACCCTCATCCTCTCCGCGAGCTCCTCGGTGGTGAAGACCTTCTCCTCCGCCGCTATCCTCAGGGCAAACCTCTTGATATCCTCCTCGTTGTCCGGCACCGCCACGTGGACCATACCGTGGTACTGGATCGGGACGCCGTCCCTCGTGTTACACCTCCCGCCGAAGGGTATGTCGCGCTCAGTAACGTTAACGAAGATTATCTTCACGGGCAGCGGGACACCCTCATACAACCCCTGCATCACGCCACGCAAGCCGGGCACGTGCGCAGTGTCGAGGACCCACTCGCCCTGCCTCAACACGCCGAGAACCCTACCACTACGCACGATTATAGCAGCCTGGTTGGGCTCCACCACTATCCTAGAGCCGTAGGGGATACGCTCCTCCGGATACACCCAGACGAGCTCACCAGGCCTAAACTCGTGGCTGATTACACGCAGCCTCCCCACTGCACCACTAGCAGCCCTGCCGAGAGCCTCGCCGACCTTATCGAAGAACCCCATCAGAGCCTACAGCC